>NZ_JACCQA010000011.1:0-225055 GCF_015712215.1 Burkholderia sp. 9779_493
ACATTGGGGTGGCGGCCACTGGGGCGGCGGCCATCGGCACTGACCGGCGCGCGGCGACGTTGCGCGGGAGAGCATCATGAGGAACACGATTGTCCGAAGTCTGTGCGTCGTCCTGGCCGGCCTCGCGGCCGCGCCGGGCGTCGCCGATGCGCAGAGCAGCGCTTACACGAATTCGCCGGCCGAGCTGTTTGCCGGGCCGGCGCCCGATTATCCGGTGGTCGCGCAGATTCCGCCCGGCACCGCGCTCGACGTCTTCGGTTGCCTGAGCGACTACACGTGGTGCGACGTCGCCCTGCCGGGCGTGCGCGGCTGGATCGATGCGCAGTTGCTCGACTATCCGTACCAGGGCAGCTACGTGCCGCTGCTCGAATACGGCGCGATCATCGGCGTGCCGGTGACCGGGTTCGCGATCGGCGCGTACTGGGATCGCTATTACCGGCATCGCCCGTGGTATCCCGACCGCGATCGTTGGGCGCATCGTGCGGAGCCGAGGCTCGGCCCCGGCGGCATGCCGCCGGCGCAAGGGCGTCCGCAACCGGGCGCGCCGCTGCAGGTCGCGCCGGGCGGCTCGCCGCCCGTGCATGACACGCGGCCGTCGGCCACGCGTGGCGGCTGGAATGGCGCGAACCGCGTGCCGCCGCCGGCTGCGCCGACACCGGCGCCCACGCCGATGCCGGGCGGGATGGGTAATGCGCGCCCGGCCAGCCCGGCGGCGCCGACGCCGATGCCGGGCGGATCGGGCAATGCGCGTCCGGCCAATCCGCCGCCGGCCGTGCTGCACCCGTCGCCCGCACCGGGCGGCGAGGGCCGCACGATGCCTCAGCCCGCGCGCCAGGGCGGCTGGGGTGGCGGCGGTTATGCGCGGCCGCAAGGCGGCGGAAACGGCGGGGGCAACCACGGCGGCGGTGGAGGTGGCGGTCCCGACGAACTCCGTCACTGATGGCGTCGGTGCCGCGGATTTTCCGGCGCCAGACGAAAAAAAGCCGCTCCGGAGAGCGGCTTTTTGACTGGGCAAGCGCGGCGGGGCAAGACGCCACCGGTCGCCCGTCGCATGCGTCGTCAGTCGTCGAGCAGCGACAGATCGCGCACGGCGCCCTTGTCGGCCGACATGACCAGCTTCGCGTATGCCTTCAGCGCGGCGGACACCTTGCGCGGACGCGGCTGCGCCGGCTTCCAGCCCTTCGCGTTCTGCTCTTCGCGGCGGCGCGCCAGTTCCTCGTCCGACACCAGCACGTCGATCGTGCGGTTCGGAATGTCGATGCGGATCCGGTCGCCGTCGCGCACGAGGCCGATCGCGCCGCCCGCTGCCGCTTCCGGCGAGCAGTGGCCGATCGACAGGCCCGACGTACCGCCCGAGAACCGGCCGTCCGTCAGCAGCGCACACGCCTTGCCGAGCCCCTTCGACTTGATGTAGCTGGTCGGGTAGAGCATTTCCTGCATGCCCGGGCCGCCCTTCGGGCCTTCGTAGCGCACGATCACCACGTCGCCGGCCTTGACCTTGTCGTTCAGGATGTTCTCGACCGCTTCGTCCTGCGATTCGGTCACATGAGCGGAGCCTTCGAACACGAGGATGCTCTCGTCGACGCCGGCCGTCTTCACGACGCAGCCGTCGAGCGCGATGTTGCCCGTCAGCACCGCGAGGCCGCCTTCCTTCGAGAACGCATGCTCGTACGAGCGGATGCAGCCTTCGGCGCGGTCGAGATCGAGGCTCGGCCAGCGCGTGTTCTGGCTGAACGCGACCTGCGTCGGGATGCCGGCCGGGCCGGCCAGGTAGAACGTGCGGACCGCGTCGTCCTGCGTGAGGACGATATCCCATTGGTCGAGCGCATCCTTCAGCGTCGGCGCGTGGACGGTCGGCACGTCGGTGTGCAGCTTGCCGGCGCGCTCGAGCTCGCCGAGGATCGCCATGATGCCGCCTGCGCGGTGGACGTCCTCGATGTGGTACTTGTTCGTGTTCGGCGCGACCTTGCACAGCTGCGGTACGGTGCGCGACAGGCGGTCGATGTCCTTCATCGTGAAGTCGATGCCGGCTTCCTGCGCGATCGCGAGCAGGTGCAGGATCGTGTTGGTCGAGCCGCCCATCGCGATGTCGAGCGTCATCGCGTTCTCGAACGCCTTGAAGCCGACCGAGCGCGGCAGCACGCGTTCGTCGTCCTGCTCGTAGTGCTGGCGCGTCAGTTCGACGATGCGGCGGCCCGCGCGCTTGAACAACTGTTCGCGATCGGCGTGCGTGGCGACCACCGTGCCGTTGCCGGGCAGCGACAGGCCGAGCGCTTCGGTCAGGCAGTTCATCGAGTTCGCGGTGAACATGCCCGAGCACGAGCCGCAGGTGGGGCAGGCCGAGCGTTCGACTTCGGCGACGTCGGCGTCCGAATACGACTGGTCGGCCGCGATCACCATCGCGTCGACGAGGTCGAGCTTCTTCAGTTCGACGGTCTTGGTGACCGGGTTCGCGAGGCGCGTCTTGCCGGCTTCCATCGGGCCGCCCGACACGAAGATCACCGGAATGTTGAGGCGCATCGCGGCCATCAGCATCCCCGGCGTGATCTTGTCGCAGTTCGAGATGCACACCATCGCGTCCGCGCAGTGCGCGTTCACCATGTATTCGACCGAGTCGGCGATGATGTCGCGGCTCGGCAGCGAGTACAGCATGCCGTCGTGGCCCATCGCGATGCCGTCGTCGACCGCGATCGTGTTGAATTCCTTCGCGACGCCGCCGGCGGCCTCGATCTCGCGCGCGACGAGCTGGCCGAGATCCTTCAGGTGCACGTGCCCGGGCACGAATTGCGTGAACGAGTTGACGACCGCGATGATCGGCTTCGAGAAATCGTCGTCTTTCATGCCGGTGGCGCGCCACAGCGAGCGCGCACCTGCCATGTTGCGGCCGGCGGTAGAGGTTTTGGAGCGGTAAGTGGGCATGGTGATGGCTGAAGAAATATCGCGGGAAAAGGGTGGAGGCACGGGAATAAAGGCCTCTCTCGCGCCCGTGCGAACAACCTCTTGAGCTGCGCCCTGGGCAAACTCCGCGATTATCCCACAGCCGACGGGCCTGCGGCGCCGGCGGAAGCGGGCGGGCGGTGGGGGCGCGAGCCGGGCAGCGGCCGCGTGCGCCAAGCGCGCCGGGCCCGAAACGGGACGCACGCCATCTTCAGCGCAGCCGGACGGCGGCTTCCTCGCCCGTCCCGCCGACGATGAAGCCGCGCCGTGCCGCTCGAGCGTGCGTCAGTCGAGCAGCGTCAGGATCTCGTCGTACAGCGGCTTCGGAATCCGCACGCCGTTCGCGATGCTGCGCGCGCGGGCGTCGAAGCGTCGTTGCGACGGCAGCCGCGCGCCCTGCGCGACGATCGATTCGAACATCCGCTCGCCGCGCGCGAGCCCCGTGTCGAGCTCGTCGCCGAGAAATACCTTCGGATCGAACGCGATCACGAGTTCGCCGTGGCACGGCGTCGCGCCGACGCCCTCGTCGAAGTCCATCGATTCCCGGCTCGTCATGTCGCCGATCAGCGCGCCGCCGAGCAGCTCGACCATCGCCGCGAGCGCCGAACCCTTGTGGCCGCCGAACGTGCGCATCGCGCCTTGCAGCGCGGCCTTCGGGTCGGTGGTCGGCTGACCGTCCGCGTCGATCGCCCAGTGCGACGGAATCGCCTTGCCTTGCTTCGCGTGCAGCTCGATGTCGCCGCGCGCGATCGCGCTCGTCGCGAAATCGAACACGAACGGCTCGCCGCCCGGGCGCGGCCACGCGAACGCGATCGGGTTGGTGCCGAACACCGGTTCGCGGCCGCCTTCCGGCGCGACCCAGCTGTGGCTCGGGTTCATCGCGATGCCGACCAGCCCTTCGGCCGCGATCGCCTCGACCTCGGGCCACAGCGCGGAGAAGTGATAGCAGTGGTTGATCGCCATCGCGGCGATGCCGTGCTGCTTCGCCATCTCGACCAGCACGGGCAGCCCGGTCTCGAAGCTCAGCAGCGAGAAGCCGCGATGCGCATCGACCGCGACGATCGACGACGACAGCCGGCGCAGCGTCGGCACGGCTTGCGGATCGACCTTGCCTTTCTTCAGCGACCGCACGCAGACGAGCAGCCGGTACACGCCGTGCGAATGGCATTCGTCGCGCTGGCCCTGCGTGATCACGTTCGCGATGGCGCGCGCATGCGCGTCGGACATCCCATGGTGCGTCAGCACGCGCAACGCGAGCGCGTGGACTTCATCGAGCGACAGGACGACTTCGGTGGTGTGGTCAGCCATGGTTCACCTCGCGCGGGGCGGGCACGCCGTCGATGCGTTGCGGCACGTGCAGCGGATTGCTGCTGCGGATCGCGTCCGGCAGCAGCGCGTCCGGCACGTCCTGGTACGACACGGGCCGCAGGAAGCGCTCGATCGCGCGGGCGCCGACGGACGTCGTGCGCGTGTCGGACGTCGCCGGGAACGGGCCGCCGTGCACCATCGCATGGCCGACCTCGACGCCCGTGCCGAAGCCGTTGACCAGAATGCGGCCGGCCTTGCGTTCGAGCGTCGGACGCAGCGCGGCGAACAGCGCCGCGTCGCCGTCGGCGATGTGTGCGGCGATCGTCAACTGGCCTTCGAGCGATTTCAGCACACGATGCAGCGTGTCGGTGTCCGGGCAGCGCACGATCAGCGACGCGGGACCGAACACTTCGTCGCGCAATTCGGGGTGGGCGATGAATGCGTCCGCAGAGGTTGCGAGCAGCGCCGCGCGCGCCTGATGGCGGCCGCCTTCGACGCCTTCGGCCAGCAGCGCGACGGCCGAGTGATCGCGCAGCGCCGCGACGCCTTGCGCGTAGCTCGCATGGATGGGCGGTGTCAGCATCGTCTGGGCGGCGACGGCGCGTACGGCGTCGGCCGCTGCGGCTTCGAACGCGCGCAGCGCGGGGCCGTCGACCGCCAGCACGAGGCCCGGGTTCGTGCAGAACTGGCCGGCGCCGAGCGTGAGCGACGCGACGAACTGCGGCGCGATCGCATCGTGACGTGCGTCGAGCGCGGCGGGACACAGCAGCACCGGGTTGATCGAGCTCATTTCCGCATAGACGGGGATCGGCTCGGGGCGCGCAGCCGCGATATGCATCAGCGCGACGCCGCCGCGACGCGACCCGGTGAAGCCGACCGCCTTGATGCGCGGATCGGCGACGAGCGCCTGGCCGATCTCGCGCGATGCGTCGAACAGCAGCGAGAACACGCCGGCCGGCATCCCGCATTCGCGCGCGGCCTGCTGGATCGCGCGGCCGACGAGTTCCGACGTGCCCGGATGCGCGGAATGCGCCTTGACGATCACCGGGCAGCCGGCCGCGAGCGCCGACGCCGTGTCGCCGCCGGCCACCGAGAACGCGAGCGGGAAGTTCGACGCGCCGAACACGGCCACCGGCCCGACCGCGACGTTGCGTAGGCGCAGGTCGACGCGCGGCAGCGGCTTGCGTTCGGGGCGCGCCGGGTCGATGCGGGCGTCGAGAAAACCGCCGTCCCGCACGAGCGACGCGAACAGCGCGAGCTGGCCGACCGTGCGGCCGCGTTCGCCTTCGATGCGCGCGCGCGGCAGCCCCGTTTCGACGACGCAGCGCTCGATCAGGTCGTCGCCGAGCGCCATGATGTGGCGGCCGATCGCGTCGAGGAACGCGGCGCGTGCGTCGAGCGACGTTTCGCGATAGGTGTCGAACGCGTCGTCGGCGAGTGCGCACGCCGTTTCCAGATCGTGCAGGCTCGCGCCGCCGAACGCCGGTTCGAGCGGTGCGCCGGTGGCGGCGGCGATCGCATGGAGAGTGCCGTTCTGTCCGGCGACGGCCGACTGGCCGATCAGGAGCTGACCTGTGAGTTGCATGGTTTTCCTCGGAAAAAAGCCGGGCCGGGCGTGCTGCGCCCGGCCGCTGGAAGGGAGAAGGGCGCGCGCGTCAATCCTCGTCGTCGTCGAGTTGCAGCTTGTCGGTGCGCACGCCGGTGTTTGCGCCCCAGTAGTAGATGACGAGCGCGACGGCCGCGACGACGACCGTGTCGTACGGATGCGCGAGCCGGCCGGTGCCACCGAAGCCGCCGAGATACGACAGCACGATCATCGCCGCATAGAACGCGATCAGCCACGCGGACGAACGCACCTGCTCGGCGAGGCTCAGGTGCGCGGTCGGCACCCAGCGGCGGCACGCGAGATAGATCGCGAACATCACGATCTGCAGGCCGAGCAGCCAGGACACCGTGCTCCAGCCCGACCAGTAGACGATCAACGCGGCGATCACGAACGACGCGGGGCCGGTGAGGCCGAACGCGCTGGCGCGGAACGGCCGCGGCAGGTCGGGCGCGGTGCGGCGCAGCGCGGCGACCGACACCGGGGCGACCGCATAGCTGAGTACCAGCGCCGCCGACACGATGTTGATCAGCGCTTCCCACGACGGGAACGGCAGCGTCCAGAAGATCGCGAGGCCGAACGTGAGCCACAGGCCCGCGCGCGGGATGCCCGACGCTTCGTCGACGCGCGTGAACACCTTGAAGAAGGTGCCCGTCTTCGCCCAGCCGTAGACCACGCGCGGCGTCGCGTTCATGTAGATGTTGCCGCAGCCGCTCGGCGAGATCATCGCGTCGGCGACGACCATCACCGCGAGCCAGCCGACGCCGAGCGCGAGGGCGATGTCGCGGTACGGCAGCGAGAACGCCTTGCTCACGTCGTGCCAGCCGGCGGCGAGCATGGCCGTCGGGATGCTGCCGATGAACGCGAGTTGCAGCAGCACGTAGATCAGCGTCGACAGCAGGATCGACAGGATCAGCGCGATCGGGATCGTGCGCTGCGGATTGCGCACCTCGCTCGCGACCGACACGATCGGCGTGAGCCCGAGATACGCGAAAATGATGCCGCCGGCCGACACGGCCATCTCGATGCCCGGCATGCCGAACGGCGCGAAGCCGCGCACGGTCAGGTTCGCGGGCTTGAAGAACGTGAACAGCACCGCGATCACCGACAGCGGCACGATGAACTTGAAGATGCTGATGATGTTGTTCGCCTTCGCGAACGTCTTCACGCTCGAATAGTTCAGGTAAAAGAAGAAGCAGAGCAGCGCGGCCTGCACGAGCCAGCCGAGCGTGGTGGGGTCGCTCGATCCTTCGACCGTCAGCCCCGGAAACCATGCGGCCGCGTACTGGCGCGCGGCGACGACTTCGATCGCGATCAGGCTCGAGAACGCGATCAGCGTGATGAAGCCCATCAGGTAGCCGAGCAGCGGGCCGTGCGAGAACACCGGGTAGCGCACCACGCCGCCCGCGCGCGGCAGCGCGGCGCCGAGTTCGCAGTAGACGATGCCGAGCAGCAGCACCGCGAAGCCGCCGAGCAGCCACGAGAAGATGCCGGCCGGGCCCGCGATCGTCGACACGTGACTCGCGGCGAACAGCCACCCCGAACCGAAAATGGCGCCGAGACCGATGAACGTGAGATCGGTCAGCGACAGCTGTTTCTTGAACTTGCCGTGACCCGCGCCGGGGTGCGCGGAACGGGAAAGCGGGACAGACGGGTGTGCGTTGCCTTGGCCTGGCATGGGCTTGTCTCCTGGGGAATGTCGGTGCAGGCGCGCGTGGCGCGCTCCGACGGAGCAGCGCGCACGCCTGCCGGCCGGCGTCGCCCGGTTCGAACGACCGGGGCGGGCCGCGACCCGTTCACCGGCGGCGCGGGCTGGCGCCGCCGGTGAACGGGCCCGCAGGCCATGCCGGACCGCGGACGGCGACGAACAGGGGCAAGCCCGCGCGCCGCCGCAGGGGCGTCGATCAGAGACCGACGTCGGGCAGCGCCGGGCGCGTTTCGAGCGCCTTCGCGACGATGGCCTTCACTTCCGCGAGCGTGTCGCCTTGCAGCGCGAGGCGCGGCGGGCGCGTGATCGCGCTGCCGCGGCCGACCAGCTCTTCGCACAGCTTGATGCACTGCACGAGGTCGGGGCGTGCGTCGAGGTGCAGCAGCGGCATGAACCAGCGATACAGCGCGAGCGCTTCGTCGAAGCGCTTCTGCTTCGCGAGGCGGAACAGCGTCTCGCCTTCCTTCGGGAACGCGTTCGACATGCCCGACACCCAGCCTTCCGCGCCGACCGCGATGCTCTCGACCACGACGTCGTCGAGGCCCGCGAACAGCACGAAGCGATCGCCGACCGCATTGCGCAGGTCGATGAAGCGGCGCGTATCGCCCGACGAATCCTTGAAGCAGACGATGTTCTCGCAATCCTGCAACGCGATCAGCACGTCGGGCGTCACGTCGTTCTTGTAGATCGGCGGGTTGTTGTAGACCATCACCGGCAGGTCGGTGCTCGTCGCGACCGCGCGGAAGTGCGCGGCGGTTTCGTGCGGCTTCGCCGAGTAGACGAGCGCGGGCATCACCATCACGCCGTCGACGCCGACGCGCTGCGCTTCGCGCACCGTGTTGCGCGCGAATTCGGTCGTGAATTCGGCGATGCCGGCGATCACCGGAATCTTGCCGCCGGCCGCGTCGCGTGCGGCCTCGATGACCTGCAGCTTCTCGCTCGTCGACAGCGACGTGTTTTCGCCGACCGTGCCGCAGACCACGAGGCCCGACACGCCGTCGTTCACCAGGTTCTTGACCACGCGGTGCGTGGCGTCGATGTCGAGGGAAAAGTCCGGCTTGAACTGGGTGCTGACGGCCGGGAAAACCCCGGTCCACTGAATGGCGTTTCGGCTCACTGAAATCTCCTACGTTCGTATCGGTCGGCCGACGGGTGTGTCGGTGTGGCAACCAGTATCGCCGCGCAAACGCCCATCACGCTTGAGTCGTATCGCGGAGCAAAATGACGAAATCGGCACAGTGGCCGGCAGGGGCGGGAGGGGCGCATCGCACTATGCCGATTTCGTCGTCGTCCTCATCGAAAAGCCACAAGCGGACGGACGCGCGACGGAGGAAGCTATGCTCCTTTCCCCACTTCGGACGGCTCATGATGAAGCGCATCCAGATCATCGATTCGCACACGGGCGGCGAACCCACTCGGCTCGTCGTGTCCGGCTTTCCGTCGCTCGGCAACGGCACGATGGCCGAGCGGCGCGACGTGCTCGCGCGCGAGCACGACCGTTACCGCACCGCGTGCATCCTCGAGCCGCGCGGCAGCGACGTGCTGGTCGGCGCGCTGCTGTGCGACCCGGTAGCGCCCGACGCGGCGGCCGGCGTGATCTTCTTCAACAATAGCGGCTATCTCGGGATGTGCGGGCACGGCACGATCGGCGTCGTGCGCACGCTGCATCACATGGGACGCATCGCGCCGGGCGTGCACAGGATCGAGACGCCGGTCGGCACCGTCGAGGCGACGCTGCACGACGACCTGTCGGTCAGCGTGCGCAACGTGCCCGCGTATCGCCACGCGCAGGGCGTCGCGCTCGACGTGCCGGGATACGGCCCCGTGAAGGGCGACATCGCGTGGGGCGGCAACTGGTTCTTCCTGATCAGCGACCACGGGCAGCGCGTCGCCGGCGACAACGTCGCGGCGCTCACCGCGTATACGTCGGCCGTGCGCGAAGGGCTCGAACGCGCGGGCATCACCGGCGCGAACGGCGGCGAGATCGACCACATCGAGCTGTTCGCCGACGATCCCGAGCACGACAGCCGCAGCTTCGTGCTGTGCCCGGGCCTCGCGTACGACCGTTCGCCGTGCGGCACCGGCACGAGCGCGAAGCTCGCGTGCCTCGCGGCCGACGGCAAGCTCGCACCGGGCGCCGTGTGGCGGCAGGCGAGCGTGATCGGCAGCGTGTTTCACGCGAGCTACGAACGGGCCGACGGCGGCATCGTGCCGACGATTCGCGGCAGCGCGCACCTGAGCGCGGAAGCGACGCTGCTGATCGAGGAAGACGATCCGTTCGGCTGGGGCATCGGGTCGTGAGCGAAACGAAGACCGACGTCGTCGTGATCGGCGCCGGCATCGTCGGCGCGGCGTGCGCGCACGAACTCGCGCAGCGCGGGCTGCGCGTGTTCGTCGTCGACGACGCGAGCGGCGGCGCGACCGGCGCGGGCATGGGGCACCTCGTCGCGATGGACGACAACGCGGCGGAGCTCGCGCTGAGCCATTACTCGATCGAACTGTGGCGCGCGTTGAGTGGCGAGATGCCCGACGGCTGCGCATACCGCAACTGCGGCACGCTGTGGCTCGCGGCCGATGCGCACGAGATGGATCTGGCGCGCGCGAAGCAGGCGACGCTCGCCGCGCACGGCGTGGCCGGCGAGCTGATCGACGCGGCGGCGCTCGCGCAACTGGAGCCGATGCTGCGCGCGGGCCTCGGCGGCGCGCTGAAGATTCCGGGCGACGCGATTCTCTACGCACCCGTCACCGCGAACTGGCTGCTGCAGCGCGCGCCGCGCGTCACGGTGCGCCGCGAGCGGGCCGTCGCGGTCGATGGCCCGAGCGTGACGCTCGCAAGCGGCGACGTGCTGCGCGCGGAGCGCGTGGTGGTCGCGAACGGCGTCGCGGCGCGTACGCTGCTGCCCGAATTGCCGCTGCGCCCGAAAAAAGGGCATCTGCTGATTACCGACCGCTATCCGGGCCATGTGTCGCACCAGCTCGTCGAGCTGGGCTATGCGGCGAGCGCGCACGCGAGCGACGGCACGTCGGTCGCGTTCAACGTGCAGCCGCGGCCGACCGGTCAGTTGCTGATCGGCTCGTCGCGCCAGTTCGACACCGAGGACGCGCAGGTCGAGCCGCCCGTGCTCGCGCGCATGCTGCGCCGCGCGGTCGGCTATCTGCCTGCGCTGGCCGACCTGAACGGCATCCGTGCCTGGACCGGCTTTCGCTCCGCGAGTCCCGACGGCCTGCCGCTGCTCGGCGAGCACCCGGCGCGGCCGGGCGTGTGGCTCGCGGTCGGGCACGAAGGGCTCGGCGTGACGACCGCGCCGGGCAGCGCGCGGCTCGTCGCCGCGCTGATGGCCGGCGAGCGGCCGCCCATCGAGATCGAACCGTATTTGCCGGGACGCTTCCTGACCGCGTCCCCCGTAGCTGGAGCGCTGACATGAAACCATCCCCACGCTTACTTCGTTCGCCGTCGACCGGCGTTGGCGCTTCAGCGCTTACGCCGGTCCCATGCAAGGTGCCTCCGGCGGGGGCCGTCAGCCGCCCACGGCCGGCTTTGCAAAGCCGGCCCGCTACGCAGGCGCAGAGCGATGCGCTGCGAATTCCCTGCTACGCCCTTGCGGCGGCCCGGCGGAGGCTGAGATGAAACGACCCCCACGCTCACTTTGTTCGCTGCCCCCCGCGGGGGCGGTCAGCCTCCTTGGGGCGGCCCGGCGGAGGCGGACATGATCATTCATCTGGACGGCCGCGCGCTGACGGTGGCCGACGGCGCGACCGTCGCGGCCGCCGTCGCGGCGAGCGGCGACGACATGACGCGCGTGTCGTGCACGGGTGCGGCGCGTGCGCCGTTTTGCGGAATGGGCATCTGCCAGGAATGCCGGATGACGATCGACGGCCGGCGCCGGCTGGCGTGCCAGACGCTGTGCCGCGACGGCATGCAGGTGGAGCGCACGCGATGAATCAGGAACGATTGAGCGTCGACGTCGCGATCGTCGGCGCGGGCCCGGCCGGGCTGTCGGCCGCACGAGCCGCCGCGCGCAGCGGCGCGACGGTTGCGATCGTCGACGACAACCCGCGCGCGGGCGGGCAGATCTGGCGGCAGCCGGCAGCGTCCGCACCGACGCCGGCCGCCGCCGAACGCCTGGCCGTGCTGCGGCAGCCGAACGTCACGCATCTCGCGGCGACGCGCATCGTCGCCGAAACGCAGCCGGGCACGCTGCTGCTCGAGGACGACGAACGCGGGCTGCTGCTCGATTTCCGGACGCTGATTCTCTGCTGCGGCGCGCGCGAGCTGCTGCTGCCGTTTCCGGGCTGGACGCTGCCGGGCGTGACCGGCGCCGGCGGCTTGCAGGCGCTGATCAAGTACGGGTTGGACGTGCGCGGGCAGCGCACGGTGATCGCGGGCAGCGGGCCGCTGCTGCTGGCGAGCGCGGCGACGGCCCGGCACGCCGGCGCACGCGTGTCGCACGTGCTCGAACAGGCCGCATGGGGCGACGTCGCTGGCTTCGGCGCGGGGCTGTGGCGCTGGCCGTCGAAGCTCGCGCAGGCCGCGAAGCTCGTCACGGCTGCCTATCGGCCGGCTGCGTACGTCGTCGAGGCATTCGGCGACCAGCGGCTCGAACGCGTGCGGATTCGCCAGGGCGATCGCGAATTCGACGTCGACTGCGACCGGCTCGCGTGCGGCTTCGGCCTCGTGCCGAATACCGTGCTGCCGCGTCATCTCGGCTGCCGGATCGAGCACGGCGCGGTGGCGGTCGACGCACACCAGCGCACGAGTCGCGACGGGTATTTCGCGGCGGGCGAGTGCACGGGTGTCGGCGGCAGCGAGCTGGCGATGGTCGAAGGCGAAATCGCCGGCTATGCGGCGACCGGGCAGACCGACCGACTGGCCGCGCTGGTCGCACGCCGCGCGCGCTGGCAGGCATTCGCGGATGCCGTGCGCGAGCGCTTCGCGATCCGCGAGCCGATCCGCCGGCTCGCGCGAGCCGACACGCTGCTGTGTCGTTGCGAAGACGTGCGGTTCGATGCGGTCGCGCGGGAACCGGGCTGGACGGTCGCCAAACTGCAGTCGCGTTGCGGGATGGGCGCATGCCAGGGCCGCGTGTGCGGCGCGGCCGCGCAGGCGCTGTTCGGCTGGACGCCGCCGGCGCCGCGCACGCCGCTCGTGCCCGCGCGGGTCGGCACGCTGATGCTCGACGGTACGGGGCCCTGCGACGGCGCATGATGCGTGCGGCGTCGCGGTGAAGCGGTCCGGTTCGCGCCGGGCCGCGCCTTTCATTCCACCTTCACTTTCTCCCATCCGCCAACCTGCGGCGCCGCACAGGCGCGCAGACACTCGATCGTCGCGGCCACGGCCGCGCGGTTCGCGCTGTCGGGGTGCCAGTACATCGATACCGCGCCCTGACCCTCGAGTTCCATCGGCAGGATGCGGATCGCGTTCAGTTGCGCGAAGCGCCGCGCGGCGCGGTGCGACGCGACGCCGAGCAGATCGGTGTTGTTCAGCAGCGTGAGGTTCAGGATCGAAGAATTCGATTCGACGCAGTGCGGCGGCTGCGCGCGGCCGGCGGCGTGCAGCGCGGCTTCCAGCGCATTGTGGACGGGCGTGCCCGCCGGCCACACGATCCACGGATAGGCGAGCACGTCGTCCCAGCCGAGCGACGTCGCGCCGGCCAGTGCGTGGTCGGGCCGCGCGACGAACACGACCGGATCGACGTACAACGCTTCGGCATGCAGCAGCGGATCGACGGACGTCGAACCCGAACGGCCGACGACGATATCGAGTTCGCTGCGCGCGAGCTGCGGCATCAGCTGGTTCATCGTGCTTTCGGTGAGCCGCACCTGCGCGCGCGGCATGCGTTTCAGCAGCTGCGACACCGCGAACGGCACCGTGTCGGCCGCCGCGACGCCCGACGTGCCGATCGTCACGAGGCCGCTGCCGCCTTCGCGCAACGCGGCCATGTCGTCGCGCGCGATGTCGAGCTGCGCTTCGACGCGGCGCGCGTGCTCGATCAGCGCTTCGCCGTAAGGCGTCGGCCGCAGCCCGCGCGCATGCCGCTCGAACAGCGGCAGCCCGACATCCTCTTCCAGCTCCTTCAGCCATTTCGACAGCGCCGGCTGCGTGGTCGCGAGCGCGACCGCCGACTGGCTCAGATTGCCGGTGCCGGCCAGGCTCAACAGTACCTGCAGATGCCGCAGCCGCAGCCGGTGGGTCCAGTCCATTGCATGCCTCGTTGCAGGTAGGTATATCCAGAAATATATGGATCAGATGATTTGACCATTTTACCGGGTATGTCTGCGTCGAATATAAATCTGCTGACGGACTGCAGTACGGTCCCCGCCCCGACATAGCGCCGACCCGATCGGCCGACCCGCAGGAGACATCATGACGACCCATCCGGACGCGACACGCGCCGCTTACTACGCACGAATCGCCGAGCAGCGCCTGGCGCCGCTGTGGGAATCGCTGCACAACCTCGTGCCGACCTCGCCGCAGCCGGCCGCGCAGGCCGCGATCTGGAAGTACGCACAGATACGCGACCTCGTGATGCAGGCCGGCAGCGTGATCAGCGCCGAAGAAGCGGTGCGTCGCGTGCTGGTGCTCGAGAACCCTGGGCTGCCGGGCAAGTCGAGCATGACGCCGAGCCTGTACGCGGGGCTGCAGCTGATCCTGCCGGGCGAGATCGCGCCGAGCCACCGTCATACGCAGTCGGCGCTGCGTTTCATCGTCGAAGGGCGCGGCGCGTGGACGGCCGTGAACGGCGAGCGCACGACGATGCATCCCGGCGACTTCATCATCACGCCGTCGTGGGCGTGGCACGACCACGGCAATCCGTCGGTGGAAGACGGCGGCGAGCCGGTCGTGTGGCTCGACGGGCTCGACATCCCGCTGCTCGCGCACCTCGACGCCGGTTTCGCGGAGAACTTCCCGGAAGCCGTGCAGCCGGTGAATCGTCCGGAAGGCGACAGCTTCGCGCGCTTCGGTCACAACATGGTGCCGGTGCGGCATCGCGTGAGCGATCCGACGTCGCCGGTGTTCAGCTATCCGTATGCGCGCAGCCGCGAGGCGCTCGACGCGCTGTACCGGAACGGCGAACTCGATGCGTGGGACGGCGTGAAGCTGCGCTACGTGAACCCCGCGACGGGCGGCTGGCCGATGCCGACCATCGCCACCTTCATGCAGTTCCTGCCCGCGGGCTTCGACGGCCGCACGTATCGCAGCACCGACGCGACGATCTATTGCGTCGTCGAAGGCCGCGGCGCCGCGCTGATCGGCGACCAGGCGTTCGCGTTCGCGCCGCACGACATCTTCGTCGCGCCGTCGTGGGCGCCGGTGCGGCTGTCGGCGTCGTCCGACAGCGTGCTGTTCAGCTATTCCGACCGGCCCGTGCTGTCCGCGCTGAACCTGCTGCGCGAAGCGCGCGACTGACGCCGACGGCCGTCCACGATCCGTTTTCCGCGCGCCGCCGAAGTCGCGGCGCGCGCCCCTTCATTCATGTCTACGCTGGAGCCGTTCATGACTTTCGTATTCCCGCCCGAAGCGCCGGTAGCGCTGCCCGTTGCCGGCAGCGATGCCCGATTTGCGGTTCGCCGCGTCTATTGCGTCGGCCGCAACTACGCGGCCCATGCGCGCGAGATGGGCTTCGATCCCGATCGCGAGCCGCCGTTCTTCTTCTGCAAGCCCGCCGATTCGATCGTGCCGGTGGCGTACGGCGAGACGCTCGATCTCGCGTATCCGTCGCAGACGCAGAACTATCACTACGAAGCCGAACTCGTCGCGGTGATCGGCAAGGGCGGTTCGGACATTCCGCTCGAACGCGCGCTCGACCACGTGTGGGGCTATGCGGTCGGCCTCGACATGACGCGCCGCGACCTGCAGATGAAGATGCGCGAGATGGGGCGGCCGTGGGAAATCGGCAAGGCGTTCGACCGTTCGGCGCCGCTCGGGCCCGTGCATCGGGCGAGCGACGTCGGACATGTCGAGCAGGGCGGCCTGTGGCTGACCGTCAACGGCGCGACCAGGCAGAAGAGCGACGTGTCGCACCTGATCTGGTCGGTCGCGGAAACGGTGGCCGACCTGTCGAAGTTCTTCCGCCTCGAACCGGGCGACGTGATCTTTACCGGCACGCCCGAAGGGGTCGGGCCGGTGGTCGCGGGCGACGTGATGAAGGTCGGCGTCGAGCGTCTCGGCGAGCTGACCGTGCGTGTGGTCTGACGCCCGTTCGTCGCTTTCCTCGAAAGGTCACATCGTGCAACTGCATAGCTTCTTCAACAGTTCGACTTCCTACCGGGTGCGCATCGCGCTCGCGCTGAAAGGGCTGCCGTACGACACGCTGCCGGTGAACATCCGCACCGGCGAGCATCGCGACGCCGATTACATCGCGCAGGTGAACCCGTCGGCCGCGGTGCCGGCGCTGACCGACGACGATTTCCGTCTCGGCCAGTCGCTCGCGATCCTCGATTACCTCGACCAGATCCAGCCGACACCTCGGCTGATTCCGCTCGAACCGCGGCGCCGGGCGCGCGTGCTGGAACTCGCCGCGCTGATCGCGTGCGACATCCATCCGGTCAACAACCTGCGCGTGCTGCGCTATCTCGACAGCGAGCTGAAGGTCACGCCGCAACAGAAGAGTGCGTGGTACCGGCACTGGGTCGCGGAAGGGATGGCCGGCGTCGAGCGGCTGCTGGCCCGCGCGAACGCGGGCCCGTGGTGTTTCGGCGATGCGCCGACGCTGGCCGACGTGTGCCTGGTGCCGCAGGTCGCGAACGCGTTACGGATGGGTTGCGACCTGAGCGCGTATCCGCGCTGCCTCGCGGTGGTCGAGCACGCGCGGCACGAACCGGCGTTCGAGGCCGCGCAACCGCAGCGGCAACCGGACTACGTCGCGTAACACGAATCGCGTCATAGACGCGGGAGACGAACATGGGCGAGACAATCAACAACGGCCGGCGCGTACTCGTGATCGGCGGCGGTATCGGCGGGCTCGCGACGGCGCTGGCGCTCGCGCGTCAGGGCATTCGCGTGAAGCTGCTCGAACAGGCCGAACGGATCGGCGAGATCGGTGCGGGCATCCAGCTCGCCGCGAACGCGTTCAACGCGCTCGATGCGCTGGGTGTCGGCGAGGCGGCGCGCGGTCGCGCGGTGTTGACCGACTGGCTGCAACTGATGGATGCGATCGATGCACGCGAGGTCGCGCGCATCGATACGGGCGCCGCGTATCGCGACCGTTTCGGCAATCCGTATGCGGTGATTCATCGCGCGGACATTCACCTGTCGATCTACGAGGCGGTCAAGGATCACCCGCTGATCGAATTCCGGACGAGCACGCAGGTGTGCGGGTTCGAGCAGGACGGCAACGGCGTGACCGTGATCGACCAGCACGGCGAACGCTATCGTGCCGACGCGGTGATCGGCTGCGACGGCGTGAAATCCGCGATCCGTCAGGCGCTGATCGGCGATGCGCATCGCGTGACGGGCCATGTCGTGTATCGCGCGGTGGTCGAGGTCGACAACATGCCGAAGGATTTGCAGATCAATGCGCCGGTCGTATGGGCCGGCCCGCATTGCCATCTGGTTCACTATCCGCTGCGCGGCGGGCGCCAGTACAACCTGGTCGTCACGTTCCACAGCCGCGAGCAGGAGACCTGGGGCGTGCGCGACGGCAGCAAGGAAGAAGTGCTGTCGTACTTCGACGGCATCCATCCGCTGCCGAAACAGATGCTCGACCGGCCGACGTCATGGAAGCGCTGGGCGACCGCCGACCGCGATCCGGTCGAGCGCTGGAGCGCGGGCCGCGCGACGGTGCTCGGCGACGCCGCGCATCCGATGACGCAATACATCGCGCAGGGCGCGTGCCAGGCGCTCGAGGACGCGGTGACGCTCGGCGCGGCCGTTGCGCAGACCGACGGCGATTTCGAGGCCGCGTTCGCGCTGTACGAACGCGTGCGGATTCCACGCACCGCACGCGTGCTGTATTCGGCGCGCGAGATGGGGCGGATCTACCACGCGAAGGGCGTCGAGCGGCAAGTGCGCAACGGGCTGTGGGTCGGGCGCACCGACGCGCAGTTCTACGACGCGCTCGACTGGCTGCACGGCTGGCGTGCGGAGGATTGCCTGAAGACGGCCGCATAGCGCACCCGTTCAGCCCGATTCCGGCGGCGCGCATTTCAACGACAGACGACGCGCGCCGCCTTCCTGGAGGAGACACCATCATGGCCGATACGCTGTCCATCGACGTCAGCGAATGGATCGACCGGCATCGCATTGCGCCGTTTCAGGCCGCGATCGTCGTCCTGTGCTTTCTGATCGTCGCGATCGACGGATTCGATACCGCGTCGATCGGGTTCATCGCACCCGTCATCCGCGCGGAATGGGGCTTGTCGCCCGCGCGGCTCGCGCCGGTATTCGGCGCGGGGTTGGCCGGGCTGATGGCCGGCGCGCTCGTGTTCGGGCCGTTCGGCGACCGGTTCGGCCGCAAGCGCCTGCTGCTCGCATGCGTCGCGTGCTTCGGCATCGCGAGTGCCGCGTCGGCGAGCGCGGGTAGCCTGACCGAGCTGATCGTGTGGCGCTTCGTGACCGGGCTCGGGCTCGGCGGCGCGATGCCGAATGCGATCACGCTGACGTCCGAATACTGCCCGGCGCGCCGTCGCTCGCTGCTCGTGACGACGATGTTCTGCGGCTTCACGATCGGTTCCGCGCTCGGCGGGCTCGCGGCCGCGTCGCTGATCGAGCACCACGGCTGGCGCGCGGTGCTGGTCGTCGGCGGCGCAGCACCGCTGCTGCTCCTGCCGCTGCTCGCGTGGCGACTGCCGGAGTCGGTGCGCTATCTCGTCAACCAGGGCGCGCCGTCTGCGCGGATCGCGACGATGCTCGGCCGTATCGCACCGGATCCGCATCTCGCGCATGCGTCGTTCATCGCGCCCGCCGGAAAGCCGGCCGGGTCGCCGCTCGGCCGGCTGTTCGCCGCCGACCTGCTGCGCGGCACGCTGCTGCTGTGGCTCACGTTCTTCATGAGCCTGCTGGTCATTTACCTGCTGTCGAGCTGGCTGCCGACGCTGCTGCGCACGACTGGCGCGACGCTGCAGACGGCCGCGCGCGTGACCGCGATGTTCCAGGTCGGCGGCACGCTCGGCGCGATCATTCTCGGCTGGCTGATGGACCGCTTCGATCCGCATCGCGTGCTGGCCTGCAGCTATGCGGCGGCCGGTGCGTGCGTCGCGGCGATCGGCGTGTTCGCCGCGTCGCCGTGGGGTGCCGCGCTCGCGGTGTTCGCCGCCGGCTTCTGCGTATCCGGCTCGCAGGTGGGGGCGAACGCGCTATCGGCCGCGTTCTATCCGACCGAGTGCCGGACGACCGGCGTGAGCTGGGCGAACGGGATCGGTCGCGGCGGCTCGGTGGTCGGCTCGATGGCGGGCGGCGCGATGCTGGCGATGGGCGTGCCGCTGTCGACCGCGTTCGCCGTCGTTGCCGCGCCATGCGTGATCGCGGCGGTCGCGGTACTGGCGCTCGGCGTGGTGCGCGCGGGCGTGGTACGCGCGGCGGCCGCCGACGGAATGGCGGGCAGGCAGGCCTGATCGAAGGAGGGGCGGCCGGATTGCCGGTCCGGCAAGCAGCGGGATACAACATTATATAAATGAATATAATGTTCATTCCTTAATCGTATTCCCGCTCCGATGAACGACGATCTCCCCGCCGGGCTGCCCGCGCCCGATCAGATGCGCGCCGCCGCCGAATCGGCCTGTGCGCTCCTCAAGGTCATGTCGAATCCCGACCGGCTGCTGCTGCTGTGCGAACTGTCGCAGGGCGAGTGCTGCGTGAGCGATCTCGAGGCGCGACTGGACATCCATCAACCGACGCTGTCGCAGCAGCTCGGCGTGTTGCGCGACAACGCGCTGGTTCGTACCCGCCGGGAAGGCAAGACCATCCGCTATTCGCTCGACAGTCCGGCCGTGGTCGCGGTGATGGGCGTGCTGTACGAGCAGTTCTGCGGGGCGACCGCGAAGGAGGCGCGCGATGCAGATTGATGCGCTTCATTTCACGCCGTGGCTGTCGCTGGCCGGTGGCGTGCTGATCGGGCTCGCGGCCGCGTGGCTCGTCGCGTTCAACGGCCGGATCGCCGGCATCAGCGGGATCGTCGGCGGCTTGCTCGCCGCGGGCGGCGCGGAGCGCGGCTGGCGCGTCGCGTTCATCGCCGGGATGATCGTCGCGCCCGTTGCGATGCACGTCGCCGGGCGCAGCCTGACGCCCCGGATCGACGCCGGTTGGCCTGAACTGCTCGCGGCCGGGCTGCTGGTCGGGATCGGCACGCGGTACGCGGGCGGCTGCACGAGCGGTCACGGCGTATGCGGGATGTCGCGCGGGGCGCTGCGTTCGGTGGTCGCGACGGCGACCTTCATGGTCGCGGGCTTCGCGACCGTCTTCGTGCGGCTGCACGTGGCGGGAGGCTGACATGCAGGCAGGATTCGCGTTTCTGGCGGGGTTGCTGTTCGGCGTCGGCCTGATCGTGTCGGGCATGGCCGATCCGCAGAAGGTGCTCGGTTTTCTCGACCTGGCGGGCCGCTGGGATCCGTCGCTCGCGTTCGTGATGGCGGGCGCGACCGGTGTTGTGGTGTTCGCGTTCGCGTGGGCGAAGCGCCGGACCCGCTCTTGGCTCGGCCTGCCGATGCAACTGCCGGCGGTGCGGACGATTACCGTGCGCCTGGTCGCGGGAAGTGCGGCGTTCGGCATCGGCTGGGGAATTGCCGGGTTCTGCCCGGGGCCCGCGATCGTGTCGATCGGCTTCGGGTCGGCCAAGGGGATCGGGTTCGTCGTCGCGATGCTGGCCGGGATGGCGTTGTTCGAGTGGATCGAGCGCTGGCGGAACGGGCGGTGACGCGCGGGACGTTCGCTTGGCACGATTGCTCGGAACATCACGGGTTCATCGGTCACCGCGATGATGCGGTGACTTTCCGGCGTGGCTCACGGCGGGCAAGCCGCGATGTCAGACATGCTCGTTCACGTGCCGGCCGCCGTGCAGTCGACCGGCCAGTCGGCGCAGGATGTCGCGCCACACCGCGAGCATGCTGCTTCGGCCCGAGGGGGCCACGATCGCCGTGCTGACCACGTCGCGGCCGCCAGCCGACAGCGCGACGTGACCGGCGGTTTCGAGCGTCAGGCATTCGCCCTCGTCGAGTTCGCGGCGAATGTATTGCGGTGCATCGGGCAGCCAGTCGAGCCCGCCGTGGCGCAGCGTGACCGCCAGCGCGCCATCCAGCACGATCAGCTGACTGCCCTTGTCGAACCACGCAAAGTGGCTTTGCCCGGCGTCGAGCCGGAGGTGTTGCGTCCGCATGGCGATTCCTTTTCCCGGTTGCTCCGGTTGCGCGGCCTCGCGACGACGAGGCGACAGCGTGCAATCAGGTTAGGGAAACGGACGCGCGCACGACAGATTCAGGGGACGGGAATCTGTTGCGGTGCAGGCGGCGGTTTCGCGCTGCTGTATCGGTGGGTTTCCCTCGAATCTGTATCTGGCGTGCGCGATGGGGCACGGGCACGATGGTCCGCATGACGCCTTTCGCCGACGCTTCCCGTACGCCTTTGCCGATGGACGGCGAGCCGCTTTACGAACGGCTCGCCGAACATTACCGCCGCATCATCGCGGCCGGCACGCTGTCGCCCGGCGACCGGATGCCGTCGGTCCGTGCGTGCATGGCGCAGCACGGCGTGAGCCTGTCGACCGCGATCCAGGCGTTCCGGCGGCTCGAGGATACGGGCTGGTGCGATGCGAAACCGCGTTCGGGTTACTTCGTGCGCCGCCGCGCGGTGGCCATGCTCGACACGCTGCCGGAAAGCGACGGGCCGCCGCTGAGTGTCGAGCCGCCGTTCGCGGGGCTGCACGAACGCGTCTCGCGCGTGATCGACCGTGCGAACGCGGCGACCGATGCGCTGAATCTCGGCGGCGCTTCCGCGCATGCCGCGCTGTATCCGACCGAGCGCCTGCAGGCGCTGGCGATCCGGCTGCTGCGGCGCAAACCCACGTTGCTGACCGATGCGGGGCCCGTCGGCGGTTCGCCCGAATTCCGGCAGACGATGGCCAAACGCGCGTTGTCCTACGGTGTGACGCTGACGCCGGACGACGTGATGTCGACGAGCGGCGGCGTCGACGCGGTGAATCTCGCGCTGCGTGCGGTCGCGCGGCCCGGCGACACGATCGCGATCGAATCGCCGGCCTTCTTCGGGCTGATCCAGCTGCTCGAAAGCCTCGGCCTGCGGGCACTCGAAATCCCGGCAAGCCCGACGACGGGCCTGTCGATCGAGGCGCTCGACGTGGCGCTGGCAGCCTATCCGGACATCCGGGCCGTGGTCGTCGTGCCGAACCTGCAAAACCCGCTCGGCTGCGTGATGCCCGACGAGCGCAAGGCTGCGCTCGTCGCGCTGTGCTCGCGCCACGGCGTGGCCGTGATCGAGGACGAGCCTTATCGCGAGCTCGTCGAGGCGCCGCACGCGGTCAGGCCGGTCAAGGCATGGGATTGCGACGGCACGGTGATCTATTGCCCGTCGTTCAACAAGGTGCTGGCGCCCGGGATGCGGCTCGGCTGGATGAGTGCGGGCCGCTGGCATGCGCGTGTGAGGATGCTGAAATTCGCGCACAGCCGGCACAACGCCGCGCTGCTGCAGGCCGTGGCGGCCGAATTCGTGGGCTCGGGCGCGTTCGATCGGCACCTGCACCGGTTCCGCGAACAGCTGCGCGTGCAGCGCGACGTGACGATCGACGCGATTGCGCGGCATTTCCCGGCCGGCACGCGGATGAACCAGCCGCCGGGCGGGATGCTGCTGTGGATCGCGCTGCCGGAAGGCGTGCGCTCCGATGCGCTGTTCGACGCCGCGCTGGCACATGGCGTCAAGATCGCGCCCGGTTCGATCTTCTCGAATTCGGACCGTTTCGACGGCTATATCCGGCTCGCCTGCACGCGCGTATTCGATGCGGTGCACGAGGCAGCGTTCGACACGCTCGGCCGCCTCGTACGGGAAGCCATGGCGGCCGCGTAAGCGCGACGGCGGCGGCCGGCCGGACTTGCGAATACGCGAGTGCGCCGGCCGGACGCGGGACCGAAGCGGCGAGCCGCCGCCATTTCATCGGCCGACCGTGTGCGTGGCGAGGTGCTGGCGAATCAGCGACAGGTAGCGATCGCCCACCGAGAAATCGCGTGCCGCGCGCGGCCGGGCGGCGGCAGGCCGCAGCGTGGCCGGCGCGCTCATGCCCAGATATCGGCACACGGCCGACGGAAAGGGCTTGCGCGTATGCCCGAGCTGACGTGCCGCGCGCTCGACGCGGGCATCGCCGACCTGGGCACGCAGCCACGCCAGCACTTGGCGATCGGTGTCGTTGACGATACGGACCAGATGTTCCATCGCGCACCTCACTGTTCATAAATACAGTACTGTAAATATAACCAGTGTTTGCGGTAACCGCAAGCGGGCGCGCGTCGGCTGGCCGTTCGGCCAGGGTCAGCGCACCGGCGCGGCGGCGCGCGTGATCCGGGCGGCGGGGGCGGTCGGGGCGGCGCGGCCCGTATAGCGCGCGTCGGTCAGCGTGCCGAGGAACGCGACGATGTCGTCGATTTCCGCGTCGGTCAGCGCGGGTGGCGTGCCGGGCCGGCGGTTCATCGGCGTCGAGTTGACGTTGATGTTGCCGCGATAGGCGGCCGGCACGTCGTCGAACGTCTTGGCGCCGTGATACCAGAAGCCGGGATCGGTCGAGCGCGTGTTGTAGAACGCGACCGCGTCGCGCAGCGTCGTGAACACGCCGTTGTGCATGAACGTCTGCTTGACCGCGACGTTGCGCAGCCCGGGCGTGCGCAGGTAGCCGCACCATTGCGTCGGTTCGGGCCAGCGCAGCCGCCGCGCGGTGTCGCATAGCCCGTTGTCGAAATGGCGCGGGTCGCGGTTCGCCGGCAGCGCGCGGTTGCGCGGCACCGCGATCGCGTCGTAGCCGAAATCGGTGAACAGCGAGCGTTCCGGGCGGCTCGACGTGTCCGACAGCGTGTGGCAGGTCATGCAATTGCCCTTGTCCGGATTCCTGAACAGCGCGAGGCCGCGCATCTCGGCCGGCGCGAGCGGCTTGCGCGTGCGCAGGAACGCATCGAAGCGCGACGTGAACGGCGCCATTTCGTCGCTCTGCAGGTAGGCTTCGACGGCCGAGCCCAGCGCACGCACCAGTTGTTCGGGATCGCGTCGCACCGGCGCGCCGAAGCGTGCGGCGAGATCGGGCGCGAGTTCGGTCGCGTTGACCTTGCGCAGCAGCGCGGCAGGCGACCGGTTGTTCATCTCGTTCGGATCGAACAGCGGCCCGCGGATCTGCTCGGCGAGCGTATCCGCGCGACCGTCGCTGAACAGGCCGCCGAACGGCGACGGCGCGGGCGCATCGTCGTCCTGGTAGAAGTGGCGGCGCGGCACGTAGCGCACATACAGCAGCGACGGCGCGTTGCGCTGGCTGAAGCGCCCGGGCCGGCTGCCTTCCGGCACGCCAGGCCCCGCCAGCGCCGCGGCCGACAGCGTCGGCGCGAACGCGCGGCCCGGGTCGTGGCAGCCCGCGCAGGACATACCGCGCGGCTCGGACAGCCGCGGGTCGAAGAAGATCCGGCGGCCGAGCGCGACGAGCATCGGGTCCGGCGCGAAGCGCGCGGTGGCCGCGTCGATCTTGCCGGTCACCTGCGGCGTGCCGTTGCCGATCGTGTCGACGACGCGCGACGGCGGTGCGCCCGGAAGCAGGACCGTTTCCGCAGGCGCGGCGTGGGCCGTGAGCGTCAGGCCGGCGAACAGGGTGGCGGCAAGCGCGTGCAGCGTCCGCCGGCCACGTACGCCGTGGCCTTCACATCGACCTGCTTTACTCACGGCGCGATGAATCCCGTCTTGTCGCAGGCGAGCGTCGTGCCCGACTGGTTGCACGACGCGAGTAGCTTGCCGGCCGCCGAATACGCATGGAACACCCAGCCCGTCGCCGGTGCCGCGTTGCGCTCCATGATCAGGAAACCGAAGCTGTTGTTGTGCGACAGCCGCTCGATCACGGCGCCCGGCGCGGGCGTCAGGCCGGCCGGGAACGGGTCGGGCAGCGCGACGTCGAGGTTGTCGCCGCCGTTGCCGGACACGATCGTCGCCGGGTGCCCGGACGAGAAGTTGATCGCCTGGAAATCATGCACGTGGCCATGCAGCGCGACGTGCATGCCCGGCGGGTAGTACGCCTGCGCGTTGAGGCTCGACATCACCGATTGCAGCGCGAGGTTGCCCGGCGCGGGCGTGCTGCCGGCGATCGGCGCGAACGCGAGGATCGGATGATGGTTCGTGAAGATCGTCGTCGTCATGCCGGCCTTCGACGCGAGCGAGGCGACCGTCTGGAATTGTTTCTGGTAGATGCCGAACTGCGCGTCGGTCGTCTTGAGCGGCGTGCGGCCGACCTTCGCGGTATCGAACACGATCACCTGCGAACCGCCGCCGAGCGACACCGCATAGGGTTCCGAATAGTTCGCGTTGTTGTCGTTGGCCGGATCGTCGCACGAGCGTGCGGCCGAATACGGGCGCGGGTCGAGGAAGCGGAACCAGCCCTGGCCGGCCCGCGCGCATTCCTCGTGATTGCCGCGCACGACGACCCACGGCGCCTTCGCGAGCAACGGCGCGGCCGGGCGGAACAGGTCGGCCTGCCACGTATCCCAGCCGTAGCCCCACGGGCTGTCCTTGCAGCCGGCGATGTCCGGCGGGCATGCGTTTTCGCGATAGTGGTAGTCGCCGACGTGCAGCACGAGATCCGGCGACAGCTTCGCGACGCTGGCCGCGATGGTGTCGAGCGGCCAGACCGCGGCATCGTTGCACGCCTGCCAGGCGTTGTCGGCCTTCTTCATCCGGCAACCCGTGTCGGCGATGATCGCGATGCGCTGCGGCTGCGCTTTCGGCAGCGGCAGCGTGCGGCCCGCGACGCTCGCCGCCTGCGCGCCGGCCGGCAGCGTCGCCTCGCAGACGGACACCGGGAAGCTCGATGGTTTCGAATCGGCCGGGTCGCTGGCGGTCGGCCGCTGGGCGACGGTCGCGGCGGCTGCGCGCAGCGTCATGCGCGACAGCTTGCCGTCGACGGTCAACTGCGGGCACAGCGGATCGCTGGCCGACGCGGGCGTGTAGTTCGTGATGACGCGCGCGATCGCCTGGTTCGCATCGCCGATCTCGACCCATGCGGCCTGGACGTTGGCCGACGCGCTGGCCGGATCGTCCGGCGTATCGATGTGATTCGAGCACGCGGACAGCGTGGCGAGGGCAACCAGAGGGGCGCAACGTACGAGCAGCGCGCGCGTGAGGAATCGTCGCATGGGAGGGGAGGCACCGTAGGAAAGTCGTCAACGATACGCAGCGCGAATGTAAGAAATGTGAAAAACGGGGCACGACGCAGGCGCGCACGGGCCGGCCTTGACTTCAAGCCGGCTTGAAGCAGCACAGTCCGGTTCGTCATCAATGAATCGGAAGGGGATCGACGATGGAAACCAACCGGCCCAACGAAGCGCAAGCCGCGCTATGGAACGGTCCGTCGGGGCGCGCGTGGGTCGATGCGCAGGCGCTGCTGGACCGGATGTTCGAGCCGTTCGAAACGCTGCTGGCGGCGGCCGCGGCCACGTCGTCAGCCACGCGCGTGCTCGATGTCGGCTGCGGCACCGGCGCCGTTACGCTCGCGATCGCGAGGCGGCTCGGCGCGAGCGCGCAGTGCACGGGCATCGACATTTCGGCGCGGATGATCGACGCCGCGCGGGCGCGTGCCGAACGCAGCGGCCTGCCTGCCCGGTTCGTGTGCGCGGACGTGCAGACGCATGCATTCGAGCCGGCGAGCGTCGACCTGATCGTGTCGCGCCTCGGCGTGATGTTCTTCGACGATCCGGTGCGGGCGTTCGCGAACCTGCGGCAGGCGGCGCGGCCCGCCGCGCAGATGCGGTTCGTCGCGTGGCGCGGCGCGGCCGACAACCCGTTCATGACGACGGCCGAGCGGGCGGCCGCGCCGCTGCTGCCGAACCTGCCCGCGCGGCAGCCCGGCGCGCCGGGGCAGTTCGCGTTCGGCGACCGCCAGCGGATCGCGTCGGTGCTGGCGGACAGCGGCTGGGCCGATGTTGCGATCGAGCCGGTCGAGCGGTCATGTGTGCTGCCCAAGGCCGCGCTGGACGACTACGTTGCGCGGCTGGGCCCGGTCGGCCTGGCGTTGCTGGAGACGGACGAAGCGACGCGGCGGCGCGTGATCGATACGATGCGCGCGGCGTTCGAGCCGTACGTGCACGGCGCCGAGGTGCGCTTCGATGCGGCGTGTTGGCTCGTGACGGCGCGTGCGCCGTCCGCATGACGCGTCGCGTGAAAGCAGCGGATCAGGGAAGGGGCGACGGCCCGTTCGCCCCACATGCTGCGGTGTGCGCGTGACGAAGCGGGGCCTGCGGGTATCAGCGTTTGCGCGCGCGCAGCATCAGCCACGCGCAACCACCGGCCACCAGCGCGAGGCCGAGCAGCACGGCCTCGGCGCCGAGCGCGAAACCGGGCGGCATTTCGCCGCTGTTCGGCACCGGCGACAGGTTGCCGCCCATCGCGACGGCGCCGCCAGCGAGCAGCGCCGCGCAGACGGTCCAGTAGACCTTGCCGAGCGGCGCCGCGGCGCGGATCCGCCACAGCGCGAGGCCCGCGCCGCCAAGGTACAGCACGGCGAGGGTGCCGAGCGCGATGACGTCGGCCGCGCGGCTGTGCAGCAGCCCGCTCATTCGGCCTCCGTCGCGTGTCCCGGAGCCCGGCTGAGCAGGTGCGTGCGCTTGTCCGCGGCCAGCGACACGTAGCGTTCATATTGGCGCAGCACGTCGGCGATCACTTCGTCGCCGCGCAGGTATTCGACGTCGTAGCCGAGCCGGCCGTCCTCGAAGAACGTGACGATGCCATACACGTGCGCACGCGCTTCGTCCGGTTCGGCCGCCTCGCGCACCAGGAACGCGGCCGCGGATTTCGCGGTGACGCGCACGCCGTACACGAAATCGCGGTGTTCGGCGGTCGGCACGGTGAGCCGCACCGCATCGTCGCCGTCGCGCTGCACGTGCGCATCGACGCCGCTCGCGCGCAACTCGTCGGCGACCTTGCGCAGCGCGGGTTCGACCGTTTCCGCGACGAACTGGCGCGCCTCGGCCTCGGTCGTCTGCCGCAGGATGTGCGTCAGGCGATGGCGCCAGTGCTGGCCGGTCCAGAAGCTCGTTGCAGGCGCGACGTCCTGCGAATAGTGCGCGCGATCGGCCGCGAGCCCGCGCCACAGCCCGTAGCAGAGCGCGAGCATGATGATGGCCACCGGCAGCGCGGCGATCAGCGTCATCGCCTGCAGCGCGCCGAGCCCGCCCGCGACGAGCAGGACCGCGGCCGTCACGCCGAGCAGCGCGGCCCAGAACAGCCGCTGCCAGACCGGCGACTGCGCGCTGCCGCGCGTCGCGATCTGGTCGATCACGAACGCGCCCGAATCGGCGGACGTGACGAAGAACACCGCGATCAGCACGATCGCGACGATCGACAGCAGTTGCGGCAACGGCAGGAAATCGAAGAAGCGGAACAGCAGCGCATCGACGTTGGTGGCCGTCTGCGCGAGCGCGCCGGCCGCGCCGTGCGTATCGAGCCAGATCGCGCTGTTGCCGAACACGGTCATCCACACGAGGTTGAACGCGGTCGGCACCAGCAGCACGCCGATCACGAACTGGCGGATCGTGCGGCCGCGCGAGATGCGCGCGATGAACATGCCGACGAACGGCGACCACGACACCCACCATGCCCAGTAGAGGATCGTCCAGCCGCCGAACCAGCCTTCCTCGCGCGGCGGCGCATACGCGTAGGTGCGGAACGACAGGTCGACGAGGCTCGACAGGTACTGGCCGATGTTGTCGCCGAGCGCGCGCAGCAGGAAGGCCGTCGGGCCCGCGACGACCACGAAGGCGAGCAGCAGGAACGCGAGCAGCAGGTTCAGCTCGGACAGCCGGCGCACGCCCTTGTCGAGGCCGGTCGCGGCCGACACGCCCGCGAGGATCACGACCACCGCGACGAGCCCGATGCGGAACAGGTTGCTGCCCGTGTCCCACCCGGCGACCGTATGCAGGCCCGCGCTCAGCTGCATCACGCCGTAGCCGAGCGTCGTCGCGATCCCGGCGACCGTGCCGACCAGCGCGAACGCATCGACGGTGTGGCCGATCCAGCCGTTGATGCGCTCGCGCAGCACCGGATACAGCCCCGAGCGCAGCGTCAGCGGCAGGTTGTAGCGGAAGCCGAAGTACGCGAGCACGAGCCCCATCAGCCCGTAGATCGCCCACGCATGGAAGCCCCAGTGGAAGAAGGTCATCAGCATCGCCTCGCGCGCGGCGGCAGGCGTGCCGGGGTCGACGGTCGGCGGCTTCAGGAAGTGCTGCATCGGCTCGCCGACGCCGAAGTACATCAGGCCGATGCCCATGCCGGCCGCGAACAGCATGGCCGTCCACGACACGAAGCTGAATTCGGGTTCGGCATCGTCGGGGCCGAGCCGGATATTGCCGAAGTCGCTGGCGGCGATCAGCACGAGAAACACGAGGAAGCCGGTGACGGCGAGCACGTAGAACCAGTCGAAACGTGCGATGACCCATTGCTGGCCGGCGGAGAACAGCGCGCCGGCTTCGCTCGGGTGCAGTGCGCATACGACGAGTAGTGCGCCGATGACGGCGAGCGCCGGCAGGACGACCTGCGGCTTGAATGTCGTGCGGGGCATGGGACGGGAATCCGGCATGGCGGGCATCCAGTTGTGGGCGCAACGAGGCGCGACGCCGCCCGGCGCGCCTGTGGCGCGTCGGACCCTGATACGGCGTGCGTCGAGTGTACCGCGGTGTCAGGACTGCAAGAAGGGGGCATGCAGAAGGGGCAAACCTGACGAATTGTAAGGTATCGCGGCGATCGAGAAAACCCGCGCGGTGTGCGTGGCGGGCCGGCGGGGCGGGGAAAACGGCGGCGCGAAGGCAGCGGCGAACGCGGATCGGGCGCCCGGACGGGCACGCACGGCATGCGTATCGTCCGGGCACAGGCGGCGCGCCGAAGGCGCCGCCGGGCGGGTTTCAGAACGTGACGGCGATCCCGGCCATGCCGACGAACTGGCCGTGCGTGGTCGACGGCGTGAGCTGCTGCGAATCGCCGACGATCGGCGCCGCGTCGACGATGTGGCCGGCGCCCTGCGCACCGAGCGTCTGCCCGCTCGAATGCGTGTACGCCTGCAGCGCGTAGAGCGTCGTGCGTTTCGACAGGCTGTACGACTCCTTCAGCGAATATTGTTGATAACGGGCCGCGCTCGCGACACCGTTTGCCTTCGATGCGAGCGTGTACGCGAATGCGCCGGCCACCGAGAACGTCGGCGTGAAGCGGTATGCGGCAAGCGCGCCGTAGGTGTTGAACACTGCCGTGTCGGTGAACGCCGAGCCGTTGCCGGGCAGGTACTTCACGTTCGAATAGTTGAGCCCCAGCGTCAGGTCGCCGAGCGTGTAGTTGCCGGCCGCCGCCACCTGTTCGACCGCTTTCGCGCTCAGGTAGCCCTGGTTCAGCACGGACACCGCGAAGCTGCCCGACGACGCGGTGGCCGGGTTCAGGAAGCCGGCGGACGAGCCCGAGCTGTTGATCCGCAGGTAGCCGGCCGCGATGCCGACCGGCCCGTTCGCGTAGCGCAGCGCGGCGCTGAACGTGTTGCCCTTGCCGGTCGCGCCGGCAATGCCGCCGAACGCGTACATTGCGCTCGCGGTCAGCCCGGCGAAGGTCGGGGACGTATAGGTAACCGAATTGTTGACGCGGATCGTCGTGTCGAGGCCGTCGATGTCGCCCGGATGGGCCCCGGTGGCGCCGGTCAGCCAGCTGCTCGACGCGTACGGGCCGACCAACAGGAAGTAGGGGGTGTACTGGCGGCCGGCCGTGACCGTGCCGTAGCTGGCGTTGCGCAGGCCGACGAAGGCCTGGCGATTGAAGATCGTGCCGGCGGCGGCCTGCGCGCCCGTATTCAGGTTGAACCCGGCCTGGAGGTCGAAGATCGCGTGCGTGCCGCCGCCGAGATCCTCGTCGCCGCGCAGCCCGAACTTCGACGCGTACAGGTTGCCGTCGCGCATGTAGACGTTCGAATGTCCCTGCTGGTTGTTCACGTACGCGAGCGAATCGTCGACGACGCCGTACAGCGTCACGCTGCTCTGCGCATGAGCGGCGGTCGTACCGAGCGATGCGGCCGATAAAATGAGGATTGCATAACGGTTGACGGGTGCTTTCATTGTCGATCTCCGGGGTGCTTCATCTTTTCAAGGGGAGGTTGAATGCCTCCTCTGTGGCAGGCGGCGGACCGCGCGAACGGCCCGCCTGATCGGGGCTGCTTGCGATTCAGTGGTTCAGTGGTCGAACGCGACGACGAGGCGGCGCCATGCGCCGTCCCGCGCATCCTGCTCGACACGTGCGCCGCGCACGGCCACCGGGCCTTGCAGCGACGCGGGCAGCAGGATCTCGACGCGCTCGGCCGGGCGCGCCGGGCGGCCGTCCCAGCGGACCGACACGCCGAGCACGCCGGACGCCTCGCGGCCGGTCTCGATGCGCCACAGTCCGTATTCGCCGTCGCGCCATGCTTCCGTCTCGCCGTCGTCCTCGACGCATTCGCCATACGCGACGCCATCCTCGATCCGTGGTGCGACGAGGAAGCCGCGCGTGTCGGCGCGCGCCCCGAAATGCTGTTCCGCGACGTTCAGCGGCAGCACGCGGCCTTCGCGCAGCAGCATCACCGGCGTGTCGAGCGGTGCGGGCAGCGTCACGCTCGCGCCGCCGTCGAACGACTGCGCACTCGCGCAGCAGGTCCAGCGTGCGCCCGACGGCAGATACACCGTGCGCTCGGTCTGGCCGGGATCGACGACCGGCGCGACCAGCAGCGCGTCGCCGAGCATCATGTCGTCGCACGCGTCGTAGCAGCGCGCATCGCCGGGGAAGTCGGCGAGCGTCGGCCGCAGCACGGGCTCGTAGCGCGTCGTCGACAGCCACAGCAGGTGATAGAGGTACGGCAGCAGCCGGTAGCGCTGCTTGATCAGCGACGCGATCTGCGCGGTGATCTCCGGGTACATCCACGGTTCGTTGACGGTGCCGTCGTCGTTCCACGAATGGATGCTGAAACGCGGCATGAAGATGCCGAACTGCACCCAGCGCAGCAGCAATTCGGGCGACGGCGCGGGGCCGGAGAAGCCGCCGATGTCGTGGCCGATGTTCGACACGCCCGACAGCGCGAGCCCGAGGCCCATCTTCAGGTTGTAGCGCAGCGTTTCCCACGACGTGTAGTTGTCGCCGGACCACGTCTGCACGTAGCGCTGCATGCCCGCGCCGCCGGAGCGCGACACGAGGAACGGCCGCCGCGCCGGCGCATGCGCGCGCTGCGCGTCGCGCGACGCACGCATCATCAGCATCGTCTGCAGCACCTTCGCTTCGCGCGCCGGGAACGGCTGGCCGAAGCCGTGCGCGATCGCGTCGGGCGACCAGATCTCGTATTCGTTGTTGTCGTTCCAGGTCGATTCGATCCCGTATTCCAGCAGCGCCGACGTGACCTGCTCGCGCCACCAGCGGTATGCGTCCGGCTGCGTGAAGTCGAGGTACGCGCCGACTTCGTCCCAGAACTGCACCCACGCGGGCTCGCCGGACGCCGAGCGGATCAGCAGCCCGCGCTGCGCGGCGTCGTCGAAGGCCGGATGGTCGCGCAGCAGGCACGGCTTGATGTTCGCGCACAGGCGGATGCCATGGTCGCGATAGTGCTGCACGAAACCTTTCGCATCGGGAAACTTGTCGCGGTTCCAGTTGAACACGTAGCGCTTCGCGCCGATCGACGTATAGCCCGACGACAGGTGGAACGAATCGCACAGGATGTCGTGCGCGTCGCACTGCTCGACGAACTGGTTCATCTGCTGCTGCGCGTCCGGCGCATCGGTGTAGCTCATCGTCGAGCCCGAATAGCCGAGCCCCCATTTCGGCGTGCGCGCGGGGCGCCCGGTCAGCCACGTGAAGCGCCGCGTGGCCGCGAGCGGCGTATCGGGCGACGCGATGAAGTAGTAGTCGAGATCGCCGTGCTCGGCGACGAAATAGCGGTACGGGCCGTGATAGTTGTCGAGCTCGCGGCCCATGTCGAACGAGCAGTCCGACAGCGTGTCGTAGAACAGCCCGAAGCCCTGGCATGCATCGGGCGACCACGTGATGTAGAACGGGATGTGCTTGTACAGCGGGTCCGTGTGTTTCGCGCTGTAGCCCATCGCGTCGATGTTGCGCATCTCGAAGCGTGTGCCCGTGCGGTCGAGTTCGCCCGCGCGTTCGCCGAGGCCGAAGACCTGGTCGCCGCGCTCGCGGGCGACGTAGTGATACACGCGGTCGTCCCACCAGCCGAAGTTGTACGCCTGCGTCGCGCGGTCGGCGAGTGCGACGCGCCATGCGCCATCCGCGCCGCGCATCGACCACGTGCAATGGCCGCCTTGCCGGCGCACCGCGAGCCGGATCCGCGCGGTTTCGATGCGCACGCCGTCGTCGTCCTCGGTCAGTTCGTACCCGGGCAGCGTGAAGTCGCTCAGGTCGAGGCGGTCGCGGCCGTCGAGCGGCACGTCGTCGAGACCGGGCGCGATGGTCCACGTGCGCGGGTTGCGCGCGGTCGCGTCGGGCAGCACGCGCACCCGCACGATGTCGTCCTCGAGCACGAAGATTTCGACGGTGGCGCCCGTATCGGACGCGAGCAGCACACGGTTCGCGTGGTGGCTGTCGACGCGGAACACGGGCGGATGAAGAAGCGAAGTCATGAATGCGATTCCTGGTAAAGGCGGAGATCAGGCGTGCTGCGCGAGCAGGCGTTCCTGCTTCGACTGGCCGCGGATCAGCACCGCGAGCAGCGTGACGCCGATGATGTCGAACAGGCCGAGGCACGCGAACAGCGGCGCATAGCCGATCTTGTCGGCGAGCGCGCCGACCAGCAGCGAGAAGCCGAGGCCGCCGATCCACGCGGCCATTCCGGCGAAGCCGCTCGCCGTGGCGACTTCCTCGGGGTCGAACACGTCGGCCGACAGCGTGTTGACGAGCGCGGAGATCATCTGGTGCGCGAAGCCGCCGACGCAGAAGAGTGCGATCGCGGTGTACGGCGACGACGCGAGCCCGATCATCGCCGGCCCGAGCATCAGCAGCGCGCCGAGCGCGACGCCCGCGACGCGCGACCACACGAGCGGCAGCCTGAAGCGATTCGCGAGGTAGGGCGACAGGTAGCCGCCCGCGATGCCGCCCAGGTCGGCCGCGAGAAACGGCATCCACGCGAACACCGCGATCTGCGTGAGTGGCATGTGGCGCTCGGTCGCGAGGTACAGCGGAATCCAGAAGCTGAAAGTTTGCCACGCGGGTTCCGCGAAGAAGCGCGGCAGCGCGATGGCCCAGAAGCGCCGGGCGGTGACGACGTCGCGGATGCGGCGCGTCGACACGGGCGGCATCGTGGCCTGGCCGTCGCGGATCAGCGTGCGTTCCTGCGGCGTGATGCGCGGATGAGCGGCCGGCGAACGGTACTGCGTGTACCACAGCGCGGCCCACACGAACCCGAGCGCGCCGGTGGCCATGAACGCGGCCTGCCAGCCGAACCGCATCGACAGGAACACGACGAGCGGCGGCGCGATCGCGGCGCCGAGCGACGTGCCCGCGTTGAAGTAGCCGACCGCGACGGATTTCTCGCGATCGGGAAACCACTCGGCGACGGCCTTCATCCCCGATGGAATCGCGGCGGCCTCGAACAGGCCCAGCAAGCCGCGCAGGATGCCGAGCGACAGCCAGCCCGACGCGAAGCCGTGCGCGACGCCGACCACCGACCACAGCATCGCGAACAGCGCGAACCCGAGCCGCAGCCCGATCAGATCGACGATGAACCCGCATACCGGCTGCATGATCGTGTAGCCGATCTGGAACGCGCCGACGATGTACGAGTACTGCTGCGTCGAGATCGCGAACACCTGCTTGAGTTCGGGCGCGAGCACCGCGAGGGAATTCCGTGCGAGGTAGTTGAGGATCGTGCCGAGACACACGAGCACGATGATCCACCAGCGCAACGCCTTGACTGTCTTCACTGCTGTCTCCTGTCAGGCAGGGCGGGCGCGCGGCGCCTGCCCGGTCCGTGAGGGCCATCCATTCGAGATGGCTCGTTTCGTTTATTTGTACGATGTCCGATCTTGATGCGCGCCGGTTTTACCCGGTTTATATCGAAATCACGGTGTTCGAGCGAACATTCCGCCGTCATCAAACTGCAATGTTATCTGACGACTGATCATTTTCGAACATCCTATGTTCGAATGCGAATCCGGTCAACGTGAATCTGCATTCGAACGAACCTGCTCGGGGTTTTCCCGATGGCGGACGGCAAGCCGATGAGCGGCGACACCCGGCGCTCGGCCGCCAGAGGCCCGTGCGGCGGGGCCGGGCGATCTTCCGGACGGTCGATGGACACCCGGCGGGGCGTGACAACCCTGATGAAAATTTATTTCTTTTTTCGAGATAGATTGTGTAAATTGATTTTCATCCACCTTGCAACGACCCTTCGCATGACGCCCCTCGTTCCGCACGATGTCAGTCACGACGAACCCGCGATCGCCGAGCGGATCGCGTCGGCGATGCCGTTGATGACGCCGATTCACCGGCGCATGGGCGAGTTCGTGCTCGCGAACCCGTTTCGCGCGGCGACGATGCGGATCGATGAGCTCGCGCAGGCCGTGAATGCATCGATCGCGACCGCGAACCGCTTCGCGAAGGCGCTCGGTTTCGACGGCTATCCGGCGATGCGCGCGGCGCTCGTGCGCGGCTTCGAGGCCACGCTCGGACCGGTCGAACGGCTGCGTTCCGCGCAGGAGCAGGAGTCCGGCGTGCGCGGCGCCGCGTGGATCGACGCGGTATTCGACCAGGCTGCCGCCAACATCGAGAACACGCGTGCGCAACTGGACGCGGCCGATGTCGAGGCGGCGGTCGAGGCGATCGTCGGCGCGCGGCGCGTGCTGATTCTCGGCGCCGGGTCGAGCGCGTTTCTCACCGGCCTGATGGAGCACGGACTGTCCGTCTGCCATGACAGCGTGCAGTCGCTCGCGCTGCTCGGTGGCCCGTCGCACGCGGCGCGGCGCCTGTACACGGCCGATTCGCGCGATCTCGTGATCGCGCTCGCGTTTCCGCGCTACGTGAAGGACACGATCGAGCTGGCCCGTCGCGCGGCGGCGCGCGGGGCGCGCGTGCTCGGCATCTCCGACGGCCCGCAATCGCCGCTCGCGCCGATCGCGTCGCTGAACCTGTACGTCAAGGCCGAACGGCGTTTCGCGGCCACGTCGGAAGCCGCCGTGCTGACGATGATCGAGGCGCTGATCGATGCGGTCGCGCTGCGCACGCACCGGTCCGCGAAATCCGCCGCCGAGATGACCGAATTCCTGCTGCCGTGGCTCGTGCAGCCGCAAGCGGCGCTGCCGGCCACCAACCCTTCTTCCCCACGTCCGAAAAAATCATGACTTCACCCGCGATCGTCGCGATTCACGGCGGCGCAGGCACGATCCTGCGCGAAGCGATGGATACCGACACCGAACGTCGGTACCGCGCCGAACTCACCGCGATCCTGCAGGCCGCGCAGCGCGTGCTGGCCGATGGCGGCAGCGCGCTCGACGCCGTCACCGTCGCGGTGCGGATGCTCGAGGACTGCCCGCTGTTCAACGCCGGGCGCGGCGCCGTGTATACGGCCGAAGGCAAGCACGAACTCGACGCGGCGGTCATGGACGGCGCGACGCTCGGCGCCGGCGCGATCTGCTGCGCGACCCGCGTGCGCAACCCGGTGCTCGCCGCGCGGCGCGTGATGGAGGCGAGCGAGCACGTGCTGTTCGCCGGCGCGGGCGCCGATGCGTTCGCCGCCGCGCAGGGGCTCGAACTCGCGGAACCCGGCTACTTCGACACCGAATCGCGGCATGCGCAGTGGGTGAAGGCGCGCGCGGCGGCCGGCGCGATGCTCGATCACGATGCGGCGACGTTCGTGTTCGGCCAGTCGCAGCAACAGCCGCAGCCGGCCGAGCCGCTCGATCCGGACCGCAAGCACGGCACGGTCGGCGCGGTCGCGTGCGACCTGAACGGCCACATCGCGGCGGCGACGTCGACGGGCGGCATCACGAACAAGCAGCCGGGGCGCGTCGGCGATTCGCCGATCATCGGCGCCGGCTGCTACGCGGACGACGCGACCTGCGCGGTCTCGTCGACGGGCACCGGCGAGATGTTCATGCGGCTCGCGACGGCCTACGACGTCGCCGCGCAGATCGCGTATCGCGGCGCGTCGCTCGCCGACGCCGCGCACGACGTCGTGATGAACAAGCTGCCGCGTCTCGCGGGCCGCGGCGGGATCATCGCGGTCGACGCACAGGGCAACGTCGCGATGCCGTTCAACACCGAAGGGATGTACCGCGGCTACGCGCGCGTCGGTGAAGCGCCGGTCGTCGGCATCTACCGCGACGACGCGGCCTGATTCCGGATCGCACGAGGAGACACGCATGACTTCGAGCCGTAACCCGTCGCCGCTGGCGCTGCCCGAGCAGCGCGTGGTGGCCGTCGACGACCTGTCGGTCACGTTCCGCCGCGAAGGCGCGACGTTCGACGCGGTGCGCAACGTGTCGTTTCACGTCGATCGCGGCGAGACGCTCGCGATCGTCGGCGAATCGGGCTCGGGCAAGTCGGTCACGTCGCTCGCGCTGATGCGCCTCGTCGAGCACGGCGGCGGCGAGATCACGAGCGGACGGATCGCGTTCCGGCGCCGTGGCGGCGCGCTGGTCGATCTCGCGCAGGCGAGTGCCGCGACGATGCGCGGCATCCGCGGCGCGGACATCGCGATGATCTTCCAGGAGCCGATGACGTCGCTGAACCCGGTGTTCACCGTCGGCGACCAGATCAGCGAGGCGATCGCGCTGCACCAGTCGAAGGGCACGGCCGAAGCGCGCGCGGAGGCGCTGCGGCTGCTCGATCTGGTGCGCATCCCGGAAGCGCGCCGCGTGTTCGCGCGCTATCCGCACCAGTTGTCGGGCGGGATGCGGCAGCGCGTGATGATCGCGATGGCGCTGTCGTGCCGGCCCGCGCTGCTGATCGCCGACGAGCCGACGACCGCGCTCGACGTGACGATCCAGGCGCAGATCCTGCAACTGGTGCGCGGGCTGCAGGACGAAATGAACATGGGCGTGATCTTCATCACGCACGACATGGGTGTGGTGGCCGAAGTCGCCGACCGCGTGCTCGTGATGTACCGCGGCGAGAAGGTCGAGGAGGGCGGGTCGGACCGCATCTTCGCGACGCCCGCGCATCGCTACACGCGCGCGCTGCTCGCGGCCGTGCCGCGGCTCGGCTCGATGCAGGGCACCGACGCCCCCGAGAAATTCCCGCTGCTGAAGGTGGACGGCACCAGCGCGACGGCGCCGGCCCCGACCACGGCGTCCGCCGCGAACGACGCGCAGCCGCCCGTCGATCATGCCGCGCCGCCGATCCTGCGCGTGCGCGATCTCGTCACGCGCTTTCCGGTGAAGAGCGGCGTGTTCGGCCGCGTGTCGCAATACGTGCATGCGGTCGAGCGCGTGAGCTTCGAGTTGCGCGCGGGCGAGACGCTCGCGCTCGTCGGCGAATCGGGCTGCGGCAAGTCGACCACCGGTCGTTCGCTGTTGCGCCTCGTCGAATCGCAAAGCGGCTCGATCGAATTCGACGGCCGCGACATCAGCGCGCTGAAGGGCCCGGACCTGCAGGCGCTGCGCCGCAACATCCAGTTCATCTTCCAGGACCCGTTCGCCTCGCTGAACCCGCGCCTGACCGTCGGCTTCTCGATCATGGAGCCGCTGCTCGTGCACGGCGTCGCGAGCGGCGCCGAGGCGCAGGCGCGCGTCGACTGGCTGCTCGACAAGGTCGGCCTGCCGCCGGAAGCCGCGCGCCGCTATCCGCACGAATTCTCGGGCGGCCAGCGCCAGCGGATCGCGATCGCGCGTGCGCTCGCGCTGAACCCGAAGGTCGTGATCGCCGACGAGTCGGTGTCGGCGCTCGACGTGTCGGTGCAGGCGCAGATCGTCAACCTGATGCTCGACCTGCAGCGCGAGCTCGGCGTCGCGTACCTGTTCATCTCGCACGACATGGCGGTGGTCGAGCGCGTCAGCCATCGCGTCGCGGTGATGTATCTGGGCCAGATCGTCGAGATCGGCCCGCGTCGCGCGGTGTTCGAGGCGCCGCAGCATCCGTACACGAAGAAGCTGATGAGCGCGGTGCCGGTCGCCGATCCCGCGCGCCGGCATGCGCCGCGCCAGCTCGCGGCGGACGAGATTCCGAGCCCGATCCGCGCGGTCGGCGACGAGCCGGTCGTCGCGCCGCTCGTCGCGGTCGGTCCCGATCATTACGTCGCGACGCATCGCGTCGGCGGCGCGTATTGAGTGGTGGAGTCGTGCGCCGCGATGACGGCGCGCGAGTCAGCAGGCAGTCGAAACCGAAACGCCCGTGAGGCGTCACCGATTCACCGATAGGAGCCCAGCAAAATGACCCAGCAGCATCCGTTTCCGATGTTTCGTCCGCGCGCCTGCTTCGTCGCGCTCGCCGGCGCGTTCGCGCTGTCGGCCGCGCTGCCCGCGTTCGCGCAGCAGACCGCGGTGATGGCGGTGGATTCGACCTTCACGACGATGGACCCGTACGACGCGAACGACACCGTGTCGCAGGCCGTCGTCAAGTCGTTCTACCAGGGGCTGTTCGGCTTCGACAAGGACATGAAGCTCGTCAACGTGCTCGCGACCGGCTACGAGGCCAGCCCCGACGCGAAGACGTACACGATCAAGCTGCGCCCGGGCGTGAAGTTCCACGACGGCACCGATTTCAACGCGGCGGCCGTGAAGGCCAACTTCGACCGCGTGACCGATCCCGCGAACCACCTGAAGCGCTACAACATGTTCCGCGTGATCGAGAAGACCGAGGTCGTCGATCCGACCACGGTGAAGGTCACGTTGCGCGAGCCGTTCTCGGCGTTCATCAACACGCTCGCGCACCCGTCGGCCGTGATGATCTCGCCGGCCGCGCTGAAGAAGTGGGGCCGCGACATCGCGCTGCATCCGGTCGGCACCGGGCCGTTCGAGTTCGTCGAATGGAAGCAGACCGACGACCTGAAGGTGAAGAAGTTCGCCGGCTACTGGAAGAAGGGCTATCCGAAGATCGACGCGATCGACTGGAAGCCGGTGGTCGACAACAACACGCGCGCGGCGCTGATGAAGACGGGCGAAGCCGATTTCGCGTTCCGCATTCCGTTCGAGCAGGCGGCCGACCTGAAGGGCAACGCGAAGGTCGACGTCGTCGAGCGGCCGTCGATCGTGCAGCGCTACGTCTCGCTGAACATGCTGCAGAAGCCGTTCGACAACCCGAAGGTGCGCCAGGCGCTGAACTACGCGGTGAACAAGGAAGCGCTCGCGAAGGTCGCGTTCTCCGGCTTCGCGACGCCATCGACCGGCGTGGTGCCGCAGGGCGTCGATTACGCGACGAAGCTCGGCCCCTGGCCGTACGATCCGGCGAAGGCGCGTGCGCTGCTGAAGGAAGCCGGCTATCCGAACGGTTTCGAGACGACGCTGTGGTCCGCCTATAACAACTCGACGTCGCAGAAGGCGATCCAGTTCGTGCAGCAGCAGCTCGCGCAGGTCGGCGTGAAGGTGCAGGTGCAGGCACTGGAAGCCGGCGAGCGCGTCGCGAAGGTCGAGAGCGCGCCGGATCCGGCGAAGGCGCCGGTGCGGATGTACTACATCGGCTGGTCGTCGTCGACGGGCGAGGCGAACTGGGCGATCACGCCGCTGCTGGCCGGCGCGTCGGCGCCGCCGAAGCTCGTCAACACCGCGTACTACAAGAACGACACGGTCGACGGCGACCTGACGAAGGCGCTCGAGACGGTCGACCGCACGAAGAAGGCCGAGCTCTACGCCGACGCGCAGAAGCAGATCTGGGCCGATGCGCCGTGGATCTTCCTCGTGCAGGAGAAGATCGTGTATGCGCGCAGCAAGCGGTTGCAGGGCGCGTACGTGATGCCGGACGGCTCGTTCAACTTCGACGAGATCTCGCTGAAATGACGGCGGTTTGCCCGCCACGCAGTGCCGGCGGCGCGAGCCGCCGGTGCGCTGATTCGATCGGTGTCCCATGCTGAATTTCCTCGTCAAACGCCTGTTCGGCCTGCTGCCCACGCTCGCGATCGTCGCGGTGCTGGTGTTCCTGTTCGTGCACCTGCTGCCGGGCGACCCGGCGCGGCTCGCGGCCGGTCCCGAAGCCGACGACGCGACGGTCGCGCTGGTGCGCGCCGATCTCGGGCTCGACCGGCCGCTGCCCGCGCAGTTCGCGAACTTCTTCACGAAGATCGCGCACGGCGATTTCGGCATGTCGACGCGCAGCAAGCGGCCGGTCTCGACCGAGATCGGCGAACGCTTCATGCCGACGCTGATGCTGACGCTCGTCAGCATGGTGTGGTCGACGCTGCTCGGCATGGCGATCGGGATCGCGTCGGCGGTCTGGCGCAATCGCTGGCCCGATCGCCTCGGGATGACGATCGCGGTGTCGGGCATCTCGTTTCCCGCGTTCGCGCTCGGCATGCTGCTGATGGAAGTGTTCTCGGTGAAGCTCGGCTGGCTGCCGGTCGTGCCGGACGGCTCGTGGAAGAGCTACGTGCTGCCGTCGCTGACGCTCGGCGCGGCGGTCGCGGCCGTGATGGCGCGTTTCACGCGCGCATCGTTCGTCGAGGTGCTGAACGAGGACTTCGTGCGCACCGCACGCGCGAAGGGCGTGCACGAGCCGATGGTCGTGCTCAAGCACTGCCTGCGCAACGCGATGATCCCGGTCGTCACGATGATGGGGCTGCAGTTCGGCTTCCTGCTCGGCGGCTCGATCGTCGTCGAGGTCGTGTTCAACTGGCCGGGGCTCGGCCGCCTGCTCGTCGACGCGGTGACGATGCGCGACTACCCGGTGATCCAGGCGATCGTGCTGCTGTTCTCGCTGGAATTCATCCTGATCAACCTGACCGTCGACGTGCTGTACGCGGTCATCAACCCGACCATCCGGTTCAAGTGAGGCGCGCATGAACGCGACTGTCCAGACCGCGGCGCCGGCCGCACCGACCGCGATCCGCACGCCGTGGCGCGAATTCTGGCGCAAGTTCCGCAAGCAGACCGTCGCGCTCGTCGCGGGCGGCTTCGTGCTGGCGCTCGTCGTGCTGGCGTTCGTCGGCCCGCACATCGTGCCGTTCGATCCGGAGAACTATTTCGACTACGACGCGCTGAACGCGGGGCCGTCGGCCGTGCACTGGTTCGGCGTCGATTCGCTCGGCCGCGACATCTTCAGCCGGATCGTCGCGGGCACGCGCATCTCGCTCGCGGCCGGCTTCTTCTCGGTGGCGCTCGGCGCGGTGATCGGCACGTTCTTCGGGCTGCTCGCCGGCTACTACGAAGGCTGGTGGGACCGCATCACGATGCGCATCGCCGACGTGCTGTTCGCGTTCCCGGGCATCCTGCTCGCGATCGGCGTGGTCGCGATCCTCGGCAACGGGATGGTCAACGTGATCTGCGCGGTCGCGATCTTCAGCATCCCGGCGTTCGCGCGGCTCGTGCGCGGCAACACGCTGATGCTCAAGCACATGACCTACGTCGAGGCCGCGCGCAGCATCGGCGCGTCCGACTGGACGATCATCATGCGGCACATCCTGCCGGGCACCGTGTCGTCGGTCGTCGTCTACTTCACGATGCGGATCGGCACGTCGATCATCACCGCCGCGAGCCTGTCGTTCCTCGGGCTCGGCGCGCAGCCGCCGACGCCGGAGTGGGGCGCGATGCTCAACGAGGCGCGCGCGGACATGGTGACGGCGCCGCACATCGCGGTGTTCCCGAGTCTCGCGATCTTCCTGACCGTGCTCGCGTTCAACCTGCTCGGCGACGGGCTGCGCGACGCGCTCGACCCGAAGCTGGAGCGCCGTTGATGCGGGCTGCACCGATGTGGACGGCGACGCTGCCGGCCGGGCCGCGCGGCACGATCGCCGACGTGCCGGGGGTGACGGTCGGCCATTGCACGCTGGATGCCGGCAACGTGCAGACGGGCGTGACCGTCGTGAAGCCGCATCCGGGCGACGTGTACCGCAGCAAGGTGCCGGCGGGGGCCGCCGTGATCAACGGTTTCGGCAAGAGCGTCGGGCTCGTGCAGGTCGACGAACTCGGCACGCTCGACACGCCGATCGCGCTGACCAACACGTTCGGCGTCGGCGCGGTCGCCCAGGCGCAGATCCGCGCGGCGATCGCGGCGAATCCGCGGATCGGCCGCGACTGGTCGACCGTCAATCCGCTCGTGTTCGAGTGCAACGACGGTTACCTGAACGACATCCAGGCGTTCGCGGTCACCGCCGCGCATTACGACGACGCGTGCCGCGCGGCGTCGCGCGACGTCGTCCGCGGCGCGGTCGGCGCCGGGCGCGGGATGTCGTGCTTCGACCTGAAAGGCGGGATCGGTTCGGCGTCGCGCGTGGCCGTCGCGGCCGGCCGCCCCTATACGGTCGGCGCGCTCGTGCTCGCGAATTTCGGCCGGCTGCCGATGCTGACGCTCGGCGGCGTGCCGCTCGGGTGCATCGTCGCGCAACGGCGCGCGGCCGAAGCGGCGCACGCTGCGCCGCCCGAGCAGGGCTCGATCATCCTGCTGCTGGCCACCGATGCGCCGCTCGACGCGCGGCAGCTGTCGCGGCTCGCGCGTCGCGCGGGGGCGGGGCTGGCCCGTACGGGCTCCGTCTACGGGCATGGCAGCGGCGACATCGCGCTCGCGTTCTCGACCGCCTACACGATCGCGCACGACGCGTCGACGATCGCGCTGCCGGCCCTCGTCGCGGATGCGGCGCTCGATCCGCTGTTCATGGCCGCGGCCGAAAGCGTCGAACACGCGATCGCCGACGCCTTGCTGCAGGCGGTGACGGTCGCCGGGCGCGACGGCCACGTGCGGCAAGCGCTGCGCGACGCGGTGCCCGATCTCGCCCGGCTGTTCAACGAAAACAACGAAGGACGTTCGACCCAGTCATGAAGATCCTGATCTCGACCGACATCGAGGGTGTCGCCGGCGTATTCGCCGTCGAGCAGACGCGCGCCGGCAATCCGGAATACGAACGCGCGCGCCGCTGGATGACCGCCGAGGCGAACGCGGCGATCGAAGGCGCGTTCGCGGGCGGTGCGCAGGCCGTCTGGGTCAACGATTCGCATGGCGGCTTTCGCAACCTGCTGCCCGACGGACTCGATGCGCGCGCACGCGTCGTGCTCGGCAAGCCGCGCCCGCTCGGGATGATGGCGGGCCTCGAACAGCAGCCCGATCTCGTGTTCATGATCGGCTATCACGCGAAATCGCAGACGCGTGGCGTGCTCGCGCACACGATCAACAGCTTTGCGTTCACACAGGTGTGGCTGAATGGCGTCGAGCTCGGCGAGGCCGGCCTGTACGGCGCGCTGGCGCGCGAATACGGCGCGCATGTCGCGCTCGCGACCGGCGACGACGTATTCGCCGACGAAACGCAGCCGCTGTTTCCGGACGCGCGTTTCGAGACGGTCAAGACGGCCGGCGGCGCGTCGAGCGGCGAGACGCTGACGCCCGCCGCCTCGTGTGCGCGGATCGCGACCGCCGCGCGCGAAACGGTCGCGCGGGCGCTGTCGGCCGGCGTGCGCGCCGGCGCGCATCGACCGGCGCCGGCGGCGTGCACGCTGCGCGTGCAGACGGCCGCGCTCGCCGACCTGTTCTGCGTGCTGCCGTCGCTCGAGCGTGTCGATGCGGTGACGCTGCGTTTCGATGGGCCGTCGGTCGAGCACGTGGTGCGCACGCTGAACAGCCTGTCGGCGATGTCGTTCATGCTGCGTTGACGCGTGCCGTGACGATGTGCGCCGGCGCGCGGCCGAGCGCGACGCGGTCGGGCGGGCCGTCGCGGCGAGCGGGAATGCTTCCATCGTCGCGGCCAGCGCGAGCGGGGTTGCGTTGACCGGACGTGGAGCGGATCGTGGATCATTCGAAGGCGACCGGCCTTTGATATCGGATCATTGATGATGGAATTCGAGCCGTGAGAAATACGCTGCTAGATCCCTACGAACACATTCCCCGGAGCGTGGTCGTGCTCGCCAACGACTTCGCGGCGGGCACGACGTTTCCGGATCACGCGCACGTGCGCGGGCAATTCGCGTTCGCGTCGCGCGGCACGATCAGCGTGTCGACGCCGCACGGGCGCTGGCTGGTGCCGCCGCAGCGCGCGTGCTGGGTGCCGGCCGGCGTGCGGCACGAAATGACGATGGCCGGGCCGGTCACGATGCTCAACGCGTTCGTATCCATCGATGCCGCGCAGGCGGCCGGCCTGCCGGCCCAGTGCGGCGTATATGGCGTGTCGCCGCTGCTGCGGCAACTGCTCGACGATGCGGTCGACCTGCCGGCGATGTACGACGTCGACGGCCGCGCAGGCAAGCTGATGGATCTGCTGGTCGCGGAAATCGCGACGATGCCGCGCCTCTCGCTGCATGCGCCGCTGCCGGCCGACGCACGGCTGGCGAAGGTGTGCCGCCACCTGTTCGCGGCGCCGTCGATCGACGCCGATCTCGACCGGGTCGCGGCCGACGCGGGCGTGAGCCGCCGCACGTTCACGCGGCAGTTCCGCGCGCAGACGGGCGTGAGTTTCGCCGCATGGCGCCAGCAGGTGTGCATGCTCGCGGCGATTGCCCGCCTGACCGACGGGCAGCCGGTGACGCGCGTCGCGCTCGATCTCGGCTACGCGAGCGCGAGTGCGTTCACGTCGGCGTTTCGCCGCATCCTGGGCGATACGCCGAGCCGCTATCTGGAGATGCGTCGCTAGGCGCCGCGACCCGGCGCAGGCTCTGCTGGTACGCGGGCCGCCGCGCCAAAAAAATACGCGTCCGCCACCTTCGGCCAGACGCGTTTAAAGGCACTCTGTCTGAAAAAATGCGCGGGCCGCCGGTTGGGCAGCGTCGCGCATGACGCATTCAATTGTTTCTTCTTACGATTTAATTCTGCCGGTGCGTTGCGGATAACGAAGCATACGCCGCATAACGCGCAAACGATATCGTGTCGGCCCCACGATTGATGTGCTGTTGCAGCACGCGTTTCAATCGCGCGTTCGATATCGGGGCGGAAAGCCGATGGGGCAATCATCCGCAGCCGCGTCGGTCACGATGCGGCGCACCATCGAATGATCGCGACGGCGCATCAAAAACGCCGTGTGGCGCGATGCCTGTCGGGATCGCGCCACACGGCGATGCGGTTGTGCCCGGCGCACAGGGCCGGCAAGCGCCGGCGCGTGCGTCAAACGTCGAAGAACACGGTTTCTTCCGGCCCCTGCATGCGGATGTCGAAGCGGTAGACGACCGGGCGGCCCGGCTGCGCATCGCGTTTCGCGACGAGCGTCGCGCGGCGCTCGGCCGGCACCGCGTTGAGCACGGGGTCGACCGCGTTCGCGGCGGCTTCGTCGTCGAAGTACACGCGGGTGAACGCATGGGTGAGGATGCCGCGCATCATCACGGTCACGTTGATGTGCGGCGCCTCGTCGGCGGCGACGCGGCCCGGCTTCACCGTCTCGACGACGAAGCGCTGCTGCGGGTCGGTGCCCGTGCCGACCCGCGCGAAGCCCGTGAAGCCGGATGTCGCGATGTCGTCGCGCGACGCGGGGTAGCGGCCCGCGCCGTCCACCTGCGTGAATTCGAGCACCGCGTCACCGACCACGTTGTTGTCGCCGTCGAACACCTGCCCGACCAGCAGCACATGCTCGCCTTCGGCGTGCGCCGCGGCGATCGTCGGCGTGAACAGGCTTTTCAGGTCGTAGTCGTATTGCTGCGGGCACAGGCCATACGCGAAGTACGGGCCGACCGTCTGCGAAGGGGTTTGCTTCAGCGTCGTCATGGTTCAGCGCTCCATCGGGGTGGCGTCGCGGCCGCGCAGCACGATGTCGAATTCGTAGCCGAGCGCATAGCCTTCTTCGGTGATGTCCATCGAGAAGCGCGAGATCAGCCGATCGCGCGCGGCTTCCGGCGTGCCCTGGAAGATCGGGTCGTACGCGAGCAGCGGATCGCCGGGGAAATACATCTGCGTGACGAGACGCGAGCCGAAGTAATCGCCGAACAGCGAGAAATGGATGTGATTCGGGCGCCACGCGTTCGGATGGTTGCCCCACGGATACGCGCCGGGCTTGATCGTCAGGAAGCGGTAGCGGCCTTCGTCGTCGGTCAGGCAACGGCCGGCGCCGAGGAAGTTCGGGTCGAGCGGCGCGTCGTGCTGGTCGACCTTGTGCACGTAGCGGCCGGCCGCATTGGCCTGCCACACCTCGACGAGCGTGTTGCGCACAGGCTTGCCGCCTTCGTCGAGCACGCGGCCGGTGACGACCATCCGCTCGCCGAGCGGCTCGCCGTTCTTCACGGCGTTCTTCGTCAGATCGTGGTCGAGCGCGCCGAGATCTTCCGCGCCGTAGACGGGCGCGTACTGGTCGCGCAACTTCTCCTTCAGCGGGATCAGCGGGCGGGTCGGGCCGCGTTTCACGGACGAACGGTACTCGGGGTGGACATAGGCCGGATGCGACGGCCAGTCGCGCGGCGTGAGGATCGTGGGGGAATCCATCGGGCGTCTCCTGATAGGTATTTCGCGAAGTGGATGGCCACGACTTTAGCCAATCCGGAAAGTTATGCAAAATGACCTTTTTTCGCGAATCGCATAACCGTTCGTTATGTTCGTCCCGGCAATGAAAATTCCGCCGGACAGGAAGCCTGTCCGGCGGAAAAAACGATCGGGCTTCGCGTCGTCGGTGACGACCCCGTGCACGGCCCTCCAGCCAGCCCGTCGCTGTTTTTTCTTTTGTTCTCGTTGTTATCCGGTCTCCCCGAGCGTGCCCGTCGTCATGGCTGACGGGCGTCGAACACGATCCCGTCGAATTCGAGCGCCAGCGTGCCGCTGCGCAGCAGGGCCGACGGTGTCGCCGCGTGGCCGGCGCCGAGCACCTCGGCCACGTACTGCGCGCAGAAACCGCGCCGCGCGCGCAGGTTGAAGCGACTGCCGAGCAGCGCATCGATTCGCCGTTCGGCCAGCGCGTGGACGTGGCGTTGCGCGTCGGCCGATGCCGCCGCGACGCGGCGCGCCAGGGCGATGCGTCCGCCGCCGGTCCGGGCGACGAAACGCGACAGCGGCGTGAGCGTCGTCCATCCGAACGCCGTCGACTCCGCGATCGCCGGTTCGTCGCCCGACGTATCAACGACGATGCCGAAGCGGTTGGCCCATGCGCCGGCCGCGCCCGTCGCGGCATCCGGTGCACCGGCTCGCTCGCGGATGAACACGAGATCGCCAACGTGGGCGCCGGCGGCCAGCGTGCGTACGGTGGCGAGCGGCATCGTGCGATCGGTGGCGCGTGCATCGCGCGGGGCGGCGTGGTGCGGTTCGCAGGCGGCTGTGTCGATTCGGGCGGTCATTTCGGCTCCGTCGTTGCATGACAGGACGGAGCGGATTATGCAGACAAGTATCCAAAAGTGCTGATGCGGATACGCGAGTAGCCTAATATCCGACCACGAGCATCATTTTTCGATACCAACATGACCGAGACTGCCCAACTCATCGAAACGCTGAAGCGCCAGCTGAAGGCGCAGGGAATGACTTACCGGGACGTCGCGCGTGCGCTCGACGTCTCCGAGACGAGCGTGAAGCGGCTGTTCGCGAGCGGCCGCTTCACGCTGGAGCGCGTCGCGGAGATCGCGCAACTGCTCGGCTATACGCTCGCCGAGCTCGTGCAGGAAGCGTCGGCGTCCGCGCCGCGCCTGCGCGTGCTGACCGAGGCGCAGGAGGCGTTGCTCGTGTCGGACGAGAAACTGCTGCTCGTCGCCGTCTGCGCGATCAATTACTGGACCGTGCAGGACATCGTGTCGGCCTATCGGCTCACGCAGGCCGAGTGTGTGAAATATCTGCTGATGCTCGACCGGATGAACGTGATCGCGCTGTTGCCCGGCGACCGGATTCGCGTGCGCGTCGCGCGCGATTTCGACTGGCTGCCGGGTGGCCCGATTCGCCGCTACTTCCATGCGCACGTGCTCGACGACTTTCTCGGCAGCCGCTTCGACGGCCCGGGCGAGACGATGACGTTCCTGCAGGGGATGCTGACCGACGCGGCCGCCGCCGAGCTCGAACAGGAACTGCGGCGGCTCGCCAGCAAGGCCGCGGCGCTGCATGCCGAGTCGTCGTCCGCGCCGCTCGGGCAGAAGCACGGCACGGCCCTGCTGATCGCGAAACGGATCTGGGAGCCGACCGGATTCCACGCGCTGCGGCGCCACGGGTGACGTCGTCCCGAACGCTTGGGCCTTTCCGGAAAGTTATGCAAAATGGCGATTCATCGTCATTAACATAACCACCCGTTATGAATAACCGTATCGCCGACGGCCGTGTCAAATTCCGGCACCTGCAGTGTTTTCTCGCGGTCGCGCAGCTGGGCGGCGTGCAGAAGGCGGCCGAAAGCCTGTCGATCACGCAACCGGCCGTGTCGAAGACGATCGCCGAGCTGGAGGCGATCCTCGGCGTGAAGCTGTTCGAGCGCGGCCGGCACGGCGCGCAGCCGACCCGCGAAGCGCAACTGTTCATGCCGCACGCGAATGCGTGCGTGCTGGCGCTGCGTCAGGGCGTCGGGCTGCTGGCGCGCGAGGGCGGGGCCGCCGCCGCGACGCTGGAAATCGGCATGCTGCCGACCGTCGCGGCCTCGCTTGCGCCGGCCTTGATGAAGGCGTTGACCGCGCGCTGGCCGCGTATCGTCGTGCGGATCGCGACGGCCGCGAACGCCGAGTTGCTCGAGCGTCTGAAATCCGGGGCCATCGAATGCGCGATCGGCCGGCTGTCGGAGCCGGAGCGAATGATCGGGCTCGCGTTCGAGCAGTTGTACAACGAGCCGCTCGTCGCGGTCGTGCGCGCCGGGCATCCGCTGCTCGCGAGCGTGGCGCCGGCCGCCGAGCTGGCGCGCTATCCGGTCGTGCTGCCGCCGTTCGGCACGTTGATCCGCCAGTCGGCCGAGCAACTGCTCGGCGCATGCGGCGCGCCGCCGCTGGATTCGTTCATCGAGGTGCTGTCGGTATCGGTTGCGCGCGCGCTGGCGCTCGAGAACGACGCGGTCTGGTTCGTGCCGCTCTATGCCGCCGAATACGATCTGTCGGCCGGTGCGCTGGCGCGCCTGCCGCTGCCGTCGGCGGGCACCGACGAGCCGGTCGGGCTCGTGCTGCGTACCGATGCGCAGCCGTCGCCGGTCGCGCGGACGCTGATCGACGCGATGCGCGACATCGCTCGGTCGCGGTTCGGCGATGCGCGACCGCATCGGGCACCACGCACGGCGCGCAAGCCTGCTCGCGGCAAGCGTTGATCCATCGGGCCTGGCGATGCGCCGGACCCGATCTCCTTTCTCTTTCTTGCTGCGGGACTGGCCATCCGGTCAGTAGCCGTCATCGGGTGCTTGGCATATCGTACCGTTTTTGATACGATTGGCGACAAGACGATGGCGAGACAGCAGATTCAGGTCACGCTCGGCGTGCGGTTCTTCCGGACGGCCCGCGGCCACGAGCCGGTGCGCGAATGGCTCAACGCGCTCGGGCGAGTGGAGCGAAGGGCGATCGGCGAAGAGATCAAGACCGTTCAACTCGGCTGGCCGCTCGGCATGCCGCTGGTCCGGAAGATGGCGAAGGATCTGTGGGAGATCCGCGTGACGGTGCCGGGGCGAAGCGCACGCGTGCTGTTCACGGTCGTCGGCGACACGATGGTGCTGCTGCACGGCTTCTTCAAGCAGTCGCGGGCCACGCCGTCGGACGATCTCGACGTCACCGTCGCGCGCCTGAAAACGCTGACGCGCGCCATCTGAATTCCCCGGTTACGCTGGAGCACACCGTCTTCGACGGTCGGGCAGCCGGCAACGCCATGCACCTGGAGTACGACATGACGACCACGAACAATCCGTATATCGGCAGCGATTTCGACGCCTTCCTCGAAGCGGACGGCAATCTCGAAGCAGCCACCGCCACCGCGATCAAGCGCGTGATCGCGTGGCAGATCGGGCAGGAAATGAAGGCGCAGCACATCACGAAAACGGCGATGGCCGCGCGGATGAAAACCAGCCGCGCCGCGCTCAACCGTCTGCTCGACGAAACCGACACGAGCCTCACGCTGGCGACGCTCGCGAGCGCGGCCGCCGCGCTCGGCAAGCGGCTCAGTTTCGAGCTGGTGCCGGCCTGACCGGCGCGAACGAATGGCGCGCGGACGGAGCGACGTGATTGTTCGCGCGGCGGGGCGGCGAGCGGGCCGGTGCCGGCCCGCGTGCGCATGCCGGGTCATCGACGCGCACCGGTGACCTGCAGGTAAAGCAACGCACAGCCCGCGAGCAGCAGCGGGCACAGGAAATACCAGCCGGTCGTCACGAACAGCCCGGCCACCGCAATGAGCGAAATCCATGCGCAGCGGTACGCGATGCCGCCGCGCGGCAGCAGCTTCAGCGCGGCCGCCGCGCCCAGCCCGTACACCATCACGAAACAGCCGGACGTGACGAGCACGAGCGGCTTCGGCCCGACGTCCGACAGCGCCGTGGCGGCCAGCGCGACGGCCGCGAGCACGGCGATCACGCCGAGGCTGCGGCGCGGCACGCCGCCGACCTGGCTGCCTTGCGCGAGCCACGCAGGCAACGCGCCATCGCGGCCAAGCGCCGCGCCGAGTTTGGCCGCGCCCGCGAAATACGCGTTCATCGTGCCGAGCGTGAGCAGCAGCGCGGCAGCCGCCGCCAACACCTGCGCATGGCCGCCGATGCCGCCCGCGATCAGTTCGGCGAGCGGCGCGCCCGATGCGCCCGCGGAAGGCCCGAGCACCGTCACGCTCGCGGCGGCGACCGACAGATACAGGAACCCGACGACCACGACCGCGATGCCGGCCGAACGCGGCATGTCGTGTGCGGGCCGGCGGAATTCGGCGGCGAGATGTGTGATCGCTTCCCAGCCGGCGAAGCTCCACACGAGCAGCGCGGCGGCCTGGCCGACCGCGAGCCAGCCGTGCGGGGCGAACGGATGCAGGTTCGCGGTGCGCGCATGCGGGGCCGACGCAAGCACCGCGGCGAGCAGCAGCGCGACGAGCAGCACCGACAACACGAGCTGCATGCGGCCCGACACGGTGACGCCGAATGCATTCGCGGCCGACACGGTCGCGATCAGCGCGGCGGCCGTGACGATGATCGTCGTGTGTCCGCCGCCCGTGACGGCCGCGACGTATGCGCCGCCGAACATCGCGGCAGCCGGCGCGCCGGCCGGCACCGCGAAATAGAAGCACCAGCCGACGATGGCCGCGGCCTTCGGGCCGAATGCGCGCCGCGCGTAGGTGGACACACCGCCCGCATCGGGATAGCGGGCGCCGAGTGCGGCGAAGGTGGCCGCGAGCGGCCCGGACAGCACGACGAGCGCCGCCCACGCGAGCAGCGAGGCCGGCCCCGCGACTTCGGCGGCGAGCGCGGGCAACGCGATCACGCCGGTGCCGAGCACCGCGCCGATATAGAGCGCGGCGCCCTGGAAAATGGTCAGCGAACCCGCGTGATGGGCAGCGGGCGAATCGGCATGCGAAGGCATGAGCGGCAGTCTCCGGAAAACTTGTTCTGTATGGACGACGCGCGCAAGCTCGCGCGGTCGATCGTTCGATGCTACCCGAACGATGGCGACCGCGCGGCCCCGCGTTCAGTAGTCTGGTGCCGCGTGGCTGTCAGCCGATGTCAGCAGGAACGCGCGAGCCGCAGCCGTGCGTCCTCGCGCGCGGCGGGCGACAGGTCGGCTGCGTAGTGGAACGTACCCGATACCAGCGACGCGACGGGCACGCCGTCGCGAAACAGCACGCGATTGCCGGCCAGCGCCGGCACCTTGTCGCCGGGCAGCAGCGTGCCGGCGAGATTCAGCGGGTCGGCGCCCGTCACGCACACGTATTGTCCATCGCCCGGTTGCCGTCGCAGTTCACGCAGGATCGGAATGGCCTCGGGCAGCGCGAACTGCTCGCCCGCGAGCCCGGCGACGAAGCGGCCGCCGCGAATCTCGCCGCGTGCTTCGAGGCGCTGCAGCACGCGCACGAGTTCGCGCCAGCTCGGCAGCCAGTCGGCTTCGCGTTCGAGCAACCGCCAGAACACGACGCCGTAGCGGCGCAGCAGCGTCCACACGATATGTTCGAGCGCGTCGGAATCGGTCGTGGCGAGGCCGCGTTTCGGCGCGGGCGCGTCGTCGTCCGACGGTGCCTGACGCTGCACGAGCGCCCAGCGGCCGGCATCGTCCATCCCGCCGATCAGCGCGCCGCCGCGTCGCGTGCGGGGCGCATAGGTCGCGCTGCGCTTGACGGCCGGCTTCAGCAGCGCGCGCAGGCCCGCGTAGCTGTCCGCATTCACGAGGCCGGCCGACACGAGTTCGCCGAGCGCCTGTTCGAGCTCGACGGGCAGCATGTGTAGCTCGTCGAGCAGGGCATCGAAGAACATCGCGCCGTGCGCGGCGAGCGCGTCGCGCACTTGCGTGGCGCGTGCGGACAGCGCCGGTTGCGCATCGGGGTCGCGCAGCGCGTGCCACGCGGAAAGATGGCGGCGCGGCAGCAGCACGATCGGCGTCGTCTTCACGGGCGTGCCGGCCGCGCGGGCCGGTGCGCCGATGCGGGTCCACACCAGCTTGCCCGAGCGGCACAGCTCGTCGAGGCCCCCCGCCGTGTAGTCGGTGAGCCGCGCGGGCAGCAGTGCGTCTTCCCATGCGCTTGCCGCCGCCTCGTAGCCTTCGAGCTGTTCGACCACGGCGGCCAGCGCGTCGCGGCCGGTGCCGCGCGTGTCGGGTGTCAGGTGCTGCCAGTGGAACAGGAAGCGCATGAAATCGGCGCGTTCGACCGGCTCGATCTCGCGACGCAGCCGCTTCACCGTATAGCGATGAATGCGTGCGAGCAGGTGGCGTTCGCACCATTCGTCCGTGGCCGCGCCCGGCGTGAAGCGTCCGCGCATCACGTAGCCTTCGCGCTCCAGCGCCGCGAGCGCCGTCGCGATCGACGCGGGCGGCAGGCCGAGCGGCGCGGCGATCGCATCGAGCGTGAGCGGCCCGAAGCCGGTGAGCCGCGCGCGGATCACGTCGACGAGTGCGGCATCGGCTTCCCACGGCTGCGCGCATGCCGCCGGCACCTTGAGCGCGGGTGTCATGCGGGCGTCGGGATGCAGCGCGCGCAGGCAGACGAGCCGTTCGACCGGTACCCACAGCGCGGCGCCGCCCGGCGTCGCGAGTTTCGTCGCGCGACGGCGTTCCGCGAGTTCCGCGAGTCGCTCGGGCCAGCCTGCGTGCGCGTGCGCCTCGCTGTCGGCGACGCAGGCGAGGGTGAGCAGCGCATCGTGCATTTCGTCGGCGTCGCGCACGAGCGGCCACGCTTCGTCGCGCACCGCGTCGATCGCGTCGACGTCGAGCGCGCCGAGATCGTCGGCCGATTCGGGATCGCTCCAGCGGCGCGACTGCACGGCCTGCGTGCGGCGCTCCTCGAGCGGCGCGTCGTCGAGGAACGCGTAGGGCTTCGCGTTGAGGATCTCGGCCGCGAGCGGCGACGGCGCGGGCAAGTCGCGCGCGATGAGTTCGATCGCGCCGCTTTCGATCCGGCGCAGCAGCGCGAGCCAGCCGTCGGTGTCCATCGCGTCGTGCAGGCAATCGTCGAGCGTCTGGTCGACGAGCGGATGATGCGGAATCTCGCGTTCGCCGACGATGTTCTCGAGGCACGCGACCTGATCGGGGAACACCGTCGCGAGCAGATCGTCGCTTTTCATCCGCTGCAGTTGCGGCGCGGTGCGCCGGCCGCCGGTGAAACGCGGCAGCGCGAGCGCGGTGGTCGCGTTCCAGCGCCAGCGCACGCCGAACATCGGCGCGTCGAGCAGCGCCTGGATCAGCACGTGCTCGGCGCTGGCCGAACGCAGGTAGCGCCACACTTCGTCGAGCGCGAAGCTGTGCGCGAGCGACAGCGACAGGATGATCGCGTCGTCGGTCGCGGCGGCCTGCAGTTCGAAGTTGAAGTTGCGACAGAAGCGCTTGCGCAGCGCGAGCCCCCATGCGCGATTGATCCGGCTGCCGAACGGCGAATGGATCACGAGCTGCGTGCCGCCCGATTCGTCGAAGAAACGCTCCATCACGAGCGTGTCCTGCGTCGGCAACGCGCCGAGCGCAGCGCGGGTGCGCGCGAGGTAGTCGGCGATCTGGCGCGCGGCGTCGGGCGACAGGTGGAGATCGTCGACGAGCCAGCGCAACGCGGGCGCGAGGCGGCTGTCGGCGGGGGCGAGCGCGGTGCCCGTTGCGGCTGGCGCGTCGGCTTCCGTTGCCGCATTGCTCACCGCGTTGCCGCCGGCACGCTTGCGCCCGCCGCTGTCGACCTGCCGGTCGCCTTCCGCGAACAGCGCGTCGAGCCGCGCGCGCAGCCGGCCGACCGCCGCCGACAGCTCGTCGCTGCGCCCAAGCCCCTCGCCGAGCCAGAACGGAATGCTCGGCGATTGCCCCTGCGCATCCTCGACCCGCACGCGGCCCGTTTCGACACGAATGATCCGGTACGACTGGTTGCCGAGCTGGAACACGTCGCCGGCCAGGCTCTCGATCGCGAAATCCTCGTTGACGGTGCCGACCTGGATACCCTGCGGTTCGAGCAGCACCGCGTAGTCGGCCATGTCGGGGATCGTGCCGCCGGACGTGGTGGCGGTCATCATCGCGTTGCGGCGGCCGCGCACCGTGCCGCCGACCACGTCGCGGTGCAGGTACGCGCCGCGCACGCCGCGACGGCTCGTGAACCCCTCGGCGAGCATCTTCATCACTTCGTCGAAGCGCTCGCGCGTCAGCCGGGCGTACGGCGCGGCCCGCGTGAAGCTTGCATACAGCGCGTCCTCCTGCCATTCCGTGCACGCGACTTCGGCGACGATCTGCTGCGCGAGCACGTCGAGCGGCGCTTCGGGAATCCGCAGCGCATCGAGTTCGCCACGCTGCACGCAATCGAGCAGCGCCGCGCATTCGACCAGCTCGTCGCGCGACAGCGGAAACAGTCGCCCCTTCGGCACGCCGCCGACGTGGTGCCCCGAGCGGCCGACGCGCTGCAGGAACGGCGCGATGCCGCGCGGCGAGCCGACCTGGCAGACGAGATCGACGTCGCCGATGTCGATGCCGAGTTCGAGCGACGCGGTCGCGACGAGCAGCTTCAGTTCGCCGCGCTTCAGGCGCTGCTCGGCGTCGAAGCGGTGCTCCTTCGCCAGGCTGCCGTGATGCGCGGCGATCGCGTCCTTGCCGAGCCGGTCGGCGAGATGGCGCGCCATGCGCTCGGCGGTGCGGCGCGTGTTGACGAACACCAGCGTCGTGCGATGCGCGGCCGCGAGCCCGGCGATGCGGTCGTACACCTGTTCCCACACATCGGTCGCCATCACCGGTTCGAGCGGCACGTTCGGCAGCTCCAGCGCGAGGTCGCGCTCGCGTGTGTGGCCGGTGTCGACGATCGCGCAGTCGCGCGGCGCGTCGGCCGGCCCGCCGACCAGGAAGCGCGCGACCGCGTCGATCGGCTTTTGCGTGGCGGACAGCCCGATGCGCGGCAGCGCGCGCCCGGTCAATGCGTCGAGGCGTTCGAGCGACAGCGCGAGATGGCTGCCGCGCTTGGACGACGCCAGCGCATGGATTTCGTCGACGATGACCGAGCGCACGTTCGACAGCATCTGGCGACCCGACGTGGACGACAGCAGCACGTACAGCGATTCGGGAGTCGTGACGAGGATGTGCGGCGCGCGCTTGCGCAGCGCGGCGCGTTCGGCCTGCGTCGTGTCGCCGGTGCGCACCGCGGTGCGGATCGCCGGCACCGGCAGGCCGAGTTGCGCGAGCGATTCGGCGATGCCGGCGAGCGGCGCGTCGAGGTTCACGTGGATGTCGTTCGACAGCGCCTTCAGCGGCGACACGTAGACGACCAGCGTCGCGTCGGGCAGCGTGCCGTCGTGCGCGAGCGCATCGCGCACCAGATCGTCGAGCGCGCACAGGAACGCGGTGAGCGTCTTGCCGGAGCCGGTCGGCGCGGCGACGAGCGTCGAGCGGCCGGCCTTGATGTGCGGCCACGCGAGTGCCTGCGCGCCGGTCGGCGCGGCAAACGTGCGCGTGAACCACGCGGCGACGGCCGGGTGGAACACGTCGAGCGCACGGGCGGCAGGGCGGGTAGCTGTGACGTCCATCGGAGCGTTGAAATAGGGTGCGAGCGGGATGCGAGCGCGCGGACGCATCGCACGCGAATCGAATCGTCAGTGTGCCAGACGTCGCGGGTGCGTGCCGGGCATGCGTGCCGACGATTCACGCTCAGGTGGGGGCTCGCTGCGCGCTTTCAATGGACCGAAAGTTGCGTGCGCGTCGGCACGCCGATCGCGCACGGAATTGCGTCGAATTGCAACTAGACGCGATGCAGCCAGCCGAGCCACTGTTCGATCAGCGGCGCGCGCGACCACAGCGATTGCGCGAGCCACAGCGTGCCGCCCCAGGCGGCGGCCACGATGATCAGGTCGCAATGCCCGCTGTTCCACAGGTTCAGCGAGTGGCGCCGCCAGATCCACGGTACGCCGAGCGGATTCGGCCAGTCGGCGAGCAGGTGCATCACGCCGCCGCAGGCGAAGCCGAACAGCGGCGCGGCCCACAGCGGATGCGGATGATGGGTGAGCCCGTGCCACCCGAGCGCGAGCAGCGCGACCCAGCCGACGCCCCAGTGCGTGATGGTGCGATGCGTGATCCACAGGCGGCGCTTGCGGCTCCACCATGCGACTTCGAGCCAGTCGGGCGCAGTGCCGCCCGCGACGCCCGCCGCGAACGCGGCGAGCATGCCCGAGTGCCACGGGCCGGTGGCGCCGGTTTGCGCGACGAGGACGGCGGCGGCGACGCCGGCGGCGAAGCCGGATGCGTGATGCGCGTTGTGTGATGCCATACGGAGCGAGACGAAGAAACGTGAAGCGGCGCGTGCACGAAACGATGATGCGGCGCGCAAGCGGGGCGCTATCTTCGCAGATCGGGCCATGCCGCGGGCGAGGCGTTCGCAGATTTTTTTGCACGGGCGGCGAGGCGCGTCGCGCGGTTCGCAACTTTCGGTTTTTGTGCGGTGCGCGAAGGCGCGCGCCGCGGGCGATACCGAACGAGCCGCGTGCGTGTCGCGGCGCCGCAACGTGACCGGGCGCACACAATCGCCACGCTTTCGTCGCCCGTCGCGTGTTCGACCCTTTTTGTCCCCCTATACTACGAAGCCGGCAGATGGTCGTCGGCGCGCCAGCGGCCATCCACGGATCAGGTGCTCGTCGTGCCTGAAGGAGATCCACATGGGGGACATGCAATGACTACGCTGAATCGCTTCAAATCATCCGCTGCCGTGCTGGCGACGGTGGCCGGCATCGGCTTCCTGCCGAACGCGCCCGCTTACGCGAAGGGGCCGCAGCCCGCGGTCCTGACGAGGTCCGCGGTGGCGGTGGCCGACAAGTACAGCGCGGATGCCGCGGAGCGGATCTTCAAGGAGGGCGGCAATGCGATCGACGCGGCCGTCGCGATCGCGTTCACGCTCGCCGTCACGTACCCGGAAGCCGGCAACATCGGCGGCGGCGGCTTCATGACGATCTACAAGGACGGCAAGCCGTACTTCATCGATTACCGCGAGCGCGCGCCGCTCGCCGCGACGAAGGACATGTACCTCGACAAGGACGGCAACGTCGTCAAGGGCATGAGCCTGTACGGCCCGCGCGCGGTTGGCGTGCCGGGCACGGTGGCGGGCATGTGGGAAGCGCAGAAGCGCTTCGGCAAGCTGAAGTGGAAGCAGGTGCTCGCGCCGGCGATCCACTATGCGCGCGACGGTTTCGTCGTCGACGAGCAACTGGCGCAGCGCGGCGTCGACGCGTCGAAGGAGTTCGGCGGCAAGACCAACTTCGACAAGTACTTCTCCGGGCTGAAGGCCGGCGCGAACTTCAAGCAGCCCGATCTCGCCGACGTGCTGACGCGCATCGCGGACGGCGGCGCCGAAGGTTTCTACAAGGGCAAGACGGCCGAACTGATCGCCGCATCGATGAAGACGGGCGACGGCAACGGGCTGATCACGACCGAGGATCTCGCGCAGTACCGCGCGGTGTGGCGCCAGCCGGTGCAGGCGAAGTGGAACGGCTATGACGTGATCACCGCGCCGCCGCCGAGCTCGGGCGGCATCGGTCTCGTGCAGTTGCTGAAGATGAAGGCCGACCTGAAGCAGGACTTCGAGGGCGTGAAGCTCAACTCGCCGCAGTACATCCACCTCGTCGCGGAAATCGAGAAGCGCGTGTTCGCCGATCGCGCGCAGTATCTCGGCGACCCCGACTTCTACAAGGTGCCGATCGCGCAGCTGACCGACGACGCGTACATCGCGAAGCGCGCGGCCGAGGTCAACCCGAAGGAGCCGTCGGACACGAAGAGCGTGCAGCCGGGCCTCGGCACGACGATGCCGGAGAAGGCCGAAACGACGCACTTCTCGGTGGTCGACAAGTGGGGCAACGCGGTGTCGAACACGTACACGATCAACGGCTATTTCGGCTCGGGCGTGATCGCCGACGGCACGGGCATCGTGCTGAACGACGAGATGGACGACTTCTCCGCGAAGCCGGGCGTCGCGAACATGTTCGGCGTGGTCGGCAGCGACGCGAACGCGATCGAACCGAAGAAGCGCCCGCTGTCGTCGATGTCGCCGACGATCATGACGAAGGACGGCAAGGTGTCGCTGGTGATCGGCACGCCGGGCGGCTCGCGCATCTTCACGTCGATCTTCCAGGTGATCAACAACATCTACGACTTCAAGATGCCGTTGAAGGAAGCGGTCGGCGCGATGCGGTTCCATCACCAGCTGCTGCCGCCGAACACGATCTTCTGGGAGCCGTACCATCCGATCGAAGGCGAACTCGCGAAGCAGATCGAGGCACGCGGCTATACGCTGAAGGGGCAGGATTTCAGCGGCGACATCCAGGTCATCAAGATCGACGGCAAGACGCCGGAGGCGATGGCCGATCCGCGCGGACGGGGCGTGACGCGGATCATTCGTTGACTCGTGTACGATCCGTTGCAGTGATCGTGCCGACTCGGGCAGAAGCCGCCGGAATATCAGGCGGCTTTTTTATTGCCTGAATTATTGGCAGGGTGTGTATGTTTGAAATTCAATCGTGTAGGAGCATTTGCCGAATGCATCACCGCTTCAGCAACGCATGCGCCTGCACGATCTGCTCGGCGAGCTGATTGATCGAAATGCGCCGCTCCATTGCCTGCGTGCGGATCTGTTGATACGCCTCTTCCTCGCTGATCGCGTTGTGCTGCATCAGCAGCGCCTTCGCTTCCTGCAGCGTGCGCACGGACATCGCGCGCTGTTCGAGTTGCGCGATACGGCGCCGGTATTCGTCGTGCCGGCGGCTTTGATGACACGCGAGCGCCATCGCGCTCAACAGGCCGAACGAGCGCACCGGCGTCGTGACCGCGCTCTGCGCATCGATGCGCAGCATCAGTTCGAGGATGGTCGGGCTCTCGTAGGTCGTGACGGCGATGAGCGGCGGCCGCGCGTCGTCCTCGAGCCACGGGATCGACAGGTGCAGCAGGTCGGGCCGTACCGCGAGAATCACGAGATCGACGCTTTCCGGCAGCGTCGCGGGCGGCGGCCAGCGCTGCTCGCTCGGGCAGCCGATGCGCGACAGTTGCTCGACGAGCAGCAGGCCGTTGTCGTCGTCCGGGTAGTACACCATCACGCGGAGCGAACGCAGTTCGGCGAGCAGGCGGGGCGTCGAGCGGATCGGGGTGCGGGCGCGCATCGTCGGTTACGCCTTCAGTTCGTCGGGCGCGTGCACGCGGTCGCCGAGCGAGTGCGTGACGAGGTACGGGTCGGGATGCACGCGGCGCGTCGCTTCGCGCACGATCGTGAAATTGCCGTCGGCCGTCGCGCAGCCGATGCGCGGGTACAGGCACGTGTGCTGCGTGAGCCGGTCGATCTTCACGCGGCCCTGCGGCGCATCGAATTCCGCATCCGCGAGATGCTCGACGAGCCGGTCGCGCTGGTCGGTGCCGGCGCGTGCGAGCGCATTGGCGAACAGATGGACCTGAAAATACGCGGCTTCCCACGGCGCGGACGCGCTCGCGTCGTCGCCGAAGCGCGCCTTGAGTTGCGCGATGCAGCGCCGGTTCACGTCGGAATCGATGGTCTGGAAATAGGGTGACGACGTGTAGTGCCCAGCCGCGGCCGCGCCCATCTGGCCGAGCTCGATTTCGGACGTCGTCAGGCTCGCGATCGGCATCTTGCGTGCGTCGAGGCCGGCTTGCGCATACGCGCGATAGAACGCGGCCGTGCTGTCGCCGACCAGCGTGCTGAACACGAAGTCGGGCGCCTTCGCGCGAATGTCCTCGACCACCGCCGCGAAATCCTGCTCGGACGCGACGAGCGGCATGTACACCTCGCCGAGGATCTGACCTTCCGGATGCTGCGTGACGAGGTCGATCATGATGCGGTTCGACTCGTACGGATAGATGTAGTCGGAGCCGACCAGGTACACGCGCGCGCCGAACTGCGCGGTCATGAACGCGGCGAGCTGCACGCTGTTCTGGTTCGGCGCGGCGCCGGTGTAGATCACGTTCGGCGAGAACTCGAAGCCTTCGTAGAGCGTCGGGTAGAACAGCAGCTTGTCCCACTTCTCGACGATCGGAATCAGCGCCTTGCGGCTGCTTGACATGTAGCCGCCGAACAGCACGTTCACGCGTTCGGTGGCGATCAGCTCGTCGGCGAGCCGTGCGTAGACGGCCGGGTCCGAGCACGCATCGCGCACGACGGGCACGATCTCGCAGCCGTTCGCGCCGCCCGCTTCGTTGATCTCGGCGATCGCCTGCAGCGTGCCGCGCAACTGGCTCTGGCCGAGGTGCGACGTGCATCCGCTCTGCGAGAACAATACGCCAACCTTCACACTGTTCATTCGGTCTGTCCTGTCTGTTCCGGGGAGGGCCGTCATGCGCTCAACCGCCCGGCCGCGTGCGCGACGACGGCGGGCAGGGCGTCGCCGGTCGCCGCATGCACGCAGCCGGGGCCGACGCCGAGTATTGTAGACAACCCCGGCGGCGCGCCGAACGACAAACCCGCGATCGCGACGCCGCGCTGCCGGGCCTGGCGCACCGCGTGGCGCGCATCCTCGACGAGATAGCGCGGGTCGAACACGTCGATGTCGGCGGCTTCGCCGTCGCCGATCATCAGCACGGCGGCGCGCATGCCTGCCGCTTCGCGACGCAGCAGCGCAAGCGCGTGACGCAGTGCCGCGCCGGTGCGCGTGCTCATCCCGGCGTCGGCCGCGAGCAGCGCCGCGCGACGGCCGGCGTCGAACGCGTCGCCGAAATCCTTGAAGCGCGCGTAGTACACGCGATGCCGGCCGTCGGACGTGTAGCCGTGCACGGCCCAGCGCCGTCGCTGCCGGTCGAACAGGTCGCCGAGCACGAACGCGGCGCGTTTTTCGAGCGCGGCGACCTGTGCGGCCGTCGATGCGGACAGGTCGAGCAGGATCAGCACGGGCCCGCGCGCGTCGTGGGGCACGCGGCGACGGAACACGCGCGGATCGGGCGCTTGCCTGGCGCGGCGCGCGATGCGGGCGGCAATCGCCGCGTCGACGTCGAGCGCGTCGCCATCGAGCTGGCGGCCGACGCGCCGCATCGGTTCCGACGCACGCGGCGACGGTAGCCGCTTCGCCGTGCGCCGGTCGGCCTCGATCAGCGCGGCCAGCGAGCGCGGCGGAGCCGACGTGACGGGCGCGCGCTCGACGATGGTCGTCCAGTCGCGGCGCTCGCGTCGCGTATGGCAATTCCATTCGGGATAGCGCGGCGCATCGGGTGCCGATCGAGGCTCGTCGTCGGGTTCGTCGCTTTGGCCGCCGGTCGCCGCCGACATCTCGATGCCTGCGTGGCCCGCCTGTTCGGCCGCGGCGGCGGGTTGCGCCCACAGCCACGCGTTGTCGTCGCGATACGGCAGCCACGCGCCGTCGTCGGGCTCGAAGCGCACGCGCATCTGGCCGAGATCGTTCGCGAGCCGCGACGCGATCGTGCGGAATGCGCGGTAGTCGTCGAGCCGGTCGCGCCGTTCCGCGAACCACTGCGCGCCCTTGTCGACCCACGGGTTGCCGTCGCGATACGACGGATCGAACAGCGCCTTCGCGAGCCGGGCGCACAGGCGGCCGAACGTGAGCCCTTCGCGGTCGATCGGTGCGAAAGCCGGCGCCCAGAACGTCGCCAGCCCCGGCCACGTGCGGACGAGCAGCGCCTCCACACGCGCATCCTCGATCAACCCGGCGACCGCGATACCGATCGGCGTCAGTGTGTCGGCCGGTTCGCCCGACGGCGAATGCAGCCAGTGCGCGAGCGCGTGCGCGGCCGCCGCGATGCGCGCGGCGGGCGGCAGCGTACCCGGCACGCGCAGCGCCGCATGGCCGAGCGTCGCACGCAGCGCCGCATCGTCGAGCCGCACGTCGGTCTCGTGCGCGGTCATCCCGTGCAGGAAGCGGGCGAGGTGCAGCGCGCTCATGTCGCGAAGTGCGCGGCGGCCATCGTCTGCAGCGCGGCCCGCGTGTCGGCGTCGTCGGTCGCCGCGTCGCTGATCGCGATCCGGCACGCGTCGAGCGGCGCGAGCCCCGCGACGATCAGCCGGGCCGCGTGCACGAGCAGGCGCGTCGAGGCGCCTTCGTCGAGCCCGTCGCCGGCCAGCGCACGCGTGCGCTGCGCGAGATCGACGAGCCGGCGCGCGGTGTCGCGATCGACGCCGCTTTCGCGCACGACGACCTCGGCCTCGTGCGCGGCGTCCGGATAGCCGAAGTCGATCGCGACGAAGCGTTGCCGCGTCGACGGCTTCAGCCGCCGGTGCTCGCCGTGATAGCCGGGGTTGTACGAGATCACCAGATGGAAATCCGGATGCGCATGCACGACTTCGCCGAGCCGGTCGAGCGGCAGCACGCGCCGCGAGTCCGTCAGCGGGTGGATCACGACCGTCGCGTCGGGGCGCGCCTCGACGATCTCGTCGAGATAGCAGATCGCGCCATGCCGCGCGGCGAGCGTGAGCGGCCCGTCGGCCCAGTAGGTGCCGTCGGCGTCGAGCAGGTGCCGGCCCGTCAGGTCGGCCGCGGACGTATCGTCGTTGCACGCGACCTGGATCAGCGGCAGGCCCATGCGCCACGCCATGTACTCGACGAAACGCGTCTTGCCGCAACCGGTCGGCCCTTTCAGCAGGACCGGCAGGCGCTGGCGGCAGGCCGTCTCGAACCAGTCGGCTTCGGCGCCGGCCGGCTGGTAGAACGGCGCGTCGACGATGCGGTGTCCGGCGAGCGGATCGGCGGCCAGCGGCGTATCGCGTGCGCTCATCACCACCTCCCCGTCATCATCAGCATGCCGGGCAACCAGCAGGTGCCGACACCGATCGCGATCGTGTAGCCGGGCAGGAAGCGTACGCGCCGCTTCAGCCCGAGCGCGACGAAGAACAGGAACCACAGGCTCGACCACAGCAGCCACATCGCACCGAAGCGCACGTCATGCGACGTGCCCGCATAGACGAGCGCGCTGATCGCGACGAACAGGCAGTACCAGCCGAGCCCCGCGCCTTGCAGCCCGCGCCACTGGACGGCCGCGAGATACAGGTACGTGAAAGCGAACAGCAGGCCGCCCGCGCTCGAGAAATACTGCGGGGGCGTCGATGCCTGCACGAGTCCGGCGAGGTTGATCAGCAGCGCGAGCAAGCCGACGAGCAGGTTCAGGCCGGCCGCGTCGCGCGGTTCGATGCGGCCGGTCAGCGCGACGCCGTTGACGACCAGCACCGCGCCGATGAAGAAGAGAGCGACACCGAGCATGATGAAGGCTCCAGAGTGGGGCGGAGCCGTTCGCGCGGGCGGCGCGAACGACCGGGCAATGCGCGGGCTCAGCGGTGCGCGGGCGCTTCGGACGGAATGCCTTCGATCGGGCATTCGGGCGTGCCGGGTGTCGCGCGCGTCAGGCGCTCGACGGCCTGGCGCGTGCCGTCCGGATCGTTCACCCAGTTCGCGTAGAACTCGAACGGGCATTGCGCGACGCCGTTCGGCGATTCGCCGGAGCCGATCTTGCCGGTGTAGCCGCGGTGCAGCAGCTTGTACAGGTGGTTCTGCGACTGCATGTTGCGGCGCGCGTCGCGGATCAGGCTCACCGACAGTTCCGCATACTGCACGCCGTTTTCTTCCTCGCCGCATTCGCCGAGCGTGCGGCCGTCGAAGCCGACGATCGCCGAGTGCCCGAAATACGAATACACGCCGTCGAACCCGGATGCGTTCGCGACCGCGACATAGCAGTTGTTCATGAACGCCATCGCCTTCGACACGAGCACCTGCTGATCCTTTGCCGGGTACATGTAGCCCTGGCAGCGCACGACCAGCTCGGCGCCGCGCATCGCGCAATCGCGCCAGATCTCCGGATAGTTGCCGTCGTCGCAGATGATCAGGCTGATCTTGAGCCCCTTCGGCCCGTCGGCGACGTACGTGCAGTTGCCCGGATACCAGCCTTCGACGGGCACCCACGGCATGATCTTGCGGTACTTCTGCACGATCTCGCCGTGGTTGTCGATCAGCACGAGCGTGTTGTACGGCGCCTTGTTCGGGTGCTCCTCGTGGCGTTCGCCGGTCAGCGAGAACACGCCCCACACGTTGGCCTTGCGGCACGCGGCCGCGAAGATGTCGGTTTCCTCGCCGGGGATCGTCGATGCCGTGTCGTACATCTCCTTCGCGTCGTACATGATCCCGTGGGTCGAATACTCGGGAAACACGATGAGATCCATGCCGGGCAGGCCGCGCTTGATGCCGACCACGCGCTCCGCGATTTCGCGGGCGTTCGCGATCACCTCGGCGCGGGTGTGCAGGCGCGGCATCTTGTACTGGACGACGGCGACGCCGACGGCGTCGTTGCTGCTGGAAATATCGCCATGACGCATGGTGTGCTCCTGGTTCGGGTGAAGACGTGCGTTTTCGAAAGGCAAAAAAAAGCCCTTGCCTCGACGAGCGAGGCAAGGGCTTCTTTGCCGGTCCGTTCATCCGACAACGCTGTCGGATAACGGGAATGCGGATGAGTGGCCGGATGCGCGGCCGGCGAAGCGCGGGCTATCGGGCTCGCGCTGCGCACGATCGTGGGACGTCTTTGTCCGCCGGATCGATGGGATGCACTCTATGCAAAGTTTTTTTCGGACGCAACATCGCGTATACCCCTGCACGTCGTGAAGGCGGGGCGAGCGGCTCGACGTGCGGCCGGGACCGCGCATTGCGTGGCGCGCTCGTGCGGGGTCGGACGCAAGTTTGCCGGGAGCGACGCGCGGCAATCGCGATGAAACGGTGTCGCCGAAGCAATCGGCCGGTGCATCGGCGCACCGCTATAAAGTTGTGTATGCAACTTTATGAGATCCCCGCGATATACGCCGAGACGCGTTCAGCTCCGATCGTTCGCCGCGTTGCTTTCGAGGAAAGTGTCCACCGCGATCAGCGATTGTTCGTCGAGCGTGCCGAGCACGCTTTTCAGCTTCAACTGCAACTTCAGCGCATCGAGATAGCTGTCGAACAGCTTCTGCCGGATGCCCGAAATGTCGCGCCGCAGGTTCAGCGTTTCGTACGTCGTGCTGTAGCCGACCTGGTGCGCCTTCATCGACGAATCGTACGCGAGCCGCGCGGCCTGCAGCGACTGCTGCAGCGCGCGAATGCGCTTGCCGACCGATTCGAGCGCGGACAACGCCTCGCGATGATCGGTGCCCAGTTGCTCCTCGACCTCGCGCAGCCGGTTGCGGTACTGCTCGGTCACGTGCTCGGCCTCGACCTGCCGGTAGTACACGCTGCCGCCGGAGAAGATCGGGATCGTCACCTGCACGCCGACCGCGCTTTGATGGAAGTCCGAGCGATCGGTGAGCCCGCGCAGGTTCGGGTTGAGTCCGCGCGAATACGACGCGAACAGGTCGACGGTCGGCAAGTGCTCGGCGCTGACACGTTTCGCGGCGAGCCGCGCGACCTGAACGTCGCGATAGGCCTGCCGGTACGCGGGGTTGTCCTGCGGCGCGTAGTCGCCGGACGGAATGCGCGGCGAAGACCCGCGCATCGCGAGCCGCGGCCAGCGCGCGAAATCGATCGTCGAGCCGAGCAAGGTCTCGTAACGCGCGCGCCGCGCGTCGACGTCGGTCTGCGCGAGCGCCTCGTCGGATTGCGCGAGGCTGCGGCGCGCCTCGATCTCGGCGGTGTCGCCGATCGTCTTCATCCCGAGCTGCGCCATGCGCCGCGTGTCGCTTTCGAGCCGCGTGAGCGCGCTGACTTCGTCGTCGGCCGATTGCAGTTTCTCGCGCGCGCTCAGCAGATCGAAGCACGCATTCGCGACCCGCAGGATCAGGTCCTGCTTCGCGACTTCCAGTTTCTGCTTCGCCGCTTCCTCGTACTCGGTCGCGCGCCGCATGTCGTACAGGTAGGGCACGTTGAACAGCGCTTGCGTCACCTGCGCGGAACCGTATGCCGCGTTGCTCGATCCGCTGACGTCGATGCCGAACAGGTTCGCGTGCGTGCCGTAGCGCCCCCATTCGAGCTGCGCGGCAGCCTGCGGCAGCATCTGCGCGCGCGCCTCGGGGAATTTCTGGCGGGCCGCGTCGTATTCGCTGCGGGCTTGCAGGTAGCGCGGATCGTGCCCGGACGCGTACTGGTAGGCGGTATCGAGGCAGAACGCACGGGCGTGTGCCGGCACGCCGACTATCGTTACAGCGAACAATGTCATGGTTGCAAGTCGGGGATTCCACCTAGTCGAAAATCTTGATAGGGAAATACCCGCATCCGGTGTTGCCGACCCGCGATTCGTGCGCCTCGTTTCAAACATGGCCGTCTCCGTCTCCTGTCCGTGCCGCAATGCATTGCGGCGGGATTTAAACGTTTTGAAATTGAAATTCAAACAGCGTGAATGCCTGCTACTCGCCGCGCATCGGAAAATATGGCTGTAAGAGTGTGTCCTCCATTGAATTCCGACGCGCCCGCATGATAGCCTGATTTCGGCTGGTAATCGCAGTGATTATTAGATTAACAAGTCGCTCGGGATTAAAAGCCGTTGGTCTTTCAATGAAGGTTCTTTGCATCATCTTTATTTTTTACGAGGAGAGAATGATGAAGGTCATGACGACGGAACAGGTCAGGAATGTGCATGGCGGCGGTGCGATCAGCTCGCTGGGTAGCCTCGCCGTTGATGCCGCGCCGGTGGTGACCGCGCTCGGCCAATTCCTGCCGAGCCTCGGCAATTACCTGCAGAACCCGAAGACGTTCAATAACACCGGCAAGTAACCGCCGTGCGCGGGGAGGCGCCCCCCGCGTGAAATGCTGCGAAACAGAAGGAAAAGAATCGATCGCCGCAGTGGAAATAAAGTGACTTCGAAATGCATTATTTCGAAATCGGGCGATTGTCAGGAGGCGGGAGTGCCGGATTATCGCCGTAATAAAGTGAACGGCCATTGAGCTTGCAATTGGCCGACGGCTGTTGGCATTCCGACAATATAAAGGCCACAACAAATGCGAGACATCACGGAAGAACAGGCCCGCCAGATTCGGGGCGGCGCGTCGCTTTACTCCAACTCGGCCGCCTATACGGTCGATCTCGTCAATCAGTCGATCGGGACCACGCTGCAAGGCCTGATGACCCAGTACCAGGCCCACGCCGTCGAACAGTTCCGGATGTCGCTCGGCTCGTCGCGCTGAGCGGCCCGCCGAGCGGCCGGTAACGCCGATCTTCCGTCGCGGCCGGTAGCGCCGGCTGCGCCTCATGCGTATCGCGCACGACCCGCCACGGGCCCGCACCGGCCGGCCCGGGCGGCGCGTCGTCGCGCCCCGGGTGCCCGACCATGCTCTTCAATACGCGTAAAGTCCGTCCGGTCCTGCAGGACGAAGTGACGGAGTGCGGCCTGGCCTGTCTCGCGATGATCGCGTCGTGGCACGGGCGCGAAACGACGTTGCGCACGCTGCGCAACCGCTATCCGGTGCGGATCGACTCCGGCCTGTCGTTCTTCGACCTGATGGAGATCGCCAACGATCTCGGTCTGCGCGCCCGCGGGCTGCAGTTCGACGCGGGCGAGCTCGACGCGCTGAAGACGCCGTGCATCCTGCACTGGGGGATGAACCACTATGTCGTGCTGACGAAGGTCGGCTACGGCAGCGTGCATATCGTCGACCCCGCGCTCGGCGAGACGAAGCTGCCGCTCGCGCAGGCGCTCACGCACATCACCGGCTATGCGCTCGAACTGAATCCGGACATCGGGTTCACGCGGGCCGGGCAGGCCGACCGGATCCGGCTGCGCGACTACCTCGAAGGGCTGACCGGCATCCGCAAGAGCCTCGCGATCGGCATCGCGGGCGGCGTCGCCGCGCAGCTCCTGCTGCTGCTCGGCCCGTCGTACGTGCAACTGACGATCGACGAGGCGCTGAAGAAGACCGACGTCGACATCCTGTACCTGCTGACGATCCTGTTCGCGATCGTGTTCCTGTTCGACACGCTCTACGCGAACCTGGTCGGCAACATCAAGAGCTATCTGCGCAACATCGTGTCGCAGCAATTGTCGGCGAACCTGGTCGGCCATCTCGCGCGGCTGCCGATCGGCTATTTCCTGTTTCACAACACCGGCGATTCGATCTCGCGCGTGTCGTCGGTGTCGGAGGTCGGGCGGTTTCTCGTCGACGGGCTGGTCGGCGGGCTGCTGAACATCGTCACCTGCACGCTGACGCTCGTGCTGATGCTGTACTACAGCCCCGTGCTGGCCGGCATCAGCCTCGCCGGGATGGTGCTGTTCGCATTGAGCCGGCTCGCGATCCAGCCGCAGCTGCAGGACGCGATGTCGCAGATCCTCACCCGCGGCGCCGAGGCCGACGCGCTGCTGATCGAGAACATCCGGTCCGCGCATTCGATCAAGCTGCTGTCGGCCGAAACCGCGCGCAGCAGCCTGTGGGTCAATGCGTTCACGCAGAAGCTGCAGGCGATGCGCCAGCAGGAGCGGTTGCAATTGCTGTTCGATGCGATCTCGAAGGGGATCGTGCACGTCGAGCAACTGGTGATCGTCACATACGGCGCGTGGCTCGTGATGCACGGCCAGAGCACGATCGGCGTGATCTACGCGTTCATCCAGTACAAGAACCTGTTCGCGGACAAGTTCATCGATTCGATCCAGCTCTACGTGCGGCGCAAGGTGCTGCAGGTGCACATGGATCGCGTCGCGGACGTGCTGCAGACCGAGACCGAGGAGCCGGCGCCGGACGCGGTCGTGCGGCCGGTCGACGGGTTCGACGGCGCGCTGTCGATCCGCGCGCTGTCGTACACGCCGAAGGGCGGCCATCGGCCGATCCTGAGCGATGTCGCGCTCGACGTGCCGGCCGGCAGCAAGATCGCGATCGTCGGCCGTACCGGCAGCGGCAAGACGACGCTGCTGAACCTGATCTGCGGGCTCGTGCGGCCCGCGCCCGGCACGCTGTTCGTCGGCGGCGTCGATCTCGCGGAAGTGAACCTGCGGCAATACCGCAAGCATCTCGCGGCCGTCACGCAGTCCGACCAGCTGTTTCGCGGGACGATCCGCGACAACATCACGAATTTCGCGCCCGCGCCGCGGATCGGCGCGATGTTCGACGCGGCGAAGCTCGCATGCATCCACGACGAGATCGAGCGGCTCGACCATCGCTACGACACGCCGCTCGGCGATACGCAGAAATTCCTGTCGGCCGGCCAGATGCAGCGGCTGCTGATCGCGCGGGCGCTGTATTGCGAGCCGCGCCTGCTGATCCTCGACGAGTTTTCGTCGAATCTCGACCAGACGACCACGCACGAAATCTGCCGCAACGTGCTGACGCTGCCGTGCACGATCGTGCTCGTCACGCACGATGCGTCGATCCTGTCGATGGTCGACCGGATCTACCGGATGCACGACGGCGTGCTGACCGACGCGACCGACGCGACCGACGCGTGGCGTGCGAACGAGGAGGCGCGGTGATGCTCGGGCGACTGTTCCTGCTCAATCCGTTCTCCTATGCGTTCCTGGTGCGCCGCGCGGTGCGCGCGGTCGCGCTGCGCACGTCGCCCGCGCGCGGGCTGCGGCTGATGCGCTGGTGCTCGGGCGCGTGCCTGCGCTGCTTTCCGTGCATTCGCGAGTCGATCGAGCGCGCGGTCGCTTACATGCTGGGCGCGCACCTGAACGACGATCCGCGGCGCGTGCGGGAAGTGTCGGCCGCGATCGTGCGCGAGCTGTTCGAGGCCGAGTTCGCGGGGCTCAAGCTGCGCACGCACAGCCTCGCATCGATGAAGACGATGATCGACGGCATGGCGTGCGAGGGCGACGACCAGTTGCGCGCCGCACTCGCACGCGGCGGCCCGCTGATGCTGGCGGGGCTGCACTTCGGCAACCTGATGCTGTTCGTCACGAAGCTGCGTTTCATGATTCCCGACGATCGCAAGCTGATGGTGATCCTGCACCGCGATGCGCCGGGCGCGTTCTTCGACGATGCGCTGCGGCTCGTCGCCGAGTACGGCGCCGGCGAAGTCGAATTCATCGACATCGAGGAGCGCGTACACCTGCGGCGGCTGATCACGAGCCTGCGACGCGAGGCGCCGGTGTTCCTGCTGTTCTCCGACCTGCACGGCAAATTCGGCAAGACCAATCGCTGCCGGCTCGGCGGGCGCTGGGTGCGGATGGCCGGCGGCGGCGTGAAGCTCGCGGTCGAGCAGGGCATTCCGCTGCTGGTCGCGTATGCGACCGGCGTGCCGTTCCGCGATCGCTGCGCGGTGCATTTCACCGCGCTCGCGGCCAGCCCGCTCGCGCCGATGCTCGGCACCGACGACGACGCGTCACCGGTGCGCGCGACGCACCAGCGCATCGTCGACCGTCTCGAGCAGGCGCTCGTGCGCCAGCCCGAGCAATGGCATTTCTGGGAACACTTCACGCCTTACCTGATGCCGGCGCCGCTGCTCGATGCGGCCGCGCGGCGTCGCTCCTGACGAGCCCGCCCCATGCCGACCTGGAATTCCGCCCTCCGAGAACAGAAGCCGTCGCGCAAGCTCGCGCGCGGCACGACCTTCGGCACCGTGATTCACGGCGTCGTCGACGTGCCGGTGTCGATGCGGTTCTTCTGCTACCTGTCGCTGGCGATGTTCGCGATGTTCGTGACCGCGCTGGTCGAGCTGAGCTACGCGAACACCGAGAGCGTGTCGGGGATGCTGACGCCGCGCTCCGGGCTGATCGGCGTCGGTGCGCCGCCGGGCTGGGCGGTACGCGAGGTCTACGTCGGCAAGGATCAGCACGTGAAGGCCGGCCAGCGGCTGCTCGCGGTGACGCGCGACACGAGCTTCGTCAGCCAGGCGAACAACGTGCAGGGGATGCGCGCGGCGCTCGACCGGCAGCGCATCGAGGTGACGCAGCAGATTGATGCGGCGCGGCTCGAATACCGGTCGTCGGTGCAGCAGATCAACCAGCAGATCGCCGCGCAGGGCGAGAGCCGCGGGCTGATCGACCGGCAGATCCAGGACCAGAAGCGCATCGTCGACGAATACGGCGAACGGCGCGCACGCGTGAAGCAGCTGCTCGACGAACAGGTGGTGACGCTCGAACAGTACAACCAGGTCAACACGCAATACCTGCAGGCCGGGCAGGCGTACCAGGACCTGCTGCTGCGCCGCGCCGAACTCGCGAAGAACGCGATGAAGCTGCGCGGCGACCTCGACACGATGCAGAGCAAGTACGACGGCGCGAACGCGGAGCTGAAGATCAAGCAGGAGGAGCTGAACGCGAAGGAATACAACATCGACGAGAACGTGAACCAGGTGCTGTACGCGCCGGCCGACGGGCAGATCGTGCGGCTCGACGTCGTGCAGGGCAGCGTGATCGACCCGCCCGGCACGCGCGTCGTCGAGATCCTGCCGGCAAAGGCCGACGGGCTGATCGCCGAGGTCTACATTCCGTCGTCGAAGGCCGGCTTCGTGAAGAAGGGGCAGGCGGTGAAGGTTGCGTACGCAAGCTATCCGGTCGAGAAGTTCGGTACGTATCGCGGCAAGGTGCTGTCGATCTCGCCCGTCGCGTTCTCGGCGAAGGAGCTGAACCTGCCGGGCGATGCGGCCGCGCCGCAGACCTACTTCAAGACCTGGGTCGAACTCGCCGAGCGCACGCCGTCGTTCGACGGGCGGCCGCTGTCGTTGCGGGCCGGGATGATGCTGAAGGCGGACATCGTGCTGGAGCGGCGCAGCCTGCTCGAATGGCTGTTCGAGCCGCTGTACCGGATTCGCCAGCGCCTGTTCGGCGTGCCGGCCTGAGCCGATGGGGAATCGCGACACACGCCGCCGCCGCGCGCGGCCGGGCACCGTGCGCCCGCTGTCGCGCTGGCTCGGTGCGACGCTGGTCGCGTGCGCGACCGCCGCGCACGCCGCACCGCAGCCCGACGGCGACGCTGCATCGCGCTGGCAGGCCGGCGCCGACGGGATCGGATTCTGGCCGGGCGGCGATGCGGACGGCTTCGATGCGCACGCATGGACGACCAATGCGGAGCCGGCGCGCGGCGCACGCAACCCATCGTCGAGCGACGGACGGCAACCCGATACCGTCCCGCTGACCGCCCGCAAGATCACGCTCGGGCAGCGAACCGGCGCAGCCGCGCGCGCCTGCGCGGCCGCGGGCGACGACGGCGCGGACGGCATCGGTTTCGACGACACCGGTGCCGGCGGCGGCTGCGATCCGGCCGCCACGCACGATGCGCCGGCCGACGATGCAGCGGCGCGCGGCGTCGTCCATGCCGACCGGATGCCGTACGAACTGCATCCGGTCGATCCATCGCGGCTGCCCGATCTGCCGGCCGCGCAGGCGCCGCCCTTGCTCGAGCAACTGATGGGCGACGACCGCAACATGGTCGGTCTCGGCTGGCACTTCGTCGGGACGACCGGCCGCTCGACGCCCGTGACGACGCATACCGACGCGCTCGGGCTGAACAGTTTCCAGAACGCGGGTTCGAGCCTGTCGCTCAGCAATACGAACACGCTGGCGTTCACGTTCACGCATTTCGTCTCCGAGCACTGGGCGGCCGAACTCGGCGCCGGCATTCCGCCGGTGCTGACGCTGCGCGGGCACGGCAGCATCGCGCTGCCGCTCGACCGCATCTTTGCCGGCGTGCACGGCCGCTTTCCGCTGATCGATCTCGCGAACACGCAAAGCAACCCGCTCGCGACCACGCGGGCCTGGCTCGGCTCGGTCGTGTTCAAGTACTACCTCGGCGAGCGCGACGATCGGTTCCGCCCGTTCGCGGGCCTCGGCATCAGCTACACGCGCTTCACGAACACGAACCTGAACCCGGTGTTCCAGCGCAAGCTGGCGTCGCTCGGCGGCCTGCTCGCGGCGGGCGCGGACATCGGCAGCCTGCAGTCGCTGCTGCTCGATCCGGCGTTGTTCCAGCGGATCTGGGATGCCGGCGGCGACCTGCTGCTGTCGGGGCGGACCAACGTATCGGCGAAGGTGAAGAGCGTGTGGGAGCCGGTGTTCACCGTCGGCGCCGGCTACCAGATCACGCGCCGGTTCTGGATCACCGGGATGGTGACCTACATCCCGCTGCGCACCAGGATCACGCTCGACATCAGCCAGCCGAATCGCACGCTTGCGTCGAATACGTTCGATATTTCGGCGAATCCGGTGCTGGCCACCGTGCTGCTGAACTTCCGCTTCTGACGGGCATGGCCGCCCATTTTCATGAATTTGACGCGCGACGCTGGGATAATGGTGGGGTTTGGCTGCGTCAATGATGGAAGGAGGCCCCATGGGCGACAACGATACCCGCACCGAGACCGACAACCGCACCGATACGAGCTCGATGGAAGCGCGCCAGCGCCGTTTCGAGGAGGATCTCGTCGACGCCTACGATGAAGAGCTCGAGATGGAGCTCGACGACCGCCGCTTCGACGACGGTGAGGACCTGCTGTTCTCGCCCGAGCGCCGCGAAGCGCGCAAGGAATATTTCCGCGAGCTGTTCCGCTTGCAGGGCGAGCTCGTGAAGCTGCAGGACTGGGTCGTGCACACCGGGCATCGGCTCGTCGTCATTTTCGAAGGGCGCGACGCGGCCGGCAAGGGCGGTGCGATCAAGCGCATCACGCAGCGCCTGAACCCGCGCGTGTGCCGGGTCGCCGCGCTGCCCGCGCCGAACAACCGCGAGCGTACGCAGTGGTACTTCCAGCGCTATGTCGCGCATCTGCCGGCGGGCGGCGAGATCGTGCTGTTCGACCGCAGCTGGTACAACCGCGCGGGCGTCGAGCGCGTGATGAATTTCTGCACCGACGACGAGTACGAGGAATTTTTCCGGTCGGTGCCCGAGTTCGAGAAGATGCTGGTGCGCAGCGGGATCCAGATCGTCAAGTACTGGTTCTCGATCACCGATCACGAGCAGGAACTGCGCTTCCAGAGCCGCATCGAGGATCCGCTGAAGCAGTGGAAGCTGAGCCCGATGGATCTCGAAAGCCGCCGCCGCTGGGAGGCTTATACGGCCGCGAAGGAAGAGATGCTGCAGCGCACGCATATTCCCGAGGCGCCGTGGTGGGTCGTGCAGGCGGTCGACAAGAAGCGCGCGCGGCTGAACTGCATTCACCATCTGCTCGGCCAGGTGCCGTATCACGAGGTGCCGCGTCCGACGATCGATCTGCCGCAGCGCGAACATCACGAGGATTACATTCGCCGGCCGGTGCCGGACAACATGATCGTGCCGGACGTTTATTGACCGTTCGAGCCGGTCGACACGCGATGTGACGAAGCGCGCCGCATGATGCGGCGCGTTTTTTTGAGGCGTTCCGGTCGATGGCGGGCGATGCGGTGCGACAGGTTTGACAGTCTTTCAAGATGTCGGATTGACGGTCGCGAAAGCGTACCGTCATGTTCGCGCCGATATGCGTCGACACCGTTGAAACGGTGCGATTCCGGCGCACTGAGGAAAAACCAGTCGCGCCGAGGGTCCCAGGCGGTAGCCGGAACCTGAGAGACCTTGTAAAAAGTGGAGCGTGCGCCGCGCGGGCTTGTCGCCGCAGCGGCTCACATCTCCGGAAAGCCCGAGCGCCCCTGCGTCAGGTCGAACAGTTCGACTCTTGCCGCGGCTTCGGCGGTTTCGGGCAGCTTGATCACGAGCTTCACCGTCATTCCGTACGCGCTGTCCACCAGCGCGTAACCCGCCTGTTCGATCCAGCGGCGCACGCGCGCCTCTTCCGGGTAGCCGATCTCGATCGCGAGCCGCGTGTACCGAATGCGCTCGACGCGCTCGGCATCGAGCAGCGCCGACGCGATCGCATCCGTGTACGCACGCACCAGCCCGCCCGCGCCGAGTTTCACGCCGCCGTAGTAACGCACGACCGCGCCGAGCACGCCGTCGAGGTCGTGATGGCGCAGCACTTCGAGGATCGGCCGGCCCGCCGTGCCCGACGGCTCGCCGTCGTCCGACATACCCGACTGGCCGCCCGCCAGCAGCGCCCAGCACACGTGGGTGGCCGCCGGATGTTCGTCGCGCAGGCGTTGCAGTACCTGCATCGCGGCATCGCGATCCTCGACGGGAACCGCGTACGCGATGAAACGGCTCTTGCGGATTTCGAGTTCGCGGATGTAGGTGGTGGCGAGCGAGTAACTCATGCGTCGCGACGCGGAAAATGGTGGGAAATCAAGGCGATGATGATGTGTCGATGCTTTTGGCGTTGGCCCGCGGACGGATGGATATCGTCTGCATGAACGGAGGGCGAAGGCACGATTTTACCGTGCCAGGCATACGCGGCGTCGATGGACGCGTTGGCCGGTACGGGATTCGTCACCGAAGACCATGCAGGGCAGGCATCGCATCAGCGCACGCCGACCGACGACCGGAGCGCCGCGCCCAGCGTGCGTAGCGCCTGCCGGGCGCGCGCATCGGTCAGGCTCGAGTAGAGCACCACGTCGCGCGTCGGCAACGGCGGCAGCCCGTAACGCATCCCCACGTCCACGGTGCCGGCGGGCGCCACGCGATGCCCGAGCGCCGCGACGGCCAGCCCCGCGGACACCGCCGCGCCGATCGTCGCCACGCCGCCGCCGACAAAGACCTCCGTCCACGCGACCCCGGCCTGATCCAGCGCGTCGACCGCCATGCGGCGCACGCTGCACGGTTCGGCCTGCGTCGCGAGCCGCAGCGGTTGCGGCGGACGGTACTCGAAATCGGCCGCCGCCATCCAGCCGAACGACTCCGACAGGATGGTTTCGCCGTCGAGCCGCCGGCTGTCGTGTTGCAGCGCGACGGCCGCGTCGAGCTGGCCGCGGTCGAACGCGTCGAGCACGTCGCGCGATGCGGCGACGCGAATCTCCAGCACGAGCGCCGGCTCCGCTTCGCTCATCCGCCGCAGCAGCATCGGCAGGTCGGCGCCGACGACATGGTGGCTGACACCGATCACCAGCCGCCGCTGGCTCGTGCCGAACGCGCTGATTGCTCCGTGGTGAGCGGCCACCAGTTCGCGCGCCGGCTCCAGGAACGCGGTGCCGTCGGCCGACAGGCGAACCTGCCGCGGCGTGCGTTCCAGCAGGCGGCGGCCGAGCCCGTCTTCCAGCCGCTTGATCTTCAGGCTCACCGCGGACTGCGTCGTGTCCAGCACTTCCGCGGCCCGCGTGAAGCTCTTGAGGTCGGCGGTCAGCACGAATGCCTGCACGGCTTCGATGTCGAGCGTTTTCATCACACCCTCGTCCATTTCAGAATCGAATCATTGAAATATTCTGCCATCTCCTTTTCAAATGATTCAAGGTCTTCTACGCTGCGTTCATGCCGTCCGGAATGCCGTCCGTTTCTTTCGCCAGGAGTCGATCATGTTGACCGCGTACTACGTGCACCGCCTGCCGGCGGACTACGATCTCGACATCATCCGCGATCGCGTGCGCGAGCGCGGCCGGCTATGGGACGACACGCCCGACCTGCTGTTCAAGGGCTTCCTGCTGCGTGAGGCCGGCCGCCATGGCGCGACGGAAAACGGCTACGCGTCGTTTTACCTGTGGCGCAACGAGCAGGCGTTCGCGCGGTTCGTGACGGACGGCCGCTATCGGGTCGTCACGGACAGCTTCGGCCGCGCGCCGATCGACACGCAGATTGCGCTCGACGCGCGCAAGGGCAGTGCGTCGACGGGACGTTTCGCGCGTCTGGAGACGATCGAGATTCCGGCGGACGCCGATCTCGATGCGGTCCTGGCGCGAGAGATCGCACGCAATCGCGAAGCGGCGGCACGGCCGGGCGTGGTCGCGGCGGCCGTCAGTCTCGATCCGCTGCGCTGGCGGCTGACGCGTGCGCTCGTGACCGAACATGAACCGGACGACGGCGGCGCGGGCACGATGTACCAGGTCCTGCATCTGGCGAGACCGTTGCTCGACACGCTGGAAGCGGGCGGCGCGTGATGGCCGGCATCGCGTCGCGACTGCCGGCAGGGGTGGTGATTGCCGCGCATCTGGCGGGCGTGGTGGCGGGCATCGTCGCGATCGCGGCGCTCGCGACGGTGCTGGCGCTGCTGTTCAGGTAACGCGTTGCAGTGCAGAGACGGTTGATGCGGGGGCGCCGCGCATGCGATGCACGGCGCCCCCGGCCGCTTCTTCGTCGCTCGCTCAGTGGCTTTGCAAGCGGATATCGCGCGACGACGCGCCGACATACACGGTTCCGCCCGACACGACCCGCCAGCCGTTGCGCGACGTATCCCAGACGCTTTGCATCCGCGGCGACACGGTTATGTGCACACGCCGTGCCTCGCCCGGATTCAGCCGGATCTTCTCCCAGCCGACCAGCCGCTTGGGCGGCTCGTCCTTGTACGGCACGCCGAGATAGACCTGCGGTATTTCCGCGCCGGCCACGCGCCCGTCGTTGCGCACGGTAAACGCGACGCTCAGCGAGCCATCCCATTGCTTCGACACCGACAGTCCCGAATACGCGAAGTGCGTATACGACAGGCCGTAGCCGAACTCGAACATCGGCTTGATGTTGCGCGCGTCATACCAGCGGTAGCCCATGTTCAGCTTTTCCGCGTACACCGGGTCGGTCTCGAACGCGCCGTTTTGCCCCCACGTCGGCGAATCCTGATCGCGCGCCGGGAAGGTCACGGGCAGCTTGCCGGACGGGTTGACCGCGCCGAACAGCACGTTCGCGATCGCCTTGCCGCCGGCTTCGCCCGGATACCATGCCTCGACGATGGCCGACACGTTGTCCTTCCACGGCATCAGTACCGGATTGCCGCTCTGGACGACGACGATCGTATGCGGATTCGCACGCGCGACGGCTTCGACGAGCGCATCCTGGTTCGACGGGTTCGCGAGGCTCAGGCTTTGCAGGTCGCCGAAATCCTCGCCAGCCGGCTGCGCGACCACGACGATCGCGACGTCCGAGCGGCCGGCGAGCGCTGCGGCCTGGTCGATCTCCTGCTGCGTGTACGCGCGGAACGGCGACTGCTGGTCGCTGTTGCCCGCATACGTGACCTGCGCGGCCGGCGCCAGCGCGCGGATCGCCGCGACGATCGGCACGTCGACCTTGAGCCACGGATTGCGCCACCAGCTGCACCCGGTCGACGACCCGAACGTCAGGCCGCCGCAGCCTGCGAACGAACCCGTTACGGGATCGCGCGTGTTGCCCGAGCCGCCGCCGGACAGCACGGCCGCATCCGCATGGCCGCCGATCACGGCGATACGCGACAGCGCCGACGCGACGAGCGGCAACTGGTTGCCGTCGTTCTTCAGCAGCACGATCGACTGCTCGGAAGCCGCCTGCGCGAACCGGTTGCCGGCCGCGAAATCGATCGTGCCGCCGCCTTTGGCCGGATCGTCCATCACGCCGACGCGGATCATCACCGCGAGCTTGCGGCGCACCATGTCGTCGAGGCGCGCGGTCGACACCGAGCCGTTCGCGATCGCCTGCTTGACGGCTGCCGGCGTCAGGTACACGCTCGGCCCGACGTCTTCTTCCTCGTCGAGCCCGGCGTTGATCGCGGCGGCGGTGCTGTGCGTGGCGCCCCAGTCGGACTGCACCTGGCCCTGGAAGCCCCATTCGTTCTTCAGCACGTCGTTCAGCAGGTGAGGGTTCTCGCACGCATAGGCGCCGTTCAGGCGGTTGTAGCTGCACATCACGCTGCCGGGCCGGCCGCGCTTCGCGGCGATCTCGAACGGCAGCAGGTACAGCTCGCGCAGCGTGCGTTCGTCGATCTGCGTATTGCCGCCCATCCGGCCGTGCTCCTGCTCGTTGCCCGCGTAGTGCTTGATCGTCGCAATGACTTTCTGCCGCTGCGTGGCGAGCGTGCGTTCGGCGAGCAGATCGCCGGCGAGCAACGGATCCTCGCCGAGATACTCGAACAGGCGGCCGCCGCGCGGCTCGCGCGCGAGATTGGTGCCGCCGCCGAGCCCCATGCCGAATCCTTGCGCGCGCAACTGGATCGCGACCTGCTTGCCGAAGTCGTACGACAGCCGCCGATCCCAGCTGGCGGCAACCGCGATCGTCGCCGGGAACGTCGTGCTGGCCTGCGACGTGCTGCCGGAGCCGGTGGCCGAATCGACCATGTTCAGATCGGGAATGCCGAGCCGCGGCACGCCCTGGATGTACCCGGCGCCGCCGCCCGGCACCTTCGACATTTCGTATTGCGAATGAATGAACTGGAGTTTCTCGTCGAGCGTCATCTTGCGCACGAGCAGATCGGCGCGCCGTTGCGCGGCCACCGATGCGAACGCGTCGGTGGCGTCGCCCTGCGCATTGAAATCGGCGTCGCCGGCGTAGGCGGTGGTGCAGAGGGTCGCTGCCAGCACGACGGCCGGCCAGAGGGTGTCCCGCATGTTGCTCTCCATGATCGTATTGCCGGTTGTTCGGATGATGTCTGGAGCTGCGCACGTCCGGTGGATTCGCACCGGACGCATTCGGCTGGCGATGCAGGGTGGTTGCGCGTCGGCATGCCAGGCCAGGCGGGGAATCGTTACGGCCGGTTGGGCTCGACCGGTCAATGCGGGCGGCGACGCGCAGGCCGCCCGGCATTGTCGAATCGGATGTAGCGATTCTCTGCTGCGACTAATGGTATGAATGTAGTTTGACTACAGCATCGGTGTTTCTACCGATACGTGCGATCTTTATTTCGTAGTCACGCGAGGTGGCGTGAGGAGGCGGTCATCGTTCCCGATCGAGGCTGTGTGATCGGGTAAGAAGTACTGGGCGGAAAGCGGTTTTGCGGGTAAGTCGGCGGGGCGCAGATCGATTCGTTGCATGCGCATCGAACGGAGACTTGGGTCATTTCACGCACTGTGCGTCGAATTCGCCGCTTCTATTCTGGCGCGGGCGTGTATGAACGACCGTGCGCGCTCATTCCCGTTGATTGCCGACTTGTTTGGATCGCGATTGAATTGCGACGATATGGAGCGTTTGAATGACAGCAGAATTTCCGGCTACATACGTTGTGGGTACCTCGGCCGGCCTCACGGCCCGCCCGCTTCTGCAGGAACTGGTCGATCTTCCGATGAGCGTGAGGCGGTTCGGCGTCAAGGGTGACGGCGTGACCGACGACACGGCGGCGCTTCAGGTGGCGCTCAACGCGGGGATTCCGCTGTATTTCCCGCCGGGGACTTACCTGTACGGCAATACGCTGAAGGCAGCGGCGTCGATCGTCGGCGCAGGGTGGGACTCGATTCTGCAATGCACGACATCGCAAGGCCAGAATTCGGCGATTTACTGGAGCGGCGCCAGTCATTTCAACATCCGCAATCTGCAATTCTTTTCAGCGAATGCGACCGCGTATTACCCGGACGAGAACGCCGGCTCGATCAACTTGCGGGACTGCAGCCAGTTCGAAATCTCGGGGTGCAAGTTCAACAATGCGGCCGGTGGCGGCGCGCTGATGCGCAGTTGCGTCAACGGCAAGGTGTTCGGCAATACGCTGCTCGACATCTGGCATGACGGCATTCATGTAACCAAGGCCAGCGCGGATATCACGATTACGAACAATGAAGTGATCAACGGCGGCGACGACGCATTCGCGGTGGTCGGTTACTTCAATGAGGGCGTCCGGCCTCGCCGGATCACGATCGCCAATAACCGGGTGGTAGGCACCAAATACGCACGCGGCATCGCGATCGTCGGGGCTCAGGACATCACCGTGGCCGACAACCAGATCTACAACCCGATGGCGGCCGGTATTTATGTCGCGTCGGAACTGACGAGCGTGTATCAGTCGTACGGCAACGACAATGTGACGGTCGCGAACAACCTCCTGGATACGTGCGGCGTTCAATCCAACATCGGCGCGATAGTCAATGCGCCCAATGGACCGCTCGGCTATGGCGCATTGGTCGTGACCGCGACGGCAGGCTTCAACAATTCGAACATCACGATCGTCAACAACACGATCAAGAATGCAGCGGGGTCGCCGATCGGGCTGTGGCAGCCGAGCGGAAGCAACATCCACGTCAACATCTCGCAGAACACGATCACCAATGCATGGGATCCGAACAACAAGAACGGATTCCCGTTGACGACGATCGCCGCGACGTCGGGCGCCGCGACGCTGAACTTTGCCAATACCCCGGGTGTCGCGGTCGGCATGGCGGCCTGGTATTTCAACGGGTCGACCAGCGTGCCGATCGGTACGGTCATGGCGGCGGGCGCGTCGACGGTCACGCTCGAGCAGAATGCGACAGTGCCGAGCGGCGGAACCGTGATCTTCGCCGGGGTCGGGTTGTTCGGCGCGACGATCAAGACTACCGCGTCGGCCGCGAGCGGCGCGACATCGTTGACGTTTGCCACGACGACGGGGGTGCCCTACAACGACAACTACGGTTTCGGCGCGCCCGGAGACGAAACGACAGGCGTGTCGATCGGACAGGGCGTCAGCGGGACCAACATCGCGGCCGGCACCTTCGTGACCGGCGTGACGGGGAGTGTGGTCACGCTGAGCAAGGCGACGACCGGCACCGTGGCGAGCGGTGCTTCGATCGTCTTTACCCCGATGGTTTGCATGACGTCCCAAACGATCACGACATCGGCTGCTGCCGCGGCGGGAACCAACACGCTGACGTTCACGCCGTATCCGTCGGCACGCGGCTGCGCGGTGGGACAAGGTGTCACCGCAACGAATATCCCGGTCGGCACGTACGTGACGTCGGTTTCCGGTAACGGAAATGGTCCGACCGTGACGCTGTCGAACAATGTCACGGGCAGCGGAATCGCCAGCGGCACATCGATCACGTTCACCGGCACTGGCGGACTGAGCGCCGTTTCCGGCATCGCGCTGTACAACACGCGAGGGTGCATCGTCTCGAAGAATCAATTCTCCGGCATTGCAAAGGACGCAATCTACGTGGACGGATCCTGTACGTCGTTCACCGAAGTCAGCGGCAATACCGGTGAAAACATCGGCTGCTGCAACGGCTTCGCCCGCCTCGTCACGGTCGGCGCGCTCGCGGCCGGCGCATCGCTCAAGTTGCGCGGAAACTACATGGCCCAGCCGGTCAACTATCCACGCGCGATCGATGCGCTGATCTCGTCGAGCTCATGGGCCTGCACGTCGTGGAGCGAAGACAACATCGCGCAAAACGGTTTCGTCGGCTTCGGTGTGCAACTGACGCCGGTTGTGCAGGCGGTGGGGGCTTCGCCATGGACGTTCGCGAACACCTACCCGAGCGCGGTCAGCCTGTCGGTCGCCGGAGGCACCGTGTCGTCGATCGGCGTGTCCCGAAACGGGCAGGCTGCCTATGCGTGCGGACTGACGAACGGGATGATCGATCTCAAGCCCGGCGACGCGATGACGGTCACCTATAGCGTTGCGCCCGCTGTCACGATGATTCCGCGGCTGGGCCAGTAACGCACGGCGCCGTTCCGGCATTCAGGCGACCAGCAGGTATCAAACGAATCTGTCAACCACACTCTCAGGATCGGTATGGCATTCCAGCTCAAGGATCGCGTTCAGGAAACGACCACGTCCACAGGTACGGGGGCGTTGTCCCTTGCCGGTGCAATGACGGGATTCCGCACATTTTCGTCCGTGTGCGCCAATGCCGATACGTTCTATTACGGGCTGCAAGCCGTAACGGGTACCGGTGTCCCGAGCGGGAGCTGGGAGATCGGCATCGGCACATACAACGCCAGCGCGAACACGCTGTCGCGCACCACCGTGCTGGCGTCGAGCAATGGCGGTGCGGTCGTCAATCTTGCCGCAGGTACCACCCAGGTATGGATGGATTTACCGGCAGCGCTTCCGGCCAATCTGCCGGTCAGCGCCAAATATTTTGGTGCGAAGGGGAACACCAGGATCGTCAACGATGGCGTCACGACATCGGGGTCCACCGCGTTTTCGTCGGCCTCGGCGGCGTTCACCGCGGCGGACATCGGCAAGCGTATCGACATTGCGACGACGAACGCCAGCGGCGTTGCAACGCTGGTCGTTTCCACCACGATCGCGGCGTTCGTCAGCGCAACGCAGGTCACGCTCGCGAAAGCGGCCAATGCGTCGTCGACAGGGGCGAATGTGGTCTATGGCAGTGACGACGGCCCGGCCCTGACGGCCTGGTTGAACTACCTGATGACCATCTGGCCCGTCAAAGGCGACCTGCCTGCCGGGGTCTACTATTCCAGCCTCGCGCTTCCCCCGATCACGAAGCCGATCGCCGTGTTCGGGCATTCGGCCCGCACCTCGATCATCCAGTTCGGCGCGGGGGTCAGCGGCCAATGCCTGACGGTATTGAACGCGGGCTTCAACAATGAAGCGACGGATTTGCCGCAAACCGGCAACGTGTCATGGACGTCCAACATGGCCGTCCTCGCCGGGTGCGTCCTGCGCGACTTTACCCTTCAGGGCAATCGCGCATGCGCATCGCTGCAACATGGGCTGGTGTTGCAGGGCAACGTGGACTGGCTCGACGTCGCTCACGTGAACTGTCTGTATTTTCGCGGCGGCGGCGTGCTGTGGATGGACACCGGCAGCGGATCGACGCAAGCACGCGCCACCGTGCGCGAAGTCAATCTGAACACGATGAAGATCAGACACTGCGGCGACCTGTCGACGAATACGCCCAGTTTCGGCATCTACCTCGATGACAGCCCGGCTGCCCCTACGTCCGATTCATCGAACCTGTTCAACCTGAACAATATCGACATCATCTTCAGTTACGGTACCGCACTGGCCGTGCAGGACCGGCGCACGTCGAATACCGGTGTTTCGCTGTACGGAATCCAAGCGAGAAACATCGTGCTGCACGACCGGATGACCACGATGGGGCTGAGCGGCGGGCGGATGTTCAGCGTCATCGGGCAAGTCACCAACTGCCTGTTCGACATCAACTTCCCATTGAGCGCACGTAACGACTACGCGGCGGAGATTCTGCCGAACCCGAATTTCAATGTCTATCCCACGGACAATGAATTTACCTTCGCATTTCCGAAGACGGTGAAGGGGGTGACGATCGGGAACATCGGCTACAACACGATCAGGTTCAGGAATTATTTCGGATGCGCCGAGGCGGTATTCATTTCCACCGAGAGTCCGTACAACCTGAGAATCGATTGCGAGACCGACAGCGTGTTTCAGCAGGTCACCTCGGCGCTGGTGTTGACGGGGACGGGCGCCGTCGCGATTCCGGGCTGGTCGTTCGGTACGACGCCGAACCTGTCGATCTTCATGCCGGTGAATGCAGTCAACGGGACCGGCGACACGACGCTGGCGACCATTTTCGGCATCACGGGCACGATCGCGCGTTCCGGAAGCGTCACGGCCGGAACCGACACCTATACGTTTACGCCGTCTTCATCCAGTACGGCGTACATTCCTGCCGGCGAATACTTTTCGAAGATATGTGTCGATGCGTCGCAAGGCAACGGGGTTTCCGGGCGCTACAAATATATTCCCGAGGACCGCTACGGACGCGCCGTCAACAGCGCGTGGGCCAGCGGGCGCCTGCTGCAGATGTGGCCGTGGCAATTCCACGTCGAAAATGCGACCGGGCTGGTCCGTTACAGCTACGGGGTGCCGACGGCCGACAGCGCGGGCAATGCGCTGGCGGTTTGGTCCAACGGCTTCGTCGGCACCAGTTCGACGCCCGGCGTGACCGGCATCAGCAAACTGACGGCGAACTATGCGTCGCCGACGATGCTGACCAACCTGGTCGGCGGGATCGACGGCCAGTCGGTCAGGATCATCGCGACCAACGGCAACTGCACGATCGCGAACAACGCGAACATCCAGACGACGACGGGGGGAAACGTCGTCATGGCGAGCGGGCAGGTCCTGACCTTTACGTTCGACGCGACGCTGAACAAGTGGTGTGGTGGTTAGCAATCCGAGGGCGTGATGGCCTATTGAGAACGTAGCGGCCACCCGCGTACGTCACGCCGTTCGGGCGCTGAAAGTCCGGGCGGGGAGTCGTCTCGTTGATCGTGCATCGTATGGCGACACGCATCGTGTCGCTCACGCGAGGTCGCGGCGTATTCCCGCCCGGATGAATGAAGCGGCGTGCATCACCGGGTGGTGTAGGTCCGGCTCGCACGCCGGCTTGCCCGAGGCCGACACGCGGACTCACTTGGTGATCAGTGCGCCCGTCAAACCCGCGCTGATCGCCGGCAGCAGCAGATTCAACACGCGGCTGGCCCGGACGAGCCCGGTATTGTCGACATAGACGATGTCCTTCGACGCGAGCGGGAACTGGTTCGCGAGCAGCATCGAAACCGGCGACTTCATGTCGAGTCGATAGACCACGGGATCGCTGTCGTCTGCCTTGCGCAGTACGAAGACCTGTTTGGCATTCGACGTCTGCTGGTTCAGTTGGCCTGCCTGTGCGAGTGCTTCGTTCAGCGTGAGCGAACCGTCACGTTGCGGCGGCACGGCCAGCGGTTTGTTCACCTCACCCATCACGTAGACGGGGTTGTCTTCGCGTGCACTCACGTGGAGCAGGTCGCCTGGCTGCAGCATGATGGCGGCGGGGTTTTTGCCCGTTTGCATCATCCGCGCGACATTCACCGGATACGTCGTTCCATTGCGCGTAATCGTTACACGACTTTGATCCGCGGTCGGTGCAAAGCCGCCGGCACGATTGACCGCTTCGACGAGGGTCATCGGAATGTCGTTGATCGCCTGCGAACCGGGTGCGCGCACTTCACCATCCACATACACCTGCTCCGCGCGGAACGACGCCACGCGAACGGTCACCTGTGGCTTCACGAATACCTTCCTGAGCTCGGCACTGACTTCCCGCTGAACCTGCGCCGCAGTTTTTCCTGCCACGTGGATCGGTCGCGTCATGTATGGAAACTGCACGTTACCGTCGCCATCGATCACGAAACCAGGCGCGGCGTCGGAGGACTTGGTGTTCGGCGTCGGCTGGCCGGCGGCGGTAGCGAATTCGGGGTGATCCCACACGGTGATCTGCAATACGTCGCCAGGACCGAGCTTGTAGCTGCTCGGCTTGCCGAGCAGATTGTCCGGAACGGGCAACGCGGAGTGGCTCTTCTGCTGCGCACGAATCAGCCCGATCAGCGTCAGGTCGATCTGCTTGACCGGAACCTTCATGTCGCTGGTCACGTCACCGTTCTCGTCAGTCGTGACCGGCAATGCAGGCGAGGATGCCATGTGCTGGCCCGGCGCAAAGGCACAGGCGGAAAGCAGGGCGGAAATCGCCAGGTAAAGGGCAGCGCGCATTCGGCGTCCTGTCGGGTTGTTCTGGTCCGGCACTGACGTGTCGAATCGTTGGTGGTTGCTCATGTCGTCATTCAGCATGGTTAAACGAGAAACATTGATGCGACGCACATGCGTGGATACTCGCCGTTTTCCGGGCCGCCGGCGACAGACATGGCGGGCGTTCATCCCCCTGCCCATATGCTGGCCGTCCCGATCAACCGACTGTCGGACGCCTCGACGTCATCGCATGCTGTCGGGTGAGCCGGCCGACCCGAGATTGATTCCCGCATGGATCATGTTGGATGAACCACGGAAAAAAGGATGTGCGTTAGTTCACCAAGCCGCGGATGGCAGGACATATTGGCCGCTCGAGATGCGTGGCTGACGTGGGCCAAAAACAGGGCCAAACCTTGTCGAGCGAATGAGTTCAGGGAGGCCGGGCACGTTGTGTCGAACCGCTCCTCGACGTCGTACGAGACGGGGTGGCAACCCGGAGGTTCGCTTACTCGGAGCTTCTTAATGTAAGGAATCGCACTCAGAAAACCACGCATTTATCGCATAGTGACCTGAACAGGCAAGGGCATTTGTTTCTGTTCGGGACTCGGCGGTGCGGTCGTGCATGCAGGCGGTCGGACGCAGACAAGTGCCTCGCATGATGTGCCGAGAGAATGACCCGGATCGACTGGCGCGACATGCGTGATCAATAGCACGCACGGTGACAGGATGCCCGTCAGAATGGCAATTTGGGAGCGTATGCATGACATTGGATAGGCCTTCATCGAAGCAATCCCGAGACCGGCCGGGAAGTGTTTCTCGCAACGGGGTTGACTTCACGCTGGTCCAGTTGCTGGAAAACGTGTTCGATCACGGGCGTGTTTTCCTGGCCGTTTTCCTGGGATGTTTGCTGCTGGCGCTCGTGTATGCCATTGCGGCAACACCGGTGTACTCCGTGGATACGTTGATCCAGGTCCAGGAAAACAAGCACAGTGCGCTCGGTTCGCTATCCGAAATTTCGAACGCGCTGGATATCGAGAACTCGGCCGTAGTCGGCGAGATCGATATCGCGCGCTCGCGCGCGGTCGTCACCCAGGCCATTGACGCTACCGTCGCGCAGGTGGATGTGTCGGTCCGGAATACGATTCCGCTCGTTGGCGGTTTACTCGGTTCGATATTGCCGAAGGATCGCAATGGCCTCGTCGAGCCGTGGTTCAATACGCCGTTCTGGGCGTGGGGCGGCGAGAGGATCGAGTTCACCAAATTCGACGTTCCGGATGCGCAGCTCGGCAAGAAACTGGAGCTCGACTATCTCGACGGCAATCGCTTCCTGTTGAAGGACAGCAATGATCAAGAGGTGTTGACCGGGAAAGTCGGCCAACCGAGCGAAGCCAACGGATATCGGGTAGAGATATCGCGCATCGTGGCACGTGTCGGTACGGAATTCCGCGTGCGCCGTGTCGCCACGCCGGTGCGACTCGAGGCGGTCCTGAAAAAACTGAACGGCGCGGAAACGAAACGCCAGTCGGGCATCATGCAACTGAGTTTCGAGGACCCCGACCCGGTGTTTGCCGCGCGGCTGCTCAACGCCATTGCCGCCGCCTATCTGGATGCCAAGGCGAAGCGACGCTCGGAGGACGCCGAACACAGTCTGACGTTTCTCGACACGCAATTGCCGCTGGTGAAGAAGCGACTGGAGCAGGCTGAACATGCGTTGAACGAGTTTCGCAATGCGCAGGGGTCGATCGATGCGCAAGGTGATGTGCAACTGCTTATCGACCAGTTGGCCTTGGTCGAAAAGTCACGGCTCGAAGCCAAGCTCGAGTATCAGGATCTGGCGTCGAAGTATGTCGCCGGACAGCCTCAGCTCACCGCGGTAGCCAGCAAGCTGAAGACGCTCGATCAACAGTCGGCGGAATTGAAAAGCAGGGTTGCGCGCTTGCCGTCGCAGCAGCAGACCTATTTGCGTCTGTCACGCGACGTCGATGTCAATAACCAGCTCTATATCGGCTTGATGAACAACGCGCAGCAGCTGCAAATTGCCAAGGCGGGCACGGTCGGCAATGCGTCCGTCATCGACAAGGCCGATGTCAGCGACAAACCGGTTCAGCCGAAGCGCCTGCTCGTCATCGTGCTGGGTGCGGCGATCGGATTGATATTGGGCGTTGCTGCGGCACAAGGCTGCGCGCTGTTTTTCCAGCGCGTCCGGAATCCGGAGCAATTGGAGCAAGTGGCCGGCGTCCCGGTGCTGGGCATTCTCCCGGTCTCGCCACATCAGGTCGAGGCCGACCTGAACGACCGGGCAGCGTTCATTGCTGCCAGGGAGTATCCGGATACGCCGCTGACCGAAGCGCTGGACAATCTGGCTCTGTTGCTGCGTTACGGGCCGAGTGCTGAGCAGGGGAAATCAAGGGTCGTTCTGATCACGTCGCCGGAGCCGGCGCAGGGCAGGTCGCTGATCTCCGCCAATCTCGCCTACCTCTTATCGGAAAGCGGTCTCAAAACCTTGCTTGTGCGCACCGATGCGGACGAATCGGGCGGAGATCGACACGTGGCGGTGAAGTACCAGAAAGGATTGTCGGATGTCGTGACCGGTTCGCTGGAACTCGGGAAGGCGATCGTTCACATCCGTGAAAATTTCGATGTGCTGCCTGCCGGAAAACGTGTCGAGCCGTGGCGACACCTGTTCGAAACGAAACGGCTCGAGCCGTTGATCACCGCATGGCGAAGCGAATACGACGTGGTCGTCGTGGATGCGCCGTCGGCGCGCCCGGCGGCGAACGTCGCGATGTTGTCGAGGCTCATGGACGTCACGTTGATGGTGGCGCGACAAGGTTCGGTCAGCTACGCCGGCGTGGTGGATGCGATCCGGAATTTGAATCGGGTCGGCGTGAAGGTAGACGGGCTGGTATTCAACGGCTTTCAGCCTTCACCGTTGCAGTGGAGCCATTACGCGAACGTCCGTCGACATACGAAAGCAGTCAAGTCGCGGATAGAGCCGGGCGACGTCGTACCCAATGCATTTCTGTTCAGGGCATGGGAGCGGGTAAGAAAGGGACTGCTGAGAAATGTTGCCTGATGTCGCTTGCACGAGTCGATTCACTGGTTCATGACGGAAACAAGCGATATGGCGGGATGTTTCAGCGCGCCCGTCACAAGCGCGATGCACGTTGGGGCACCGGCGCAGGTTCGCGCAAGGGCGCAATCATGCGGCGGCCGGCGCGTGCGCAGGCTCGACCGGGGTGCCGCCGGTGGAACGAATTTCGGGTTGCAGCATGATAGATAAGACTACGCGAGCGATACCGGACACCGGCCCCATATCCGCAACCGGGGTGACGATATCGACGCTACTCGCGCTTGCATTTGTGATCAACGCGATGATGCCGGCGCTCGGAATGAAAGCGGAGAGCGCCACATGCACGTTGTTGTTGGCAACATCGGGGCTCGTCGTCCTGGTCAAGTATCGTCCGGTGTTTGCCGTGACGGTGCTCTATGTGCTTGCGATCGGGCTGACCGCATTTCTTGCCGGCGTGGGACTGGAGGACGGTGGATACCTGCGGGAAACCGATATCTCGGGTGAGGCGACCGGCGCTTTCAGCCGACTCCTTTCGTTCTATCTGGTTTTTGTCGTCTGTGCGCTCGTTGCATTCGACCGGTTCCTGGATGAGCGCCCGTCGCACAAGTCGATCAGGGCGCGGATTGCATTGCAACCTGTCAGCGTGGCGATGGGGTTCGCACTTGCGGCCGCGATCATCGTGACCGGTGTGCTGGCGGGGTTGACGTCGGGATTCTCGCTGTTTACCGGCATCAACCGGTATGCGTTGCGCAACGACGCGTCGAACGGCGCGATGTTCAATCTGTTCCTGAACAATCAGACCTTCATGGGTTTTTTGCTGGGCACCATCGCCACCAGTTCCAATAAACGCATCCGGTGGTTGGCGATCGTCACGATGGCGGTCGATCTCGGGCTCAACGTGCTGCATGGGGAGCAGTTCATGGCGGTGCTGCATATCGGCCTGTGCTCGCTGGCGCCGTTCATCGCGATTCATGCGATGAACGGCAAACCGGTCGTGCGTTATCTGGGTATCGGTGCGGGACTGGCGTTGTTGCTCGGCACCGTTTCCATCATTTACGCCTACCGGGGGCAGGGGCTGGAAGTGGCCGATGTGATCTCGTCGCGCTTTCTGCTGCAGGGGCAGCCGTGGTACGTGGTGGACGGTGATGCGCGCATGTTCGCGGCGCCGGCGCTGGGTGGCGCGGCTGCTTTTTGGCGTTTCGTGAACTCTCTCGCTTCCTGGACGATGCCGACCTTTTTCGACGATTCCCAACCGAGTGGTTTGCGTGACTTGATGGTTTCGTATATGGAGCCTCAGCTCCTCAAGGCCTACATCTTCGACGACGTCACGTTCACGATGGGAAACATGGCGGTGCCGGTGTATTGGTTTGGTTATGCCGGGGGGGCGGCCTTCGTCGCGATGACCGGCGTCGTGTACGGCGCGCTGGCCGCGTTGCAGATCCTGGTCACGATGCGTGGCGGGGTTGTGATGTTGTGGCTGATGGCGAAGGTCTTTTCGTATGCGACCTTTGCCGTTCAGCAAGGCGATTACTGGATGATGTTCGGTTCGCGCACGGCTTTCTATGCGTTGGCCGCGCTGGCCTGGTGGTACGTGATCGACCGGAAGCATTCCGGCGCGAGCTGAGGCGGCATGCGCCTGGGTCGTCGCGCGGAACGAAGGCGATGTCGACGACCGGAACCGTTTCGGTCGATGCGTCGAGCGTGGATGTCGCGTCGCGAACGTACGGGCGATGGATTCGACTTCGATCGCAACGCCGGAAAGTCGTGACGAGACACCCCGGTTTTTACTATTTCAGCCATGTCCCACTCGAACGATTCGAAGCGATTTCACCATGTCGATGCCATGCGCGCGGTTGCGGTGATACTCGTCATATGGACGCACTATGCCGAGCGATTCGCTCCGCTGGCGGGCTCGCAATACATGCTCGACACGCTGCAGCGCTCCATGAACTTCGGGCGTGTTGGCGTGGTGGTGTTTTTCGCGATCAGCGGCATGCTGATTCCAAGCAGCCTGCACGGGGAGGTTGGTGCGGGAACGAAGCGGTTTCTCGTTCGAAGATTCTTCCGGCTATACCCGGCTTACTGGTTGGCGCTGCCTTTGGGATATTTTGTCCATTGGTATCTGTTCGATAAAAAGATGGATGTCGATGGAATCGTCGCGAACGTGACCATGATGCCCGCCGCATTCGGAGAGAGCCTGATATTGCCGCATGGTTGGACGCTGGAGACAGAACTGGTTTTTTACGGGCTGTGTCTGGTCCTGTTCTGGAGCGGCGTACTTCACCGGATGTTCTGTCTGTGTGTTGTCAGTATCGGATTGACAGGGCTGTTCGTAATGATCGTCGGATTGAAACTCGCTCCGGCCGGTATGTCCAGCGAATACAAGACCATGCCATATCATCTCGGCATCATGTTTTGGGGCGCGTGCTTTCGCCAGGCATACGACACGCCTCTCAAATTGCTGCGCGCGGGATGGCCGTGGCGTGGTGCTCCGGGCCGAATCGCGATCACTTACCGATCGGCGGCAGCCGGCCTGACGGCGGTGATGGCAAGTGTCGCGCTGATGGGGGCGCTCAGCGATTGGCGACATCACAACATGGAGCATTTTCCGACTTCGCTCGCTTACTTCATCGGCATCGTGATGTTCACCGCATTGGCGACGATTCTGAAGCTCCGCATTCGCCTGCTTTCATGGCTCGGCGAGATCAGTTACTCGATCTACTTGCTGCATAGCCTTCCGCTGTTTGCAATGTTCTGGTTGTGCCAGCGTTTCCACATTACTGGTTGGCCGCTCGGTCTCTACATGATCGTACCGATCCTGCCTTTGATTCCGTTGTCTTGGGCCGGCTATCGGTTGTGCGAAGCACCGTTTGTGCAGTTTGCGCGTACGCTCACCGCGCGCCGGAGAAGCAATCTGTTTGCCTCCGGCGAGGCTGATGGCTGATGGCTGACGCTTGATTGGCGCAGATCGGCCCGCGGCACCAGGGCCGGTTGGAAAAGATCAAACGCGGATGGTTCGCGGGAGCGGGAAACGGCGCCCGATATCTTCCGGGGGATGCTGGAGTCGGCATGAAACGGATATCGGTTGGTCCCGGGCGATTGACGGGGAACACGCCCTGTAACGGATTTCACTAGCGTTTATTAAAACAAGGATAAGACCATGACACCTGTCCAGTTTGATGGATGCGTCGGCTGGCTTCACGAGGGCACCCGAACACACGGCATCGTCATTTGCGAGCCGCTCGGTCACGAAGCACTCTGGCTTCACAAACTCGTGCGTTCACTCGCCGAGCATCTTTCGGAGCGCGGCTTTCCGGTGCTGCGCTTTCATTACCCGGCAAGTGGCGATTCGCTCGGCGACGAAAGCGATCCCGGTCGCTTCGGCCAGATGCTCGGTAGCGTTCGATCCGCCGTACACGCGTTGCGAGAGCGCGTCGCGCTGGACCGTCTGACGCTCATCGGGGTGCGTGCCGGCGCGGCCGTGGCGCTTCTCGCCGCGGACGGCATCCCCGGGCTTACGCGTTTCGTCGCGCTTGCGCCCGTCGTGCGCGGTCGCGGCTACCTCCGCGAGCTCTCCGTCGTCGCGCAACATTGGCTCGACAACGCCCCGCCGACCGTGCGAGGCGCGGTTCGCGACGAGAAACCCCTGAACATACTCGGACACACGTACCCCGACGATCTGGTCGACGCGCTTCGGCGTATCGATCTGTTGCAGGCTGCCCGTCAATCGGGCACGTTGCCGGCGCGCGCATTGCTTGTCGATGCACCGTACGGCGACAGTGCGATGCTATCGGACGCGTTGCAGGCACGTGGTGTCGCGGTCAGCGTTCATGCATGCGCGGACTGGGCGGCCGCAATGCGAGAGCCGCACTGGTCGCGGTGGCCGGCGGCATTGCTCGACACGATTGCGGGCTGGTTCGACGACGATCCCGAGCCGGCCGTCAACGCGCCCGCGCGATGCCTCGACCCCGGCGTGGTACTCACGGGAAAAGGGAGCGTCGAACGAATCGTTCGCGTGGGACCCCAGCAACTGGTCGGGGTGCTGTGCGAGCCGACCGAAGACATCATGCGGGCCGCCGCGCCAACGCTCCTGATCACGAATACGGCGGCCAATTCGCGCGTCGCGGACGGACGTTTCGCCGTCCGGCTGGCCCGGTCGCTCGCCGCGCAAGGCATCTGCAGCCTGCGGATTGATGCGAGCGGAATCGGCGACAGCGGCACGCATGCGCGTGACGATCAATCGGACATCCCGTATTCGGATCAGGTGATCACCGACATGGTTTCGGCGGCAGAGTGGCTGAAAGAGGCCGGGCATCACAAGGTTGTCACATTCGGGATTTGCTCCGGCGCGTACACGTCGCTTCATGCCGCGTCGAGCGGGCAGCTTGCCGGCGCGATCGCGATCAATCTCCCGGTTTTCGTGTGGCCTCGCGGAGAGACGCTCGCGAACGTGATCAAGAATCAGACGAATTCGATGCGAGGCTATCTGGCATCGTTGCGCAGTATTGGAAAGTGGCGTCGCCTGCTGCGCAGTGGTCGTGATCTGCGTCCGGTTCTGCGCGGATTAACGCGCTTCGTCGCAGATTTCATGTGGGTGCCGGTCATGCGTGCCGCGGAACGGGTCGGGTGGTGCCCGGGCAAGGATACGCCGCGAGGATTGCTGCGCGACATGTCGGCGCGCGGCATTCGCACCCATCTGATTTACGGCACGTTCGATCCCGGTGTCGATACGCTGGTACGGCATTTTGGTCCCGCTTCGCGTGCGTTTGCCCGTTTGCCGAACATGTCGGTCGATCTGCGGGATGCCGTCGATCATTCATTGTACGGCACTGCCGCCGCGCAATATGTCATCGACCGGTGTACTGGGCTGCTTGCCGGTTGGCGGGCACCGGCGGAACTGGCGGCAACGGAGAAGACGAAACGTGTGATGGCGTCGCATTCACGCAAGCGGCGCACCGAATCGACACTCTAGGTCGCAGCGGTACCGTTGCCGCCGGGCAGGTAGGGTGAACCGGTTCTGAGTGACCATGCGAACAGATTCGCCGTTTCCGGTACGTTATCGTAGCGACGTAGTGTTTCACAGGGCCACTCGCCAGACGCACGTAGCGCCGTGGCTCCGCTCAGGAATGCCGATGAAACGAACTTGCCACGACTGCCGGAAATTGCGTAAATTTTACTGTTTGCAAGCGGTCTGTGATATTGCGCAGATCGCGTCTCGACGCGAAGACGATGACGGGGCGTTGAACTTCGGGCCTGATGCACGTCGAGGCCCGGCGTGATGCGCGTGTTGGTCATCAACGACTTCGTTCGAAAGGGCGGCGCGGAGGAGGTATACCGAATGTCCGTCGACGTGCTGCGCGCACGCAATGACGTGTCGGTCGAAACTTTCGACGAGCATGCGCTGCCCGGGGACGAAAATATTCGGCGCGCCCGTGTGTGGTCGCGTGCGACTGCGCATGCGCTCGGCGCGCTGCTCGACCGGTTTCGGCCACAACGCATTCTCGTACACAATTATCACAATCGCCTGTCGAGCGCGATCCTGCCCGTGCTTGCCCGCTACAAGCGGCGCTCCGGGTGTAGCCTGTACATGACGGCGCACGACTACCATCTCGTGTTCTACAATCCGAGCCTGCAGATCTATTCCGGCGGGCAGACGAAGCCGTTGTCGCTCGACCAGCTGCACGGCGTCCGGCGCTTCGTCTCTGTCGCCAGTCCGCACGGCATTCTCCACGACGTCGTGAAGAAGTTGCATTGGCACACGGTCAATGCGCTTTTCGACCCGCTCGGCCTGTTCGACGAAATCCTGTGTCCAAGCCCGTTCATGCGCGACCTGATCGCGCGCTTCGGGCGCACCCGCGCCACGCTGCTATCGAATCCGATCGACGCGGCATTGGTTCCCCGCGCACCGAAACCGGCGCAGCGCGCGCGTCTGGATCTGGCGTTCGTCGGTCGTATCGAAGAGGACAAGGGCCTGGCGCCGTTTCTCGCGCTGATGGCCGATTCCGCCGGTGAAGCGATTGCATCGCTTACCGTTTATGGCGAAGGATCGGAGCGCGCTCGTCTCGAGGAATGCCACGCCGGCCTCGTCAAGGACGGACGGCTGCGCTTTGCCGGCCGTCTCGACCATGCCGCGCTGTTCGCCGAGCTGCCGACGCACGACGCGCTTGTGCTTCCGTCGATCTGGGTGGAAAACGCCCCCCTCGTGATAGTCGAGGCCGCGGTCCTGGGCCTGCCGGTACTGGTGAACGACATCGGAAGTTTGTCGACGTTTGGCGACGAGATCGGCAACAAGATCCTCTATCGCAACACCCCCGAAGCGTTCTCGCGGGCAATCGACGCGCTACGCGCCCACCTCGACGACGGCACACGTCGCTACGACTGGTCGCGTTACTCGGTCGATTGCTACGCGTCGTCTCTGTATGCTGCACTCGGCATCGACCAGCATGCACAGCGCGTGCATGCCTGTTGACAGGCGATGCACTGTCCATTTTCAGTCAAGAAAGCACGATGACCGCCGTTCGAAAAAACTTCGCCATGTTGTTTGCGTTGCAGATCTCGACGTACGTCGTGCCGCTCGTCACGCTGCCGCTCTTGACCCGTGTGCTCGGCCCTCAACAGTACGGTCGGCTGTCGTTCGTGCTCGCGGTGACCACGTATTTCATCAATCTGGTGAATTACAGCTTCGACCTGACGGCAACGCCGCGTGTCGCGCTTGCGCGCGACAAGGTCGAGCGATCGAGCATTTTCTGGACGACCATCAGCGCGCAGTGGCTGATAACCGTCGCGGGCTTCGCAGTCCTCGTTGCGATGACGTCATTGATTCCGTACTTCGAGGCCGAGCGCACGGCGCTGCTGCTCGAATTCGGGATGGCAATCGGCGCCGCGCTCACGCCAGGCTGGTACTTTCAGGGCATTCAGAAACTGAGCGTGTTCAGCATGACGGTGGTCGGATATCGCGCACTCAGCGTCGCCGCCTTCTTCCTCTGGGTTCGCACCCCGGACGATATCCTGTACGCGGTCGCCATCAACGCGGCCGTGCCATTGCTCTGCGGAGCTACCTTGCTTGCTTACCTGTTTTTTTGCCGTGAGATCGCGCGTGTCCGCGTGCGGTTCGCCGATATTACCGAAGCGTTGAAAGGCGGCACGCAGGTGTTCCTCGCGTCGACGTCGATCTCGTTCTACGCATCGACCAACACCGTCCTGCTGAGTATCGTTTCCGGTCACGTCGCCGCAGGCTATTTTGCCGCCGGCGACAAGCTGATCCGTGCCGCTGTCGGCATGCTGCAGCCGCTGAGGGCAACGACATACCCGCATATCACTTACCTGATGCATAACGCACGTGACGAAGCATTTGCGTTCCTGCGCAAGCTGATTGTCGTGCAGGGCGCGCTCGTGCTCGCAATGTCGGCAACGATCTACGAGTTCGCGCCGCTCGCCGTCCGGATCCTGTACGGAACCACGTTCGAGCCGACAGTCGCCGTACTGCGTTGTCTCGCCCTGGTGCCGTTCATGGCATGCATGACCGATCTCTTTGGCGTTCAAACGATGCTGCCGCTGGGCATGAAGCGTGTCTTCAGCACCATTCTGATCTCGTCCGGCTTGCTGAACGTCACGATACTGCCGCCGCTTGCGTCGCTGTTTGCGGAGCGTGGGGCGGCCATTGCCGTCTTGATGGTCGAAACGACGGTGGCCGTCGTACTCATGTACGTGCTTTTCCGCGAACGGGTTGGCCTGATCAACATGCCGGCGAGATCGAGGTAACGCGGTTCGCGAGGCGACAGGTTGCGCTGCCGTCACGACGATTGCGAGGCAGGGCGACGGTGCGTGTCTTGATTGCGACGACCGCAGGCGCGAGCGCGGCGGGGTATGACGCGGCTCGCGGCCTCGGTCATGGCGACGACTTGTGTCGATCGCCTACAGCCTTTCGAATATTTCCGTCATCATTTTTGCGCTTTTGCTCCAGCAATATTTTTCCGCGTGATGGATTCCCTTCCGCTTGAGCTCGGCTCTGAGATCGTCGGAATCCAGCAGGCGCCGCAATTTTTCCGCAATGTCGTCCTGCGAATATGGATCGCAGTACAGCGTCGCATCGGAGCAGACCTCCGGTAGCGCCGCGGCTTTTCCGACGATCGTCGGACAGCCGTATCGCATCGCTTCAAGGGGCGGAATACCGAAACCTTCGTAAATTGACGGATACAGGAAGCAAACCGCATTTTGATACAGCGCCTTCAGTTGCTCGTCGCTGATGTAGCCGACGTACTTGATGTTCGGTTCTGCCGCCGCTACATGATCCTGGTTGCCGAACACGGTCGTGTTTCTCATCCCGACGATGACGAGGTCGACCGACGGATCGTCGAGTTGCCGAAATGCCGCGATGAGCCGGCCGAAGTTCTTGGTGGGATTCATGCTGCTGACCGCGAGCACGAACCGGTTCGGCGTCAGCGAATGGGCGTCGAGCACGCTCGCGTCGGGCTCCAGCGAGTCGAGGTGATCCGCCCCGAGCGGAACGACGCTGATTTTCTCGGTGGAGATACCGCAGTGGTACGCGAGGCGATCCCGTGAAAAACGGGAATTCGTCAGCACGCAAGCGGAGGTTCTCGCCAGGATCCAGAACATGATCCGGTACCACATCCGAAACGACCGCGAAAAATGTGCAGGCGTGTCGAATACCGCCGCATCATGCATGTAGATGATCTGGTTGCGAATGAAAATGGACGCCGAATTGCCGAGATTGACGAGGCGCCCGGAGCGGGCGAAAAACGGCAGGACCAGTTGCTCCCAGACGACGCCTTTGTGAATGCCGACCTTGACGGTCCGCGCTCCATTCACCTCGACGCCAGGCTGGGGAGGCATAAGGAGGGTCACCGGGTCTTGCGGCTGAAACTTGATGAGCGCGGCGATCAGCTCGCGCGCCACTCGTTGCACTCCGGTCGTCTTCTGTGTCGTAAATCGACCGTTGTAAAGGAGCTGTTTCGGTTTTTTGAAAGCGGTCATGTCCATCATTGCATATCGAATTCAGAATCGGGCCTTGATGTGATCCAGGGCAACCGGTTCGAAACCGCGAGTACCAGCGTGAGACTCGACGGTATCCAGACCGTACAAGGCGTGCCACTGCCGGAAGACCGTGTTCATCGAAAACCTTTGAACCGCCCGCGTTCGGGCCGCGGCACCCATTTTTTCGCGAAGTTGCCGGTCGTCGCGCAGCTTGGCCAGATACGCGGCCATCTCGTCGACGCTTGACGCGACATATCCGGTCACGCCGTGAACCACCACATCGCGATTGCCGACGACGTCCGTCACCACGGCCGGGATGCCAGCAACCTGGGCCTCGATCAATGCGACCGGCATGCCTTCCCAGCGAGAGGTCTGGACATAGATGTCCAGTCCCGACGTGAGTGCCAGCGCGTGCGCGCGAGTCACCCAGCCGCTGCAGATGACGGCCTCGCCCTGGCGCGGATCCGGAATCTCGTTGGCGTCGCCGCCGATCCAGAGGAAGTCGACGTCGGCGCGCCGCAGTTTGGCGGCGAGTTCGACGAATGCGTGATGGTTCTTCTGGAACGATGCCCGACCGCTCATTCCGATTACGGTTTTGCCATCGTCTCGTGTTCGGCGGGGCAGGATCTCGGCAACATCGACACCGTTTTCCACGAGGACGGCCGATTTGGCGCGGACCTTTTCCTTGATTTCGCCGAGTTCGCTGCCCGAGCAAGCGACAATGGTGCCGCCGATATGCGCGGCGATGCGTTCGAAGTTCAGATAGGCGCTTTGCCGCATGCGCGAAATGTCGAAGCGCAGGAATGAAAGCCCGTGAGGCGAATAGAGGACCCTGGCATCGGGGGCGGCAATCCTCGAAGCGAGACGCCCCAGCACACCGGCCTTCGACGAATGCAGATGAATCGCGGCCGGTCTGCAGTCGCGAAGAATCCTGACCAGCGCGCGTACGCTCAGCAGATCCTGCCGGATGCTGACCTCGCGAGTCATGTCGACGTGGATCAGCTTCACGTCAGGACGAAACAGCGTCGAGAAATCGGCCGGTGTTTCCGGTCGAATCGAGTGCAGTACCGTTACGTCGATGCCGGCCGCCGCGGCATGGTTGGCAAGCTGGGTCAACATCGACAGCACGCCGCCACCGAACGCCTCGGCGATATGAACGATCTTTTTGGTGGTCATCTTTCGGCCTGTCGGTTCGATCGCGTTTTTCATCGCTCGCCGTGAAAGTGGTTGGACGGCGGATTGTCAAATTGCCGGACGGTTGCGCAGATGCAATGCCATGCCGATGAGATATGGATTCCTAATTTGTGAATCCATGAAGATCGAGAACATTGAATCCGTCGCGCCGGGGGGGGGCAAAGGTGCGTGATCCGCTGGCGCCGCAGGTGGCGTCGATGCAGGTTGAGATCGGGCCACAGCCACGCGAGATCACGCGACCGAAAGTACCTGCCGTGGCGTACATCCGGTGCTTGAGTCATTGTGCAGCGCATGCGCGACGCGCTGGGTGCGATGGCTTACCGACGGAGGGATTAGTCGATCGCGGCTGCTGTCTGACGACATTCGTCGAGCGATTTGTCGGGCGGGTATTCGCGCGATGTACGCGTAACGCATCGTGGAATGGCACGGCATCACGTCGAGCTGGTGCCGGATATCTTGGTGTGCTGACGCACCGAGGGCCGCCCGGATCGAATGGTCCAATGGAAGGCGCCGTTCCGTTCGTTTCAACGGAGTCGCCGGTCTGCGCGGCGCTCGACGGTTGGCCGGAATACAGCCGGTTGCCATCGCCGGGAGCGATCGATGTCCAGGCAGCCGGCATGAATCATGTCTACCGCGAAAGCGGTTGTTCGAGCGCGCGTGCCAGCGCCGTGCGCCAGATTGTTCGAGGGAACGGATTCACTATGCGTGCTTCACGATGCCTGTCTCGCGTATGCGCCGTGATCGCCGGCATGTTCATGGCTGGTGGGTTGTGGTGGCCTGGGTGCGCCGTGGCGGCGCCCGGCGTGTCCACAGCAGGTACACGGCATGAGGAGGTGCCGGATGCGTACGTTTATCCCGCTTCCGGCTCGGCCGATCAGGCGGATGAGCTGCAACGCGTGCTGGATGGCTTGCGTCCCGGGCAGCGACTGGTGTTCGCGCCTGGGCGGTATGTGGTCGGCCGTTCGTTGATCGTGCGGCGGCCGCATGTCGTGTTGTCGGGGTACGGCGCGACGCTGACGGCGACCAGGCCGGGTGACCAGACGATCGAGATGCGGGGCGACGGTACGACGCTGGTCGGGTTCCGGCTCAAGGGCACCGGCACGACGCGTCTCGCGTCGCGGGAGTCGACCAAGGTCGAGGTCACGGGGCACGACGTGCAGGTGCTCGACAACGTCGTCGAAGGCGGTGCCAGCGCCGGCATTTTCGTGTTTGGCGGCTCGGGCGTCGCGATCGTCGGAAACGAGGTACTGTCGACGCTTGCCGACGGCATTCACATGACGCATGGTGCGCGCGACGTGCTGGTTCAAGGCAATGTCGTGCGTGACACCGGTGACGACATGATTGCCGTGGTGAGCTACCGCGGCGACGGGGTGCTGAGCCGCAACGTGCTGATCACGCGTAACTCGCTCGAAGGCAACACGTGGGGGCGCGGAATTACGGTGGTCGGTGGCGCGGACGTGACGATCTCGAACAACATCGTACGCAACGTACAGGTGAGCGCGGGGATTCTCGTCGCACAGGAGGACAGCTTCCAAACCTACGGCGCGTCCGGTGTCCGGATTGAGAATAATGTGATTGCGAACATCCAGACGGCGACCGGCCGGACCGATCCCCGCCCGCTCACGCAGCAGGGCGCGATAGAGGTCAGCACGTGGTCCGGCGCGGTGACGCAAGTGGCCGTGGTCGGCAATCGCGTATCGCAAGCACGCTTCGACGGCATTCGCCTGTGGGGGAACGTGTCCGGGGTCCGGCTCGCGGACAATCAACTGTCGGGGATCGGCGGCATGCCGGTACGGGTTGGCCCGAAGCACGATTGCGTGGTCGACTCCCCGACATCCGGGCCGTGTGCGATGACGCTTCAATCCCGCTCGGTCGCGCCTGACGTAGTCGGTGCGGATACGTCGTTGCTCCCGCGCGTACGCGAACTCGTCGGGCAGCCTCGTTGATTCCCGGCGCCGCCGGTCGACGGCGGAACGCGCGTCGCGAACGACGTCGACCGCTATCGGGTTCGCATGCGACGCGGGCGGCGCGTCGTGTCCGCTATGTCTGTTGGGCCGGCAGTGCCTCGACCGCCCGCCCATACTGATCCTCGAAGCGAACGATATCGTCCTCGCCGAGATAGTTGCCCGACTGCACCTCGATGATTTCGAGCGGAATCCGGCCGGGATTCTCGAGTCGATGCACTTCGCCGACGGCGATGTACGTCGATTCGTTCTCGCCGAGCAGGAATGTTTCAGTGCCGCGCGTCACCTTCGCGGTGCCGCGCACGACGATCCAGTGCTCGGCGCGGTGATAGTGCATCTGCAACGACAGCCGCTTGCCGGGTTCGACCACGATCCGCTTCACCTGGAAGCGCTCGCCGAAATCGATCGAATCGTAGTGGCCCCACGGCCGCTGCACCTTGCGATGCTCGCTCGCCTGTGGTCGCTGGTCGGTCTTCAGGCGCGCGACGATGTTCTTCACACGCTGCACGTCGTGCTTGTTCGCGACCAGCACCGCGTCGGCCGTCTCGATCACGACGACGTCCTTCATCCCGACGCATGCGATGAGGCGGCCTTCCGAGCGCACGAGGCTGTCCTGCGTATCCTCGAACACGATCGGGCCGCGCGCGACGTTGCCGTCGTCGTCCTTCGGCATGATTTCCCAGATCGCGTCCCACGTGCCGACGTCCGACCAGCCGGCCGCGAGCGGCACCACGATGCCTTCGATGCCGAGTTCACCATGCTCCGCGAGGCGCTCCATCACCGCATAGTCGATCGAATCCGATGGGCACGCGTCGAAGGCCGCCGCATCGATCCGGAAGAACGGATCGTCGGCGACACCCGCGCGCCACGCGGTCTCGCAGGCCGCGTGGATGTCCGGCGCGAGCGCACCGATCGCCTTCAGCCAGACCGATGCGCGTGTGACGAAGATCCCGCTGTTCCACCAGTAGTCGCCCGATTGCAGGTAACGCTCGGCGAGCGTCGCGTCGGGTTTTTCGACGAAACGCCCGATCGCGTAGCCGCCCTGGCTGCCGTGGCGGCCGGAGCGCGGCTCGCCGACCTGGATGTAGCCGTAGCCCGTTTCCGCGCGACGCGGCAGCACGCCGAGCGTGACGATCGCGCCTTCCTGCGCGTAGCGCGCCGCGCGCGCGACCGCATCCTGGAACGCGCCGTCATCGACGATCACGTGGTCGGCCGGCATCACGGCGAGCACGGGATCGTCCGCGAGCGCGCTCGCGTCGAACGCGGCCAGCGTCAGCGCGGGCGCGGTGTTGCGCGCGGCAGGCTCCAGCAGAATGCGGGCGGGCGCCGAGCGACCGTGCACCTGCTCGGCGCTCATGAAGCGATGCTGTTCGCCGCATACCAGCAGCAGCGTATCGCCGAGCGACGCGTTCGCGATGCCGTTCAGGCGGCGCGCGGTTGCCGACAGCGGCGATTCGTTCGAGACCAGCTCGATCAGCTGCTTCGGATACTGTTCGCGCGACAGCGGCCACAGCCGCGTGCCGGAGCCGCCGGCGAGAATCACCGGCAGGATGCTCGGCAGATCGGGCTCGGGAACCGGATGAAGGGTGCGGGTCATCGGTTCGCTCCGGTATCGGCGGGTAGCCGGGTGTGAGCGCGGCCGTCGGCGCGCGAGTCGTCGCTGCGCGAGACCGAAACGGCCCGCGACAGCAGGTGACGCAGCGCGCCGGCGGCGCGGTCGGCCGACCGGACCAGGCCGACGAACGGCGCACCCTGTTCGAGATACGGGCCGTAAGCCTTGCGGAATCCGAACCGTTTGTAGAACGCCTGACGCGGCGCAGGGACGTGCGTGCGCACCGCGGTGTCCGGCCATGCGGCCTGCGCGGCGGTGAGCGCGCGCCCGATCAGCCGCTCGAGCGTGTCGTCGTCGCGGCAGCTTTCGCTCGTCAGCACCTTGTCGATCACGACGTCAGGATCGATGTCGTCGCCTGGCAGGATGCGCGCATACGCGGCGACTTCCGTCGTGTCGCCGTCGTGCACGCTCGCGAAGACGTGCAGCGCGCCCGCGTCCTTGCCGTCGATGTCGAGATGCGTGTGGGCATCCTCGACCACCAGCACGGCGTTGCGCGCGCGCAGGATTGCATAGAGATCGACGGCGCTCAGATGTTCGAATTCACAACAATGCCATTCCATGATGCTGTCCTCGCGTGATGCCTTCGGCACGTCGCGCCGCACGGACGCGATCGTTCCGTGCGGCGCGGCGATCTTCATCATCCGGAAGCACGGTCCGGCGGTCTGTTCGAAAGCCTACTCACGCTCCGGATTCGCATGCCGGGCGCGGGATACGAGGCGATGTTCGCGACGCGCGAGCGTCGCAATGTGCGGTAGCACACACCGTCGGGGCCGGTGCCTTTTCATAATTGATTCATTGTGGCGGCGTGCAGCGAAGTGCGGCCGGAGGACATCGCGCACGAACTGGGCGCCGGGCGCGGGACCGACGATTGCGAGTTCACGATGGGCGCTCGTGCATGACGGCGTCGGGCACCGGTTCGTCGTTGATTGCCTCGCGCAGGCCGGTTCATGAGGCCTCGCGGCATTTCATTGGAATCGTGCGCACCTGCGCGGTGCACACGTCCGGCCGGCGGTATGCTGCCGCTTGCGCGCATGTATGGCTGTCGCGCTCTGCGGTGCGTCTGCTTCCGTTCGAACCGCGCGGGTCATCCGGTCCGGCGAGAAAGGATGGCCCTCATGCTGCACCGCACGACGCGCGTGCCGGCGCGCGGCATTCACGCCGGCCGGCGGGAATTCGCCGAAAAGCGCCGGCGCGGGGTGACGCCGCTGATTACGACGTGTAACGGCCGGGCGGTCCGTACGCGGCCGCAAGGCGGGATGGCTACCCGGCGGTGCGCGCGATTATGCGATCCGGGAAGCACGGTACTGCGGTTTTGGGGAGATTTCGATGGAAATCGCGGGCAATCGACGGAATCAATCTTGCAGAAAAGTAGTATTTGCCACTGATTGACGGGAATGGTCAGAGATAATCAAATCTCAGTGGTCAAACGCGCGGAGCGCGCGGCCACGGGCAGCGTAACCGACTGATTCAGGTTTATCTTTTGGTAACAAGGTCATCTCGAAACGGGGTGTAAATTCAGGTGCGGATGAAATGGGGCGGTCAATCCGGCGCGGTTTTGGCGGCCCTCCGGTTCAGCATCGGGCGCGACTGTCGTGTACGACGCGACGCACATGCGGACGGAATTTCCGTTTGCCGACGTGCCCCGCCTGACGGCGGGTCGCTTCAAAGCCGGAATGTTGTGGCTCCCGCAGCCGCGCATTCCGTTCGAGTTCGATGACAACGAGGCCGGATGACATCCGGCTCGACCTCCGGGGGTTCTCGCCGTGTGCAGTTTCGATCTTCGCCAAAGCTGCGGAAACGCAGCGCGGAAAGGCGGCCATGCGCCGCCGGCCGCAGCGCACGCGAACGGTTCGCGGAGTGCAGAAAGTGATGGTTCGTTATGAATATGCCAATAACGCGCGATAAGAGCGCCGGCGCGGGGAGCGGTAACGGGCAGCGTCCGCTGATTTACTGGACGCAATCGCCGTCCGTGATGCTGCGAAAGGAATTGTCGCGCCGCGACTGGAAAGTGTCGGTCGTCGCCCATGCGAGCGAGCTGCGCGACACGTCCGGCGAAATTACGTGCGGCATTCTCGATCTGAGCGGCGGCCACGCCGATGCGATCGGCAGCATCGCGTCGACCTGCGCGTCGATGCGCGACGTCGTCTGGGTGGCGCTCGTGGATGTCGGCCAGACCGCGTCGCCGAACGTGCGGGCGCTGTTGCGCGACTACTGTTTCGATTACGTGACATTGCCGGCGTCGCATCAGCGGATCGCCGATACGGTCGGCCATGCCTACGGCATGGAATGCCTGTTCGCGCGCGATCGCGAACAGCTCGAATCGGAGGAAAAGGGCATCGTGGGCACCTGCAGCGCGATGCTGCGGCTGTTCGATACGGTGCGGCGTTTCGCGCGCACCGACGCACCGGTGTTCGTGTTCGGCGAAACGGGAACCGGCAAGGAACTGACGGCGCTGGCGATCCACCGCCATTCGGAGCGGCGCAACGGCCCGTTCGTCGCGGTCAACTGCGGTGCGATTCCGCCGCACCTGCTGCAATCGGAACTGTTCGGCTACGAGCGTGGCGCGTTTACCGGCGCGAACGCGCGCAAGATCGGCTACGTCGAAGCCGCGAACGGCGGCACGCTGCTGCTCGACGAGATCGGCGACCTGCCGCACGAAAGCCAGGCGAGCCTGCTGCGGTTTCTGCAGGAGCGTTCGATTCACCGTCTTGGCGGCAGCGACCCGGTGCCGGTCGACGTCCGGATCGTGTCGGCGACGCACGTCGACCTGCGCGATGCGATGGAGGAAGGGCGTTTTCGCGCCGACCTGTTCCACCGTCTGTGCGTGATGCGCATCGACCAGCCGCCGCTGCGGGCACGCGGCAAGGACATCGAACTGCTCGCGCACCACATGCTCGAACGCTTTCGCGGCGATGCGCGCCATCGCGTGCGCGGGTTTTCGACGGATGCGATCACGGCGCTCTACAAGCACGACTGGCCGGGCAATGTCCGCGAGCTGATCAACCGCGTGCGCCGGGCGGTCGTGATGACGGAAGGGCGCCTGATCACCGCGCAGGATCTCGAGCTCGAATACTGTCTCGACGCGGCGTCGCCGTCGGTGGCCGACATCCGCAAGTCGATCGAGCGCGAGGCGATCGAAACCGCGTTGCTGCGCACGCGTGGGCGCGTCGCCGCTTCGGCGCGCGAACTCGGCGTGTCGCGCGCGACGCTGTATCGCTGGATGGAGGCGTACGGTATCGAGCGACCGCGCGGCACCGGCTCGTCCGACTGAGGCGCGGCACTGACACGGAGCGGCACGACGCTCGCGGCGGCCGCGAGCGTCGCGTCACCCTGCCTGCGTGGCCCGCACCGCGCGCGCGGCGTTCACCGCGCGGATGTCTACCGTCGGTGGCGCGCTGTCGCCAGCCGTCGCGGGCTTCCCGTCGGTTTGCAATGGAACGAGCGCGATGCGCGCCGGCGTGCCCGGCGCGAGATGGAACCAGTCGTCGCTCGGCATGAAACCCGGCGCGTCGATCTGCACGTGGCGTGCGACGTGCCGCGTATCGATGTCGACGTGCCAGGTCTCGCCGGTGCGGGACACGCATGCCTCGATCCCGGGCTCGCGGCGCGCCAGCACGGCCGGATGCGTGCGGGACGGAAAATGGAACGCCTGCGACAGCAGCGTGCCGTCGTCGGCGCGCAGCGTTGCAACGACCGTATCGTGTTCGCATGGGCCGAAGCGGTACGCGTAGGTCCAGTCGAAGAAGCGGCCGAGCAGCTCGGCCGAGCCGAGCCGCACGGTGTCGTGCGCGGCGATCCGCACCGGGCCGCCGGCCCGTGCGACCGGCGTGCGGCCGTCGCGCAGCGCGACCAGTTCGACCGCCGCCGACAGCGGCGCCGGGCGTTCGTTGACGACATGCACGTCGAGCCCGTTCAGGCCTTCGTCGACCAGCAGCACCTGGATCGGCTGCAGCACCTGGCGCAGCGCATACCAGGCCGATTTCGGCCGGTGCGCGGCGTCGATCACGCCCCATCCGGCGCCGGGCATCACGTCCTGGAACTGCCACACGAGCGCGCCGGCGCAACGCGAGCCGCTGCGTCGCCATTCGGAAAAGGTCTCGCGCATCACGTCCGCGATCACCGCACGCGACAGCTCGAAATAGCGTGCCGGGTCCTCGCGCCGCAGCCGGTCCGGCGCGACGTCGTACAGCGTCTGCAGATAGTGGTCGCGGATATCTTCGAAATCCCACGACGTGCCGGGGTCGCGCGGCACGGCCGCCTTCCAGCGCGGCTCGTGCACGCCCGGCCAGCCGAGTTCGGCGAGCGTCGCATCGCACGGCACGTTCGCGAACGCGAGGCATTCGCTCGCAAAGCGCACGTCCGCGCGGCGCGCATCGTCGAGCGGACGCAGGTACGCGCCGACGCCGTAGTAGTGCGACACGCGTTCGCGCGGCGTGAACGGCAGCACGCCGCCGTCGGGCGAATCGGGCACGTACGGAACATCGGGGCGGTGCGCGGCCGCGTGGCCGGCCAGCCGGTCGGCCGTCAGCTCGAGGAAGCGCTGCTTCGGCCCGAGCCCGGACATCGCGGCCTGTTGCGCGATCTCGCTGCCGCCGCACAGCACGGCCAGCGACGGCGACGCGCCGTGACGCAACAGCAACTGGCTCGCTTCGCGATCGACGTTGGCCGCGAACGCGGGATCGTCGAGCGCGTAATCGAAGTTCGCGAAGCCGAATTCCTGCCAGACCAGCAGTCCGAGCCGGTCGCACCAGGCGTGGAACGCGTCGGCCTCGTAGGTCATCGTGCCGCCGACGCGGATCATGTTGAAACCGGCGTCGCGCGCGAGCCCGAGCAGGCGGCCGTAGGTCGCGTCGTCCGCGTGCAGCGCGAGCGGCGCGGCGCTGCTCCAGCATGCGCCGCGCGCGAATACGGGCACGCCGTTGATGCGCAGCCCGAACCCCTTGCCGTCTGCGCCGGAATCGATCTCGATCGTGCGGAACCCCGTCGAGCCGAGCGGCAGGCGCGCGTCGCCGATATGCAGCGTGATCTCGTAGAGCGCCGGTTCGCCGTGCGTATGCGGCCACCAGCGACGCACGTTCGGTATCGCGACGCTCGCGCGCAACTGGCCGGCGCCGGCGCGTTCGAGCGTCGCGTGATGGTCGCCGCACGACAGCCGCGCGACGAGCGGTTCGGGTAGCGGTGCGGCGAACGTCAGTTCCGCGTCGAGCCAGCCTGTGTCGCCGTCGACGCGTGCATGCAGTTTGCAGTCGCTCGGAACGGGCGCGTCGGCCGGATCGAGCACGTCGACGGGCCGCCACGGGCCGGTCGGGACATACGGCGGAAACCAGCCCGGCATGTGCCCGAACAGCGACGTGCGGATCGTGCGCAGCGCGGCCGGTTCCGCGAGCCGCGTGCGCCAGCGCGCACGGCGCGGCGCGCGCGCGTCGCGCAGGTGCGGCGCGAGCGCACGGAAACACACGGTCAGCCGGTGCGTGCCGTCGAGCGACACCGGTACGTCGTGCGCGACGAACATGCTGTCCGAGTGGTGGATCGGCGTGTCGTCGAGCCAGGCCTGCGCGAGCGTCGCGAGGCCGTGAAAGCGCAGGATGCGCGGCCCGCGCCCGCGCAGCTCGAGCCGGTACCAGTGGTCGCGCTCGTCGAGCGACGCGGCTTCGTCGAGCCGGCCAGCCAACGCGAGCGCCTGCGCGACCGTGCCGGGCACCGGCGCGGCGATCCAGCCGCCGTGGTCGTCCGGGAGGTCGCGCGGGTCGCGCACGGCGCCCGCGGCCGTCGCCAGCAGCGACCACGCGGGCAGGGCGCGCGCGCGCGTCACCGCATGGCCGACACGGGTGCCGTGTCGTAGCGCACGGGTGTCACGTGCCGCAGTGGCGCACCGATCTGCCGCGCGCACGCGACGAGGTCGGTGTACGCGGCCTCGATCGCCTCGAGCGTCGAATCGCCGCGCTCTTCCTTGCCGCGCGCGCACGCGCGTGCGAGCCGGAATTCGAGCACCATCGCTTCCGACGCGATGCGATCGCACGCGGCGCGGATCTCGGCGAACGGCCCGGTGCAGCCGCTTGCCTGCAGCCAGCGGGCATAGTGGCCGAACAGTTCGAAATTCGCGCCGAGCTGCCGCACCGAATTGAACGAGTACGCATGGAAATGCTCGAGCGGCGCTTCCGCGAGGATGGGCGCGTCGGCCTGCAACTGCCGGCGGAATGCCGCGATCGGATCGACGACCGGCAGGCGCCGCAGGTGACGCTGCAACGCGGCCAGCGACGCTTCGCAGAGCGCGCGTTCGTCGAGCGGCGCAAAGCGCCGCTTCGCGCATTCGACGTACGGCGGCAGCGTCATCGGCGAACTGCCGCCGACGAGCCCGTTGTAATCGAAATCCTCGGCGACGTAATAGCCGCTGTTGTGGAAGTAGCCGATCTGCTGCTTCTCGCGGTCGATCGCGTCGATGCCGATCGTCGTCTTCGTGTGCTGCGTGCGGTAGCTGCTGCCGCGCGTATCGGGCAGGAACCACGCATCGACCTCGACGATCATCAGATGGCCGCGCGCGACCTGCGTCTCGATGTGCTGGTCGAGCGGCTCGTAGATCGAATGTTCCTGCACGACGATCCCGTAGAGCCGCTCCAGTTCGTCGTGCGGAAACTTGAAGAACGTGAACTGATCGCCCTCGAAGTCGAGCGCGATCGTGAACGGCAGCGCCGCGTACGGATTGAGGCCCCACCACCGGAGCACCTCGAGCCACATGTCGACATAGCAGTTGGTCTGCTTCCAGACCATCTCCTGACTGTGCAGCGGGTGCGGCCGGTAGTGGCGCGCGCGGTGGCGCACGTCCTCGAACGACGCGTCTTCGCCGTCGCGGGAAACGAACCTCATCGCGTACCCCACAGCACGTCGCGAACCTCGCGCGGCCATGCGTCGATGTCGAAGCCATGGTGGCGGAACAGCGCGAGCGTGAGCCGCTCGAGGCCGAAGCCGACGCAGCCGGTGTGCGCGACGTCGCCCGTCGCGGTGCGGATGTCCCACAGCAGCCCGAAGTGGTCCATGTGGTAGTTGAAGCTCAGGCACGCGGTCTGGCGGTCGTCGTGCTCGATCGGGATCAGCAGCTCGAATTTCAGGTTCTGCTCGCGCTGGCTGTTCGCGACGATCTTGCCGCCGCGCCCGAAGAACGGGTCGTTCGCGAGATCGATCGCATTCGGCAGGCGCAGCGCTTCGATCATCCGCGTGCCGCGCTCGATCCACGTCTCGCGGAACGAGACGATCTGCTCGGGCGTGCCGATCCGCACGTATTCGCGCATCCGGAACAACTGCATGCGGGTCGGGTCGAGCGACGGTTCGTGACGGAAGCAGTACGAGAATACGTCGACGATCCGGCCGTCGGCGGGCAGCGCGCCCGCGCGGGCGACGACGGGATACACGGGGTAGCACGCGGCCGGCGTCATCACGACGTAGGTCGGCTTCTGGCTTTCGGTCCAGTCGTCGCCGCGATCGAGGCATTGCAGCACGCGCTGATGCTGGCGCTCGTCGCCGCAAAACGCATGCACGCTGCCCGCCAGTTGCGGGAAGCTCTTCATGTATTCGCTGCGCTCGAACTCGGTGCGGCTCATCGCCGGCGGGAAGCGCAACACTTCGGCCTGCTGGTCGGCGCCGACGCGCGTGACGAACGCGTCGAGCGCCTCGACCACGCGCTCGAATCGTTCGCTGCGACCGAACAGGCCCTGGATGCCGGTCGAGACCAGCAGGCCCGCGTCGATCAGCGCGTCGCGCAGCGGATTGACGCCCGCGCGGTCGAGCGGTGCGTCGGCGGGAGCGGAGGCGGCGGAGGGCACGGCGAGGCGATCGTTCACGTATGTTTCTCCAGCGTCGCAGGACGCAGCGCGAGCAACAGGCTCGCAGTGTTGGCGGCAATGCGGTCGTTGCTGATCATCAGCGGCGCCGCGTGCAGGTCGCGAATGTGGCGGCCGATGCTGAACGGCGTGCCTTGCTTGTAGCCGGCCATCCCGCAGATCATCATCGCCTGGTGCGCGACTTCGAGCGCGGTTGCCGACACGTAGGTCTTCAGCGTATTGATCTCGGCGGCCCAGGCCATGCCGGCCGACCACGAGCGGGCCGACGCGTTCGCGTGGAGGCGCAGCACGTTGTCGACGCGGGCCTGCATCGCCTGCATCAGCGCGAGCGATTCGGCGATGCGCCGCGCGGCGGGCGACGGTGCGCCGTCGGTCTGGCGCGCCTGCGCGCGGAAGAACTGGTGCGCGCGATGGAACGCGTCGCCGGCGACGCCGATCCACACCGCGGCCCACAGGATGTGCGAGACCGGCACCATCGTTTCCTCGGCGATCTTCGCGAACGGCACCGGCAGGCATTGCACGGCGGCGCCTTGCGCGTCGAGCACGAAGCCGTTGCTGCAGGTGCCGCGCATGCCGAGCGTGTCCCATTCGCCGCGGCGCGTGAGCGTATAGCCGTCGCGCAGCAGAGTGACGAGCACCTGCTCGGAAGCCGGCGCGTCCGCATCGCGTCGCGCGGTCGCGAGAATGCCGTCGGCATAGTCGCCGTACGAGATCGTCGGCGCGGATTTGTGCAGCCGGAACCCGCCGCCGTCGGTTTCGAGGGCGCACTGGCTCGCGCGCAGGTTGCCGCCGACGCCGTCTTCCGACGTGGCCGAGGCGAGCAGCCACTGGTGACGCACGAGCTGTTGCAGGAACAGCTTGTGCCAGCCCTGGTCGGCGGCGTGATTGACGATGCAGGCGACCTGGATCTGGTGCATCGCGAACACCATCGCCGACGATGCACAGGCCTGGCCGAGGATCGAGCAGGCCGACGCGATGTCTTCCAGCGACGCGCCAGCGCCGCCGAGATGGGTCGGCACCATCGCGCCGAGCAGGCGGCGCGCGCGCATCGCCTCGATCGCCTCGACCGGGCAGCGCGCGTCGCGATCGACCGCATCGGCATGCTGGGCGGCGATCTGCGCGACCGCATGCGCGGCCTCGTCGAGCCGATGCGAATCGCTGTCGGGCGCGAGTTCGGGTAGCAGCGCGCTCATGCGGAATGCTCGGTGCGTTGCAGCGTGGCGATCGTGTCCGCGAGTGCGTCGATGCTGCGGAACAGGTTGCGGTTCAGCATCTCGTCGGGAATCTCGATGTTGAACTGCTTTTCGATCGCGAGCATCAGCTGGATCGTATCGAGCGAGGAGAGGCCCGCTTCGTAGAGGTCGTCCCCGTCACCGATCGAATCGATCGCGGCTTCGAGATGGGCGACGTGCTTCAGGATGGTTCTGATTTCGTTTTTCACGTGCTGCTCCGGCGTGCGTGGTGTCGTCCGCTCGGGCAGACGCGCGACAAGCGCTGACATCCCCCCGGCAGTCCGGCATCAGTAGACCATTGGCAGACACGGCGTTCTGTTCGCCACCCTACAAACAGCTGACCCTGCACGCGGGCGGCGCCGTCGCGCCGTCCCGGTCCGGCACGTTGATCACGTGCGCGACGCGGCCGGCACGCCCGAGTCGGCCGACAGGATGCGCTTCATCTCGTCGCGCACGATCGCGCGGCAGCCGCACGACATTTTTTCGAGGCCGTCGAGGTCCGCGAGCTCGATCGAGCTGCGGTATTGCCGGATCAGGCCGAGTTTCTGGATTTCGCCGGCGGCGTCCGTGACCGTCTCCCGCCGCACGCCGAGCATTTGCGCGAGCATGCTGTGCGTCACCTGGATCTCGATGCTGCGCGTGCGATCGAACGCGAGCAGGAACCATCTGCATAACTGATGTTTGAGCACGTGGTGACGGCTGCAGAACGTGATCTGCGACACCTGCGCCATCAGCAGCCGCACGCAGACGAACACGAGATGGCGAATCACCGGCGACGCGTCGAACGCGGCGGCGAAGACGCGCCGGTCGAGCCGGTAGACGAAGCCGTCGCGGCACGCGAGCGCACGACACGGCATCCGGCCGCTGCCGCCGATCACGTCGTCGCAGACCACGCTTTCGCTGCCGATCTCCGCGACTTCCAGCGTCATGCCGCCGGACGACACGTACTGCAGCGAAATCGCGGTCGTGACCGGCAGGTAGACGGCCGTGAGCATTTCGCCGGGTTCGCACAGCACTTGCCCGGATTTCAGGTGAACGAGTTGAAGGTGGGGCGTCAGCGTGGCGAGTTCATCGCGGTCGATGGCCGCGAGAAACCGGTTGGCGTCGAAGCTGTGGGAAAGCTCGATCATGCCGTTCGCATACGCGACGGCGTCGGGGGCCTGGTGAGTCACGGCGCATCCTCGCAGGGTGGCGGTCGCGCGTCGTCGCGGCGAATCCCGCAACGGGGATTTCGCACGATCGTGCGGACTTGTGTTGATCGAAAGCGGAATGACGATACTGGCGAAAAAGGCTAGCACGCAATCGAATTCGGGCAATTTCGCATTACGTCATTTCACAAAGTTTGACGATTGCGGTTCAGTGCAAACGTTATGCCGATTTAATGATTCATTTTCAAGGGATTAATTGTCCGGAAATGGATTGGTGCGCTTTCCTGTCATTCGATGTCGAACCGGAATCAATCGAACGACGTGGCGCATCGTACAACGAAAGGCTCCCGCGACATTGAACATTATTTGACAAATAAACGGGGAGCGCCTGATTTTTCATTGGGATCAATGGCTTGAGCATGATGTGTGCGGTAACGGACAGAGCCTCGAATTAGTGCCCCGATTCAAATTTGAGACAGTTTGAAACAAGCGTGTGAGGTGTGGCGGCGTCGGCAAATGCTGCGCTGCACATCACGGAAACAATTGAAAATCGGCTGTAAGTATTTGAACGGTAAGCGTCGCGACCGTCACCCGATCGCCCGCGGCCGATGCACGGGAATTGATCAGTCGAATGCGCGCTGTGTCCGTTGCGTGGAGGAGTGTCCGGAAATGAGACGTTTTTTCGATTTTGGGGACGGTTATTCGGGTGCGCTAAATCGGACGTGATTCATATATTAAGGATGGACGGCTATTGGCACGTAAATCGCTTATTCGGGCTGGCGTGTCGAAACGGGACAGTCGACTCAATCCGGCGATGACAAGCCGATGGTCAGTCGGATTCAGGGTTGTGGGCCGCAACCGCTGTCAATGTCCGGGCGCGCATCGCGATAACGAGTTCCGTGCACGCGGCTGCAGGCGGCGCGGACAATAAAAGGGATACAGACATGCTTCATCTTCACTCGAGCTACTCGGCGAATGCCATCCTTGCTGCCCTCCCGGAGGACAGCATCCGCACCATCGCACCGCATCTCGAACTGGTCAGGATCAAGGCCGGGATGCTCGACCGGGTCGGCGAGCCGATGCGTCATCTGCACTTTCCGACGACGGCGATGATGTCGGTCCAGCACCTGATGGAAGACGGCGCGATGGTCGAGGTGGCGGTGGTCGGCCGCGAGGGCGTGGTCGGGCTGGGGACGCTGGTCGGCGGCGTCGCCGCGTCGAGCCGGGTCGAGGTGCGGATCGGCGGGATGGCGTATCGCGTGCCGAGTTGCGTGATGCGCGCCGAGTTCGAGCGGTCGCCGCAGACCTATCGGCTGCTGCTCAACACCTGCCAGGCGACGATGGCGCAGATCTCGCGCAGCGCACTGTGCAATCGGCACCATTCGGTCAGCGAGCAACTCAGCCGCTGGCTGCTGCTCGCACACGACCGGATCGACGGCGACGAGCTGACCGTCACCCAGCAGACGATCGCGAACATGCTCGGCGTGCGGCGCGAAGGCGTGACGGAAGCGGCCGGGAACCTGCAGGAAGCCGGCCTGATCCGGCAGCGCCGCGGCCGCATCACGGTGCTCGACCGCGATGGCCTCGAACATCACGCGTGCGAATGCTACGACCTGATTCGCGCGGACTATCGCCGGCTGCTCGGCACGCGCGGGAATACGAGGCCGGCGACGGTTCGCCCGCGCATGCCGGAAGGGCGTTGCGGTTTCCCGGCGCACGGTGCGTGACGATGCAGTCGATGTCCGGTGGAACGAATGCGATGCGGCGCGCCGCGATCGCGGCGGCCGACGTCGTGCTCGTGCTGGCCGGCGCGCTCGTCGCGCAGGCTGCGTCGGGTCTCGGCTGGCATGCGCTGTCCGACGCGCAGCGCGGCGCGATCGCGCTGCTGTGCGTGCTGACGGTGGCGCTGCTGCCGCGCTACCTGCGCACCGTGCGCGGCGGCGTCGCGGTGCAGGGCGGCGCGCACGCGCTGACGCACACGCTGGTGGCGGTGGTGTGCGCGAGCGTGCTGACGGTGGCCGGCACGATGTGGATCATGAATCGCGGCGGCACCGTCACGACCCGCTGGATCGTGCGCACGGTGCTCGCCGGCGACGCGGCGCTGCTGCTCGGCCGCGCGGCGTTGCTGGCGTTCGCGCTGACGCGCGGTGATCCGCGGGGGCGGCAACGTCGCGTCGCCGTCGTCGGCGCAACCGGCTACGGGCGGGTGGCGATCGAGCGGATGCAGCGCGCGCCGAATGGCCCGTTCGTGGCCGCGTGCGTATTCGACGATGATGCGCAGGCCGCCGCGGGCGGCATCGGCGGCGTGCCGGTGATCGACGACTGGCCCACGTTGCGCGACCTGATTCGGGGCGGCGACATCGACGAGGTCTGGCTCACGCTGCCGATGTCGCACGAGTGGCGGATCCAGCGCATCGTGCGCGAATTGCGCGACGAGTTCGTCGAGTTGCGGCTGTTGCCCGACGTGCGGCAGATGGCGGTCGTCGATCGCTCCGCGACCGACCTGCTCGGCATGCCGGCGATCAATCTCGCGACCACGCCGCGCGCCGCGCCGGAGCTGTGGGCCAAGTTCGCGTTCGACCGGCTGTTCGCGTTCGGGGTGCTGATTCCGTTGCTGCCGCTGCTGACGATGGTGGCGATCGCGGTCAAGCTGTCGTCGCCGGGGCCGGTGCTGTTCAAGCAGCGCCGCAAGGGCGTCGACGGCCGCGAGTTCCATATCCTGAAGTTCCGGACGATGCGCGTGCATCGCGCGCAGCCGGGCGTCGTGCGGCAGGCGTCGCGCAACGATTCGCGCATCACGCGTGTCGGCGCATTCCTGCGGCGCACGTCGCTCGACGAGCTGCCGCAGTTCTTCAACGTGCTGTTCGGGCAGATGTCGGTGGTCGGCCCGCGTCCGCACGCGATCGAACACGACGACCTCTATCGGCAACTGATCGACTGCTACATGTACCGCTACCGCGTGCGGCCCGGCATCACCGGATGGGCGCAGGTGAACGGCTATCGCGGCGAAACGCGCAAGGTCGAGGCGATGGAGGCGCGTGTGAAGTTCGATCTGTTCTACATGCAGAACTGGAGTTTCTGGTTCGACATCAAGATCATCCTGATGACGGTGGTGCGCGGCTTCATCGGGCGCAATGCGTTCTGAGGATGACGAATCATCGAAGCGGGGCGCCGCGCGAGCGACCGTATCGACGGAATGAGGCCGGTTCGTGCGCACGGAACGAAGCGATGTGGCCGCATGGGAAATTGCTGCGCTGCGTTTGCGCCGACGGGGCTTCGCCACGCGCCCCTTCGGTCGCGATTCCGCGTCCGTCCCCAGTTTCGTCCCTCCGCCGTCGCATGACCGGCACGCTGATTCCGGTCAACACACGCGTGTTCAATGGGTTTATCCTGCGTCGAATGCGTCCGGCGTTTTGCGCGTCCGGTCGCATCATCCGGATGCGGCGGCGCAGGTCATGCCTGCGCGTCGCGCACCGGCGCGATACCGCGCGCCGCCTTTCTTCGCGCGGAACCGGAACAGGAGAGACGGCCATGTCGCTCGACCAACAACAACGGCAGACGCTGAAACAGCGGCTGAACGAGAGCGAGCAGGCGCTGCGTGCGGAGATCCGCACGAGCGAAGACCAGCGCGCGTCGGAATCCTATGCGGATCTGGCCGGCGCGGCGCCGGACGAGGGCGACGAGGCGAATGCCGACCTGTTCGTCGACGTCGACCATGCGTTGATCGGGATGAAGCTGACCGAACTGCGCGCGATCGGGCGCGCCCAGCAGCGGATGCGTGACGGCAGTTACGGCGAATGCATCGACTGCGACGGCGCGGTCGGCTACGAGCGGCTGCTGGCGCGGCCGACCGCCGAACGTTGCACGCATTGCCAATCGATCTACGAACGACGCTACGCGACGACACCGCGCGCGTCGCTCTGACGCCGCGGCTCCAGCCGCGCGGTACGCGCCGCGCGGCCGGCGCAGGATGACCAACGGGCGCCCGGCGGCGTCGACATGCGGCGCCGGGCGGGCAGACGCCGTCGCGCAGGGGCGCGGCGCCATCCACGTGGAAGGGAGCCACGCCGATCATGCCGATCCACAATGCCGAGTGCGCGGCCGTGTTCGCCGAGATCGCCGACATGCTCGAGATCCAGGGCGCCAACCCGTTTCGCGTGCGTGCGTACCGCAACGCCGCGCGTACGATCGCCGACTACGGCCGGGATATTCCGACGATGATCGCGAAAGGCGACGATCTCGGGAAGATTCCGTCGATCGGGGCCGATCTTGCGGCGAAGCTGCGCGAGATCGCCGCGACCGGCACCTGCGAACTGCAGCAAACCTTGCGTCATGCGCTGCCGGGCGCGATCGTCGAGCTGCTCGACGTGCCCGGGCTCGGCGCGAAACGCGTGAAGGCGCTGCATGACGCGCTGAACGTCGATTCGCTCGAACAGTTGCGCGCCGAAGCGAAGAGCGGGCATGTGCGCGAGCTGCCGGGCTTCGGCGCGAAAACCGAAGCGCATCTGCTCGAAGCGATCGACGATCGCCTGCAGCGCGAGCCGCAACGCTTCCTGCTGCCCGACGCCGCACATGCGCTGATGCCGTTGCTCGAACGCCTGCGGGCGGTGACCGGCGTCGGCCAGGCCGTGCCGGCCGGCAGCTTCCGCCGCCGCCGCGAGACGGTCGGCGATCTCGACATCCTCGTCACCGCGCGCGACGCGGGCGCGGTCACCGCAGCGTTCGTCGGCTACGACGACGTGGCGCGCGTGCTCGCGCACGGCAAGACGCGCTCGAGCGTGATGCTCGTCAACGGATTGCAGGTCGACCTGCGGGTCGTCGATGCCGATGCGTTCGGCGCGGCGCTCGTCTACTTCACCGGATCGAAGGCGCACAACATCGCGCTGCGCAGGCTCGCGCAGGCCGGCGGCCTGAAAATCAACGAATACGGCGTGTTTCGTGGCGACGAACGGATTGCCGGAGCGACGGAGGCATCGGTCTACGCGGCTATCGGGTTGCACGAGGTGCCGCCCGAGTTGCGCGAGGATCGCGGCGAGATCGATGCGTCGCGTGCCGGCACGCTGCCGGCGCTGGTCGAGCGCAAGCATCTCCATGGCGACCTGCACGCGCACACCGATGCGTCGGCCGGCCGCGACGGCCTGCGCGCGATGGCCGCTGCCGCGCGTGCACGCGGGCTCGCCTATCTGGCCGTCACCGACCGCGCCCCACCCGACGGCGGCGCTCGCAACGGTTTCGACTGGCTCGCGCGGCAACTCGACGACATCGATCGCCTCAACGCGACGTTCGACGATTTCGTGTTGCTCAAGGGCGTGGAGGCCGGCATTCGCGAGGATGGCAGCCTGGACGTGCCCGACGCGCTGCTCGGCCGGCTCGATCTCGTGGTCGGTGCGATACGCGACGGCTTCGACCTGCCGCGCGGCGCGCAGACCGATCGCATGCTGCGCGCGATGGATCATCCGCATTTCTCGATTCTCGCGCACCCGACCGGCCGCCTGCTCGGCGAGCGCGACGCCTGCGAACTCGATGTGCCGCGCGTGCTCGCGCAGGCTGCCGCGCGCGGCTGTTTCGTCGAACTCGATGCACAGCCGCGGCGCTTCGACCTGCCGGACGTGTGGTGCCGCGAGGCCGCGAAGGCCGGCGTGCCGGTCGCGATCGGTTCGGATGCATGCAGCGCGGACGAGCTCGACAACCTCGCGTTCGGCGTCGATCAGGCGCGGCGCGGCTGGCTGACGCGGCAGGACGTGCTGAACACGCGCACGCTCGCGCAACTGCGGCCGCTGCTGGCGCGCACGATGGGCGGTGCGAAGCGGAGTCGGTCGAAGGGCGCGTGAGCGTGGCCGGTCGCGATGCGTTCAGCTCATGCCGGCAGGGTCATCCGAGCACGCCGGTCGCGGGGACGTAAGGCAGCCCGAGCGCCAGCGCGACCGCTTCGTACGTGATGTGACCGTCGCACACGTTCAGGCCCGCGCGCAGATGCGGATCGTCGAGCATCGCCTGCTTCCAGCCCTTGTCGGCGAGCGCGAGCGCATGGCCGAGCGTTGCATTGTTCAGCGCGAAGGTGGACGTGCGCGCGACCGCGCCGGGCATGTTCGCGACGCAGTAGTGGACGACCCCGTCGACGACGAAGGTCGGCGCCGCATGCGTGGTCGCATGCGAGGTCTCGAAGCATCCGCCCTGGTCGATCGCGACGTCGACGACGACCGCGCCCTTGCGCATCGTCGCGATCATGTCGCGCGTGACGAGCCGCGGCGCCGATGCGCCGGGCACGAGCACGGCGCCGATCACGACGTCGGCATCGCGCACGGCTTCGTCGACCGTCTGCGCATTCGAACAGACGGTCGCGATCCGGTTGGCGAACACGAGATCGAGCTGGCGCAGCCGGTTCACGTTGTTGTCGAGCACGGTGACGCGCGCGCCGAGGCCTACCGCCATCTGCAGCGCGCCGGTGCCCACCACGCCGGCGCCGAGCACGACGACGTGTGCGGCCGGCACGCCCGGCACGCCGGCCATCAGCAGGCCGCGGCCGCCGCGCGGGCTTTCGAGGTGGGTCGCCGCGACCTGGATCGACATGCGGCCCGCGACTTCGCTCATCGGCGCGAGCAACGGCAGGCCGCCGCCGGGGCCCGTCACGGTTTCGTACGCGACGCAGACCGCGCCGGATTTCACGAGCGCGGCGGCCTGATCGGGATCGGGCGCGAGATGCAGGTATGTGTAGAGGATCTGGCCGCGCCGCAGCATCGCGCATTCGGCCGGCTGCGGTTCCTTGACCTTGATGATCATGTCGGCGCGCGCGAAGATGTCCTCGGCACCGTCGCTGAGCGACGCGCCCGCGGCCGTGTAGTCGTCGTCGAGCAGGCCGATCGCCGTACCCGCGCCGCGCTGCACCAGCACGCGATGGCCGTGCCGCGTGAGTTCGCGCGCGCCGGCCGGCGTGAGGCCGACGCGGTATTCGTGGTTCTTGATCTCTTTCGGCACACCGATCAGCATGAGTCGCCTCCATGGCCTTCGTTATCGTCGTCGTGCGAGCAGCCGGTCGCGCAGCGGCAGGCCGACCGCAGTACTGGAATAACAGGGTAGTAGTGCGCGGAGGGAAGTCAAGCGACCGGGCTGTGCGACGACGCATGCGCACTGCAACGCAGCATGCGTGGCGATCGGTTGCGACTCGAGGTCGCAATGCGCATGTGACCGGGTTTCGGTATCGTCATGCGTGGCGCGGGCCGGGGCCGCGAGCCGAACACCTTTCGGCAAAACGACGAGACGACGAGACGAGGACCTTGATCGACATGACCGCTGCGTATTTCAGCGTACCGACGCTTTGCGCCATCGCGCTCGTGCACGTGTACTGGGCGTTCGGCGGGCGATTGGGCAAGCGCGCGGCCATTCCGGAGCAGGATGGCGTACCGCTGTTGCGGCCGACTGCGGTCGGCACGCTTGCCGTCGCGCTCGCGCTGCTGGGCGGTGCAGGCGCGGTCGCCGCGCGTGCCGGCTGGCTGGGGCGCAACACGTATCCCTGCGCGATCGCGTTCGCGGTCGTTGCGCTCGCATTGATCTTCGCGGTGCGGGCCGTCGGCGATTTCCGCTACGTCGGCTTCTTCAAACGCATTCGCGGGTCGCGTTTCGCGCGGATGGATACGCTGTATTACTCGCCGCTGTGCGCGGCACTGGCGCTGTCGATCGCGTCGATGTTCTGGCCGTGGTGAGAGAGGAACGGTGCGTGATTCAATCCGCGCGCGTATCGATTAGCTCGAGATATTCGGCCGGCACGGCATCGATCAGCCACACATCGTTTTCGGCGGCGAAGAACGTGTGGCCCTGCCGGTGCATCAGCTGCGCCGCCACTTCGAGGATTGCGGGCACGCCGTAACGCGCGCCGACGGCCAGCGCCGTCCGGATGTCCGCCGGCAGATACACGTGATGAGGGGCGCCGGGTTCCGCGTCGCCGCCTGATCGTCGCTGTCCGCCATCTCCTCATCCTTGCACATTCCGGCATCCGGTTTTTCCATTATTGCTGATTTCGATGCACTGAATTGCATTGAACCCTCTAGTAATGGAACCGGTTCCATATATAATTCGCGGCACTCGTCGCCAGGCCCGGAAAGAGGGTCGTGCACGTTGCGCTTGCCGTCGGCAGGCGCGACGTCTAAGTTGAATAAGGGTCATGGGCGATGACGGAAAGATGCCGGCCGATGCCGGTATTTGTCCGACGATAGGGCCCGCAAAGAGGTCGATCCGCGCAACGCCGCCGGCCCCGGGGCGAGTGCGGCTGCAATGACGGCGCCACCGCGAATCGCGGCCGGGCGCCAGCGTCGAGGTTGTGCGCAACACACGAAAGAACAGGGCGACCGGCCGCCTGCGGCACGGCTGCCGTGCCGGGCACGCGGCATGCGGAATGCGCGCGTCCGAACCCCGATCCCCAACGATCAACATCCGACCATGTCCACGCCACCTGACAAACCCAATTCGCGTCGCCGTTTCCTGCGCACGTCGGTCGCGCTCGTGCCGATCGCGTCGGTCGCCGGCTGCGACCTGCATTCGTCGTCGCCGTCCGCGACGACCGCCGGCAACGCGTCCACTGCGTCGGCCAGCGCCGAACGCGCGCCGTACAAGCCGACCTTTTTCGATGCGAAGGAATGGGCGTTCGTCCAGGCCGCCGTCGACCGGCTGATTCCGGCCGACGCCGAAGGCCCCGGCGCGCTCGAAGCGGGCGTGCCGGAATTCATCGATCGCCAGATGGAGACGCCGTATGCGCACGGCGCGACGTGGTACATGCAGGGGCCGTTCCAGCAGGGCGTGCCCGAGCTCGGCTACCAGTTGAAGCTGGTGCCGCGCGACATCTACCGGCTCGGCATCGCGGCCGTCAACCGCTATTGCGAAAAGGCGCACGGCAAGGCGTTCGCGGATCTCGACGCGCCGACGCGCGACACGGTGCTCGGCGCGCTGGAGAAGGGCGGCGCGCAGATCGACGACGTCCCGCCCGGCGTGTTCCTCGGCCAGTTGCTGCAGAACACGCGCGAAGGCTACTTCTGCGATCCGGTGCATGGCGGCAATCGCGACATGGCCGCGTGGAAGATGATCGGTTTCCCGGGCGCACGCGCGGACTTCATGGATTTCGTCAACCAGAGCGGCAAGCCTTATCCGTACGGCCCCGTCTCGATCAACGGGGAGCGCAGCTGATGGCCGCAGAAAAGAAGCCGCACGTCGATGCGGTGATCGTCGGCTTCGGCTGGACCGGCGCGATTCTCGCGAAGGAACTGACCGAAGCGGGCCTGAACGTCGTCGCGCTGGAGCGCGGCGAATATCGCGACACCTATCCGGACGGCGCGTACCCGAACACGATCGACGAGCTGACCTACAACATCCGCAAGAAGCTGTTTCTCGACCTGTCGAAGACGACCGTGTCGATCCGCCACGGCCTGCAGGACACCGCGCTGCCGTACCGGCAGCTCGCCGCGTTCCTGCCGGGCGAAGGCGTCGGCGGCGCGGGGCTGCACTGGTCGGGCGTGCACTTCCGGATCACGCCGGAAGAGCTGCGCCTGCGCAGCCACTATGAAGAGCGCTACGGCAAGAAATTCATCCCCGAAGGGATGACGATCCAGGATACGGGCGTCACGTACGACGAGCTCGAGCCGCATTTCGATTTCGCCGAGAAGGTGTTCGGCACGTCGGGGCAGGCGTACAAGGTCGGCGGCAAGGTGGTCGGCGACGGCAACGTGTTCGAGGCGAACCGCAGCGACAACTTCCCGCTGCCGGCGCAGCTCAATACGTATTCGGCGCAGCGCTTCTTCGATGCCGCACACTCGCTCGGCCTGCATCCGTACCGGCTGCCGTCGGCGAACACGTCGGGCCCGTACACGAACCCGTACGGCGTGCAGATGGGCCCGTGCAACTTCTGCGGCTACTGCAGCGGCTACGCGTGCTACATGTATTCGAAGGCGTCGCCGAACCTGAACATCCTGCCGGCGCTGAAGCAGGCGCCGAACTTCGAGCTGCGCTCGAAGTGCCACGTGCTGCGCGTCGACCTCGACGACACGAAGAAGCGCGCGACCGGCGTGACCTACGTCGATCCGGCCGGGCGTGAAGTGCACCAGCCGGCCGATCTCGTGATCGTGGCCGCGTTCCAGTATCACAACGTGCACCTGCTGCTGCTGTCGGGCATCGGCAAGCCGTACGATCCGATCTCGGGCGAAGGCGTGGTCGGCCGCAATTTCGCGTACCAGAACCTGTCGACGATCAAGGCGTTCTTCGACAAGGACACCTACACGAACCCGTTCATCGGCGCGGGCGGCAACGGCGTCGCGGTGGACGACTTCAACGCGGACAATTTCGACCACGGCCCGCTCGGCTTCGTCGGCGGCTCGCCGTTGTGGGTGAACCAGGCCGGCGTGAAGCCGATCAGCGGCATCGCCACGCCGCCCGGCACGCCGCAGTGGGGCTCGGCGTGGAAGAAGGCGGTCAAGGACAACTACGCGCACACGATCTCGATGGACGCGCACGGCACCAACATGTCGTACCGCGACGTGTATCTCGACCTCGATCCGACCTATCGCGATTCGTACGGCCAGCCGCTGTTGCGGATGACGTTCGACTGGAAGGACAACGACATCAGGATGGCGCAGTACGTGACCGGCCAGATGAAGAAGATCGCGGAAGCGATGGGGCCGAAGGCCATCGGCGTGTCGACGCGCGAGTTCGGCAAGCACTTCGACTCGCGCCAGTACCAGACGACCCACCTCGTCGGCGGCGCGATCATGGGCACCGACCCGAAGACGAGCGTGCTGAACCGCTACCTGCAGTGCTGGGACGTGCACAACGTGTTCGTGATGGGCGCGTCCGCGCTGCCGCAGGGCATCGGCTACAACCCGACCGGGATCATCGCGGCGCTGGCCTACTGGTCGGCACGTGCGATCCGCGAGCAATACCTGAAAAATCCCGCCCCGCTGGTGACCGTATGAAGAGGACGATGAACCACCACAACGCCGCGCGTCAGGTGTCCCCGCTGCGGCGCGCGCTGGCGATCGGCACGGCCTGGGCGGCATTCGGTCTGGCGGGCGGCGCCGCGTTCGCGCAGCCGGCGTCTACGCCGGCCGCGGCTTCGGGCGCGGCGGCTGCGCCTGTCGCGCAGTCCGCCGACGCGGCGCTCGTGAAGCGCGGCGAATACCTCGCCCGCGCGGGCGACTGCATCGCCTGCCACACCGCGAACGGCGGCAAGCCGTTCGCCGGCGGCCTGAAGTTCGACACGCCGATCGGCGGCATCTACTCGACGAACATCACGCCGGACCCGAAGACGGGCCTCGGCGGCTGGACCTATGAGGACTTCACCCGCGCGGTGCGCGAAGGCGTGCGCAAGAACGGCGACACGATGTATCCGGCGATGCCGTTCCCGTCGTATTCGCGCCTGACCGACGACGACATGAAGGCGCTGTACGCGTACTTCATGCACGGCGTCGCGCCGGTCGAGCACGAGAACCGCAAGGTGGACATCGTGTGGCCGCTGTCGATGCGCTGGCCGCTCGGCATCTGGCGCAAGCTGTTCGCGCCGGCGCCGAAGCCGTTCGACGCGGCGCCGTACACCGACCCGGTGGTCGCCCGCGGCGCGTATCTGGTGCAGGGGCTCGGCCATTGCGGCGCATGCCACACGCCGCGCGCGCCGACGATGCAGGAGCGCGGGCTGACCGACGCGGACGGCCTCGACTTCCTGGCCGGCGGCGCGGCGATCGACGGCTGGGTGCCGACCAGCCTGCGCGGCGAGCCGCGCACGGGCCTCGGCACGTGGAACGAAACCGAGATCGTGCAGTTCCTGAAGACCGGCCGTACGCTGCGCACGGCCGCGTTCGGCGGGATGACGGACGTGGTCGGCCACAGCATGCAGCACATGACCGACGACGACCTGAACGCGATCGCACGCTACCTGAAGACGTTGCCGCCGCGCGTGCAGGGCGAGCAGCCGCACGTGTACGACGCGGCCGCCGCGAAGGCGCTGCAGACCGGCGACGCGAGCAAGCCGGGCGCGGCCGTCTATCGCGACAACTGCATGGCCTGCCACCGCAGCGACGGCCACGGCTACACGCGCGTGTTCCCGGCGCTCGCCGGCAACCCGGTCGTGCAGGGCGACGATCCGACCTCGCTGATCCACGTCGTGCTGGAAGGCAGCGCGCTGCAGGGCACGCGCACCGCGCCGTCGACCTTCACGATGCCGCCGTTCGGCTGGCGCCTGTCGGACCAGGAAGTCGCGGACGTGTCGAACTTCGTGCGCACGAGCTGGGGCAACACGGGCGCGCCGGTGACGGCCGCGCAGGTCGCGAAGGTGCGCAAGCGCGTGCCGTCGACGCGGCCCGAGCCGCCGCCGGGCGCGCGGTTCCCGCAAGCGTCGCGCTGACGGGAGCGGCGGGGCGCTCGCCCCGCCTGTCGCGCGGTCCACGTCGACGTGCGACCGGGCCCGCCATGCCTTTCACTTCGCCGGGGTCGCGCCCCGCCAACCGGCGCCGCCGCGTGAAATTTTCGCGGCTGCGCGCCATTCTTCCGCCTCATCCCTTATCCTTTCACTCTTGAACCTTACTAAATAGTTACAAGAGCTTGGGAGGGGGGATGCCTCATGACGTCAGCCTGATTGCGTTGCTCGCGGCCGGTTTCGGTCTCGCGATGATCTTCGGTTACCTCGCGTCGCTGCTGAAAATGCCGCCGCTCGTCGGCTATCTGCTTGCCGGGATCGTGATCGGCCCCGGCACGCCCGGTTTCGTCGGCGATCTGTCGCTCGCGCAGCAGCTCGCGGAAGTCGGCGTGATGCTGCTGATGTTCGGCGTCGGCCTGCATTTTTCGCTCGGCGATCTCCTCGCGGTGCGCAAGATCGCGCTGCCGGGCGCCATCGTGCAGATCACCGTCGCGACGCTGCTCGGCGGCGGGCTCGCGCTCACCTGGGGCTGGAGCCTCGGTGCGGCGCTGGTGTTCGGGCTGGCGCTGTCGGTCGCGAGCACCGTCGTGCTGCTGCGCGCGCTCGAGGGACGCGGGCTCGTCGAAACGGTCAACGGGCGTATCGCGGTGGGCTGGCTGGTCGTCGAGGATCTCGTGATGGTGCTCGTGCTGGTGCTGCTGCCGCCGGTGGCGGGACTGCTCGGCGGCACGCCGCCCGGTGACGCGCACGCGGCCGGCGGCAGCGTGTGGAGCACGCTCGGCGTCACGATGCTGAAGGTCGCCGCGTTCATCGCGCTGATGCTGGTGGTCGGCAAGCGCGTGTTCCCGCGCATTCTGTGGCTCGTCGCGCGCACGGGCTCGCGCGAGCTGTTCACGCTTTGCATGATTGCGGCGGCGGTCGGCATCGCGTTCGGCGCGGCGAAGCTGTTCGACGTGTCGTTCGCGCTCGGCGCGTTCTTCGCCGGGATGATGATGCGCGAGTCGGAATTCAGCCGGCGCGCGGCCGACGAGACGCTGCCGCTGCGCGACGCGTTCTCGGTGCTGTTCTTCATCTCGGTCGGCATGCTGTTCGACCCGAAAGTATTGCTCGACGAGCCGCTGCACGTGATCGAGGTCGCGGCGATCGTGCTGATCGGCAAGACGGTCGCGGCCGTCGCGCTCGTGATCGCATTCCGCTATCCGCTGAACACCGCGCTGACCGTCGGCGCGGGCCTCGCGCAGATCGGCGAATTCTCGTTCATCCTCGCGGGGCTCGGCCGTGCGCTCGGGCTGCTGTCGGCCGAAGGGCAGAGCCTGATTCTCGCGGTCGCGCTGATCTCGATCGCGATGAACACGCTGCTGTTCGCGATGATCGATCCGGCGCTCGCCTGGATCCGCAAGCATTCGGCGTTCGCACGCAAGCTCGAGGCGCGCGACGATCCGCTCGCCGCGCTGCCGATGTCGACGCCGCAGACGCATCTGACCGGCCAGGTCGTGATCGTCGGCTACGGCAAGGTCGGCACGCGGATCGCGCATGCGCTGGACGAGCGGGGGATCGCGTATGTCGTCGTCGAGCAGAATCGCGAGCTCGTCGAGAAGCTGCGCGCGGACGGCATCGCGGCCGTGTCGGGCGACGCGATCGAGCCGATCGTGCTGGTGCAGGCGCATATCGCCCGCGCCGGGATGCTGGTGGTCACGCTGCCCGACGTGTTCGACGTGCGGCAGATCGTCGAGATTTCGCGCACGCTCAACCCGACGCTCGAAGTCGTGCTGTGCACGAACAGTAGCGACGAGGCCGCGCTGCTGTCGAACGAGGGGATCGGCACCGTGTTCATGGGCGAGACCGAACTCGCGCGCGGGATGACCGAGCACGTGCTCGGCCGGATGGCGAAGCCGGTCGCGGCCGCGCATTGACGGCGCGCGGCATCGCGCCGGGCATCGCGCACCGGGCAGCGCACGGCGGCGCTGCCGGCTTCAGTCTCAGTAGAACGTCTCGAGCGTCAGTTCCTGCGCCATCACGCGATTGCCGGCCAGCAGGCCGCCGTCGACCGGCAGCGCGACACCAGTGATGATCCGCGCGGCCGGCGAGCACAGGAACAGCGCCGCCTGCGCGACGTCGTCGGGCGTCGCGAAATCGTCGAGCGGATACCATTTCCTCAATTGTTCGAATACCTGCGGGTTGCGCTGCACGCGCGCTTCCCACGCGGGTGTCTTGACCGTGCCCGGCAATACGACGTTCGCGCGCACGCCGTCGCGGCCGTATTCGATCGCGAGCGACTTCGTGTAGCTGATCAGCCCGGCCTTCGCCGCGCTGTAGGCCGGATGCCCGAGCGCATGCACGCCGTTGACCGAACCGATGATCGCGATCGCGCCGCGCCCGCGGGCGCGCATGCCGGGCAGCACGGCTTCCACGCTCACGTAGGTGGCGGTCAGGTTCGCATCGAGATCGGTGCGCCAGCTCGCGGGCGTCGTGTCGCGCAGCGTGGTCGAGGCGGCCGTGCCCGCGTTCGCGACCAGCACGTCGACTTCCGGATGCGATTCGAGCATCGAGCACAGGCGCTCGGCGTCGGTGAGATCGTCGACGACCGGCGTCGCGCGCCCATCGGCGAGCGTCCCGATGAAGCGGTCGAGCGCCGCGCGGTCGCGATCGAGCGCGAGCACGCGGTCGCCGGCTGCGAGGAACGTGCGGCACAGCGCCTGGCCGATGCCGCCGGCGGCGCCCGTCACGAGGGTGGTGCGTGTCATGTCGGCTCCTGGTGCGGGTTCACAGGCCGAGCGCGGCGCGCGCCTGCTTCTCGTTGTCGCGCGTGATCAGCGTGCCGGACGTCAGCACGAGCGGCGGCGGCGCCTGGTTCTTCGTGATCCAGTCGTACATGTTGACGCTCGTCTGGTAGCCGTGCTGGCGCGGATTCAGCAGGATCGAACCGTAGAAGCCCGTCGGCTTCGGCTTCGCGAACTCGTTGAGCGCGATCTGGCTGCCGTTGATGCCGACCGCGACCATCGCATCCGCGCCGATGCCGCGCCCCTCGGCGGCGCGCACCGCGCCGACCGTCGTGTCGTCGTTCGAGCCGAACGCGACCCAGCGCTTGAAGTTCGCATGCTTGGTGAGCGCGATGTTCGCCGCGTTGAACGCGCCTTCGGTGTCGGCCGTCATCTCGGGCGCGTCGATCACGTTCGCGGCCGGAAAGCCGGCGGCCTTCAGCGCGTCGACCGCGCCGGTCGTGCGCTCGCGCGCGGTCGGCAACTGGTCGTACGCGAGCCGGATGATGCCGACTTCGGCCGGATTCCAGCCGCGCCGCTTCGTCTCGTCCGCGATCGCCTGGCCGACCTGCTGGCCGATCTTGTAAGCGGAGATGCCCATGTGCGGCACGCCCGGGAGCGGCGCGCCGTGGCCGTCGACGAGCTGGTCGTCGACCGACATCAGCTTGATCCCCGCGCGCCTGGCTTTCGCCGCGATGCCGGGGCCGAGCTTCACGTCGGGCGCGCAGATGATCACGCCTTGCGCCTTTTGCGCGGCGAGGCTGTCGAGCGCAGTCGACACCTTCTCGCCACTCGGCGCCGCGATCCTGATCAACGTGAAGTGCTGTTCCTTCGCGGCCTGTTCGGCGAAGCGCCATTCGTCCTGGAACCACGGATCGTCCGGCTGTTTGACGAGGAAGCCGATCTTCACGTCGGCGGCATCGGCCGCCCGGGCCGGGGCGCCGCCCAGCAGCGTGACGCTCACGGTGGCCAGCACGAGCGTTTTCCAGTGGAATCGCATGCGTCTCTCTCCGTTGTTGTAGTCGGGCGCGCAGGCAAGGCCGCCTGCGGCGCGCAAAAATTGTAGGAGGACGCGGCGGGAACGCTCAAATGATGCGGTGCGTTCCTAGAGAGTGGGATGGGGCGGGGCGATGCGGACCCGGCACCGCCCGTGGCTTCGTCAGCCGGCGGCGGCCGGCTTCGCGGGTGCGGGGGGGCCGGCTTGCGCGGTGGTCCTGGGCGACGCCGACGGTTTCTGCGTGACGGCCGTCGTCGCTGCCGCCGCTTTCGGCGCGGAGACCGTCTTCTGCGGCGCGGCGGCCTTCACCGGCGCGTTCTTCTCCGCTTCGACCGGCGCGTCGGGCGGCACGCCGAGCAGCTGCAACGAGCCGCTCGTGACCGACGCGAACACCGGGCCGGCCACCGTGCCGCCGTAGTAACCCTTGCCGCGCGGCTCGTCGATCATCACCGCGACGATCAGGCGCGGGTTGCTCATCGGCGCCATCCCCGCGAACAGCGCGCGGTACTTGCCCTTCGCGTAGCTCGCGCCGACCTGCTTGCGCGCGGTCCCGGTCTTGCCGCCGATCCGGTAGCCGTCGACGCGCGCGCGGCGCCCCGTGCCGCCTTCGCCGACCGCCATTTCGAGCATCGAGCGGATCGCGGCGGCGGTTTGCGGCGACGTTACGCGGTGGCCGCGGTGCGCGTCGATCGTCTGCTGATCGGTGCCGTTCTTCAGCAGCGACACCGGGTGCAGCGTGCCGTCGCCCGCATAGGCGGTGTAGGTCTGCGCGATCTGCAGCAGCGACATCGACAGCCCGTAGCCGTACGCCATCGTCGCCTGCTCGATCGGCCGCCAGCGCTTGTAGCCGCGCAGCCGGCCCGACGCGACGCCCGGGAACGTCAGCTCCGGCGCGCGGCCGATCCCGTACTCCTGGTATTTGTTCCAGATCGTTTCGGCGGGCAGGTTCAGCGCCAGTTTCGCGAGCGCGACGTTGCTCGACTTCTGCAGCGCCTGCGATACCGTCAGCGACCCGTGGTTCGACGTGTCGTGGATCACCGCCGGGCCGATCTTGTAGGTGCCCGGCGACGTGTTGATGATCGTGTTCGGCGTGACCTTGCGCTCGTCGATCGACAGCGCGACGACGAGCGGCTTGATCGTCGAGCCCGGTTCGAACGTGTCGATCACCGCGCGGTTGCGCAGTTGCTGGCCGGTGAGGCGGGCGCGGTCGTTCGGATCGAAGGTCGGGTAGTTCGCGAGCGCGAGGATCTCGCCGTTCTGCGCGTCGAGCACGACGACGCTGCCGGCCACCGCGTTGTTCTCGATCACGGCTGCCTTGAGCTGGCTGAAGGCGAGCTGCTGGATGCGGCGGTCGATCGTCAGCTCGATCGTCGCGCCGTGCTGCGCGGGGACGAGCGGGCGCGTGTCCGACACGATGCGGCCGAGCCGGTCGCGGATCACCTCGCGCTGGCCGGACGTGCCTTGCAGGCGTGCGTTGGCCGCGAGCTCGACGCCTTCCTGGCCCTTGTCCTCGACGTTCGTGAAGCCGACCACGTGCGCGGCCGATTCGCCTTCCGGATAGAAGCGCTTCGAATCGGCGATCTGCGTGATGCCGTCGATCGCGAGCTTGTCGAGCCGGCTCGCGGTGTCCGCGTCGACCTGCCGCTTGAGCAGCACGAACGTCTTGTCGTTGCCGAGACGCCGCTTCACCTCGACGAGCGGCATGTCGAGCAGCTTCGCGATCTGCGGGTAATCGGTGTCGGCGACCTGTTTCGGGTTCGCCCAGATTTCATAGGTCGACAGGCTGACCGCGAGCATCGCGCCGTTGCGGTCGACGATGCGCCCGCGCATCGCGTCGAGCTCGATCGTGCGCTGATAACGCTTCTGGCCCTGGCCGACGTAGAAATCCTGGTTCGCGACCTGCACCCAGAAAGCGCGCGCGATCAGCGCGGCGAACGCGAGGAACACGACGACCACGATCAGCCGCGAGCGCCACATCGGCAGGCGCGACGCGAGCATCGGATTCTTGGTCGCCGCTGCGTACGGATCGGCAGGGTGGGTCTTCTTTTTTACGCTCATGCAATGGCCGGGTCGGGCCGCCGGGCGGCGGCGGGTCAGTCTGAATAATGCGATTGTAATAAATGAGTAAACACCGTGTGGGGAAAGTATGTTCCGGCCCCGCAAAAAGGCGAATGGCAGGCGATCGGGAACACGGCGGAAAAGGGAGGAAGGCGGGGCCGGGCAGGCATTCGCGGCGGCTGCACAGGACGAAACACGCACGAGCGTCGCATGCCGATCCGAGCGTGCGGTCTTCGCCGCCGCTCGATCGCGAGCGTCCCGGCGCGCGATCAATTGCCCGCACCCCGGTTATTTCTTTAATCCAGAAAATGAAAAGCGCCTCGAACCGAGGCGCCATTCATGCTGAATATCGAAATGAATATCACCGATACCGGAATAAACCCGAAAACCGCAGACGATTCATGTCAATAATACCTATCGGGCAACGGAAATAAATTCCCGATATTCCGGCTGGGTGGTGCAGGTATCGACCGCCTGCAGCCGCCACGCGCCGTCGGGATGTTCGCCGGCGAGCACCGCGGGGCCTTGTTCACGCCGCGTCGCATCGAACGACAACCCCTTCAACTGACAGACGGCATTGCCGCTGTCGGCCGCGCAGAGCGCCATCGCGCCCTCGACGTCGCGGACCTTGCCCCAGGTCGGAAGGTCGATGCCCTGATGTGCCTCGCGCGACCACAGCCCCTCGTCGGTATCGACCCACAGTACCGCGAAGGAATGCCGGGTTGCCGATTCGCTGCCATTAATCCGAATGGTGAGGCGCATTGCATCGTCTCCTGAAAAAAATGACACATTCGACCGTTGGGACTTGAACAGTCTAGATAGACTGGTGTGAAACGCAAGTGATAATCCGCAATAAATCCGTATTGGGTCTATTTCGGTTTCAGATGAAACGACGTCTGACGATTCATGGTCATTCCCGAGGCGTCAGCACACGCGGGGGACACCGGCGATCGCGGTGTCCATGCGAAGACGCGCGGCGGTCCAGACATGGGATGACAGTGCCGCCGGCCGCGTCGATCGGTCGCGCGCCGGCCGCCGCCGAAACCGCCGCGGCAGCGCGATCCGGCACCGCCCGGACGCGGCCCGAGCGAACGTTTCAGCGTGTTGACGCGGCGGCCGGCACGACACACTCCGACAATCGCGTACAAATCGGCACACTTTCACGAAACTTTCGGGACAGACTTGCATGCGTTCGGGCCCCACACTGGGACCTTCCCGATCCTGTGCCGCGGATGCCCGTCCGCGCCGGCTGCCGCCACCTCGTGCCAGAGCGCGATCGACGCGATCGCAGGCCGCACGCCCGATCGGGAGCCGCCGGGGCGCGCGTCAGCCCCGGCCCGGCCGGTGAGCCGTGCGCCGCCCGCAACCGCGGGCACCGCGCCGCCCGGCCGACTCTTCGAAGGAGACTATCGTGCTGATCTGGAAAACCGCGTTGTCGCTCAACTGGCGGACGAGCCTCGTGTCGCCGGCCAGCGCACCGGTCGCGGCGGCGAACGTCGGACGGCTGGTGCTGACCGGCGCCACCGGCTTCATCGGCAGTACCGTGCTGACGGCGCTCGTCAATGCAGGGCTGCTCGAACGCATCGTCTGCGTCGTGCGTGCGCAGGACCGCGGCCATGCGGTCGCGCGGCTGCGTGAAGCGGCGTTGCGCGCGGGGCTTGCGCCGTACTGGGCGTCGCGCCTGACCGATGCGAACGTGATCGTCGGCGCGCTCGGCGACGTGTGGCACGGCGCCGATGCACCGCGTCTGGCCGGCGCGACGCACGTGATTTACTGCGCGGGCCACGCGTCGCCGGCCGACGGCGCGCATCTGCGGGCCGACATCGCCGATGCGGTGCACTTTGCCGAACGCTTTGCGCGCGCGCCGCGCCTGCAGCGCTTCGTGTACGTCGGCACGGCCTACGCGCATGCGGGCCGCGGCGGAATGGTGCAGGAGGAGGCGGAGCGCGACGCGGGGAACGACGCCGCGCCGGGCGACGACGGGCTGCCGGGCGCGGTGCTCGCGGCCGACTACCTGCACGCGAAGGCGGAAACGGAGCAGCGCCTGCGCGCGCTCGGACTGCCGCTCGTCGTCGTGCGGCCGTCGCATGTGGTCGGCCACACGGTGCTCGGGACGCGTCCCGCGCCGAATTCGTTCTGGATGTTCCGGCTCGCGCACGCGGCGCGCCGCTTCACCGCGCGGCCGATGACGCGCATCGACATCGTGTCGGTGGACGACGTGGCGCGCGCGACGATGCTGCTGGCCGTCAAGCCGACGCTCGCGCACGACGTCTATCACGTGTCGGCCGGCGACGAGGCGCCGCAGGTCGCGCAGATCGTGCGCGCGATGGACGAGGCGGCGGGGATGACCGGGGCGCCGCGCTACGCGGCGTGCGCGCCGGCCGAGCTGCCGCTCGTGGTGCGCGACGTGCTGGGGCGCCCCGATCCGGCGCTCGAGCGCGTGATCGGCCGGGCGCTGCAGCGCTGCGGGGAATTCGCGACGGTCGATCGCGTGTTCGACAATCGCCGCGTGCGCGACGAAATCGATTTCGAGCCGTTGCCGTTCATCGATTACGTCGAGGAGTGCATGCGCACGTCGCGCGGCGTGGCCGTGACCGAGCTGATGCGCGGCGCGATCCATTAGGGCCCGTTCACGCGAACGACGCACGTTTCCCTGTCTGGAAAAGTGCATTCGTGGGGCCAGCGCAAGCCCGTTCGACCGCCCGCGCCACACCGGCGCCCGTTCCTGCCGATCGCGGCGCGGGCGCCGTTTTTACGCGTGGCTGCCGAGCTCGATGAGCCGGTCGAGCGCGCGATAGATGTCTTCGAGGCCGTCCTGGCCGAACCGCGACTCGAGCTGACGATATTGCTCGTCGATGCGCGGACCGATTTCCGTCACCAGTTTCCTGCTTTGCGGCGTCAGGCTGACCAGCAGCCGGCGCTGATCCTCCTGCGCACGTGTGCGCGTGATCAGGCCGTCGCGCTCCATCCGTTCCAGCACGCCGGTCAGGCTCGGGCTCAGGATGCAGCAGCGTTTCGCGATCTGACCGGCTTCGAGCGCCTGCGCCGGTTCGCCGTCGAGCACGCGGATGATCCGCCATTGCTGTTCGGTCAGCGAGAATTCCTTGAGAATGGGGCGAAACAAACCCATCAGCGTTTCGCGAGCCTCGAGCAGCAGCATGGCCAGGTTGCGATGGTCGAGCGTACGGTTCATCGGGGGAGAGCAGAGGACGGGGACGCATCAATCTTAACAGCCGAAGCTGATGAATTTCGCCTATCAGGGTAATCGAGGTTGCCAGCGCACGATTGTTTACTTAAGATATTAACTATTGACGATGCGCCGCGACGCGCGGCAGGGGAATGACGCATGGAGCTGTCTTGCACGACCGCCGCGGCGCCGCCGTTGCCGGTCGCCATCGGTACCGTCTACGGGGCGCTGCTCAACGAGCGCGCGGCGCTCGACGCGCTCGGCGACGCCGTGAATGCGCCGCCTTACGGCCGCCCGCCGCAGGCGCCGATCCTGTACATCAAATCCGCCAACACGCATGCGGCCGACGGCGCCGCCGTCGTCGTGCCGGCCGGCGTCGACGCGCTGGAGATCGGCGCGTCGGTGGCCGTCGTGTTCGCCCGGCGCGCGACGCGCGTGGCGGCCGCGCAGGCGCTCGACTACGTGCACGGCTTCACGCTCGCGAGCGACGTGTCGGTGCCGCATCCCGACTACTACCGGCCGGCCGTGCGCTTCAAGTGCCGTGACGGTTTCTGCCCGCTCGGCCCGGCGATCGTGCCGGCCGCCGCGCTCGCCGACGTCGACGCGATCGGCCTGACGGTGCGGATCGACGGCGAGGTGGCCGCGTCCGCGTCGACCGCGACGCTGATTCGCCCGGTGCGCACGCTGATCGCCGACGTGACGGCGTTCATGTCGTTCGACGCGGGCGACGTGCTGTTGCTCGGCGTCGCGGGCGGCGCACCGCATGCCCGCGCGGGCAGCACGATCGAGATCGCCGCGGCCGGCATCGGCACGTTGCGGCATACGCTGATGGCGGAGGGAGCACGATGAAGACGGCGCGCGTGATCTACAACGGCGCACTGCATGCGGCCGAACCGGCAGGCGACGGCGCGATCCGCCTGGATACGGGGCGGGTGGTGGCCGAGGACGCGGTGGCGTGGTTGCCGCCCGTCGCGCCGCGCACGACCTTCGCGCTCGGCCTGAACTACGCCGACCACGCGAAGGAACTCGCGTTCAACGCACCGACCGAGCCGCTGATTTTCCTGAAGGGGCCGAACACGTTCGTCGGCCACCGGTCGCTCACCGTGCGCCCGGCGGACGCCACGCACATGCACTACGAGTGCGAGCTGGCCGTCGTGATCGGCCGCCCGGCGCGCCGCGTGAGCCGCGCGCAGGCGATCGACTACGTGGCCGGCTATACGGTCGCGAACGACTACGCGATCCGCGACTATCTCGAAAACTACTACCGCCCGAACCTGCGCGTGAAGAACCGCGACACCTGCACGCCGCTCGGGCCGTGGTTCGTCAGCCGCGACGAGATCGGCGACGCGGGCGACCTGATGCTGCGCACGACGGTGAACGGCCGGGAGACGCAGCGCGGCAGCACGCGCGACATGGTGTTCGACGTGCCGGCGCTGATCGAGCACATCAGCAGCTTCATGACGCTTTCGCCGGGCGACCTGATCCTGACCGGCACGCCCGAGGGGCTGGCGGACACGCAGCCGGGCGACGAAGTCGTGACCGAAATCGAAGGGATCGGCCGGCTCGTGAACACGATCGTCGGCGAAGCGGACTACTATCGCGCCGGCTGAGGCCGTCGCCCAAGGAAGGAGAGCACATGACCATCAAGCACTGGATCGGCGGCCGCGAAGTGGAGAGCCGCGAAACCTTCACGACGCTGAACCCGGCGACGGGTGAAGTCATCACCGACGTCGCGTCGGGCGGCGAGCCCGAGGTCGACGCGGCCGTGCGCGCCGCGAAGGAAGCGTTCCCGAAATGGGCGAACACGCCGGCCAAGGAGCGCGCAAAGCTGATGCGCAAGCTCGGCGAACTGATCGAGAAGAACGTGCCGATGCTCGCCGCGCTGGAGACGCAGGACACCGGCCTGCCGATCGCGCAGACGAGCAAGCAGCTGATTCCGCGCGCGTCCGAGAACTTCAACTTCTTCGCGGAAGTGTGCGTGCAGATGAACGGCCGCACCTATCCGGTCGACGACCAGATGCTCAACTACACGCTGTACCAGCCGGTCGGCGTATGTGCGCTGGTGTCGCCGTGGAACGTGCCGTTCATGACGGCCACGTGGAAGACGGCGCCGTGCCTCGCGCTCGGCAACACGGCCGTGCTGAAGATGTCGGAGCTGTCGCCGCTGACGGCCGACCAGCTCGGCCGGCTCGCACTCGAAGCCGGCATCCCGCCCGGCGTGCTGAACGTCGTGCAGGGTTACGGCGCGACGGCCGGCGATGCGCTCGTGCGGCATCCGGACGTGCGCGCGGTGTCGTTTACCGGCGGCACGGTCACCGGCAAGCGGATCATGGAACGCGCGGGCCTCAAGAAGTATTCGATGGAGCTCGGCGGCAAGTCGCCGGTGCTCATTTTCGACGACGCCGATTTCGATCGCGCGCTCGACGCGTCGCTGTTCACGATCTTCTCGATCAACGGCGAACGCTGCACCGCCGGCTCGCGGATCTTCGTGCAACGCACGATCTACGACCGCTTCGTGCAGGAATTCGCGCGCCGCGCGAACAACCTGGTGGTCGGCGATCCGGCCGATCCGGGCACGAATCTCGGCGCGATGATCACGCGCCAGCACTGGGAAAAGGTGACGGGCTACATCCGCATCGGCGAGCAGGAAGGTGCGCGCGTGGTCGCCGGCGGCGCGGACAAGCCGGCCGGGCTGCCCGACCATCTGCGCAACGGCAACTTCGTGCGGCCGACCGTGTTCGCCGACGTCGACAACCGGATGCGCATCGCGCAGGAGGAGATCTTCGGGCCGGTCGCGTGCATCATCCCGTTCGACGACGAAGACGACGGGCTGCGGCTTGCGAACGACACGGCGTACGGCCTCGCGTCGTACATCTGGACGCAGGACGTCGGCAAGGTGCATCGCCTCGCGCGCGGCATCGAGGCCGGGATGGTGTTCGTCAACAGCCAGAACGTGCGCGACCTGCGCCAGCCGTTCGGCGGCGTGAAGGAATCGGGTACCGGGCGCGAGGGCGGCGAGTACAGTTTCGAGGTGTTCGCGGAGATCAAGAACGTGTGCATTTCGATGGGTTCGCATCACGTCCCGCGCTGGGGCGTGTGACGGGCGCAGGCCGTGTTGTCGCAAGAACGATAGGGAGACTTGAACGATGGGCAAACTGTCCCTCGCCGCGAAAATCACGCACGTGCCGTCGATGTACCTGTCGGAATTGCCCGGCAAGCATCACGGCTGCCGTGAAGCGGCGATCCGCGGCCACCAGTTGATCGGCGAGCGTTGCCGCGCGCTCGGCGTCGACACGATCGTCGTGTCGGACGTGCACTGGCTCGTCAACGCGGGCTATCACGTGAACTGCAATGCGCGGTTCGCGGGCACCTATACGAGCAACGAGCTGCCGCATTTCATCCGCGACATGCAGTACGCGTATCCGGGCAACCCGGCGCTTGGCCGGCTGATCGCGGAAACGGCCACCGAGCGCGGCGTCGCGACGCGCGCACACGAGATCGACAGCCTCGAACTCGAATACGGCACGCTCGTGCCGATGCGCTACATGAACGGCGACCAGCATTTCAAGGTCGTGTCGATCGCCGGCTGGTGCATGTGGCACACGCTCGACGAAAGCCGGCGCTTCGGCGAGGCGCTGCTCGAAGCGATCGAGAAGAGCGATTCGAACGTCGCGTTCCTCGCGAGCGGCTCGCTGTCGCACCGCTTCAACGACAACGGCAGCCCCGAGGAATCGATCCATCAGATCAGTCGCGAATTCTTCCGGCAGGTCGACCTGCGCGTGGTCGAGCTGTGGAAGCAGGGCGATTTCAAGACCTTCTGCGCGATGCTGCCCGAGTACAACACGCATTGCCACGGCGAAGGCGGCATGCACGACACCGCGATGCTGCTCGGGCTGCTCGGCTGGGATCGTTACGACCGGCCCGTCGAGATCGTCACCGACTATTTCGCGAGCTCGGGCACCGGGCAGATCAACGCGATCTTCCCGCTGCCCTGAGCGTTGCCGCCCGCCACGCCCTCGAATCCGACCGGAGAGTTGCCATGCCGCACATCGTCGTCGAATACACCGCGAACATCCGCGACGACGCTCGCATTCCCGCGCTGCTGCGCACGATCAACGCGACGCTGATCGCGCAGGGCGGCGTGTTCCCGACCGGCGGCATCCGGTCGCGCGCGATCGAGCTGCACGACTACTGCGTCGCCGACGGCACGGAGGACGACGCGTTCGTCCACGTGACGCTGAAGATCGGCTCGGGCCGCACCGATGCGCAGAAAAAAGCCGCGTGCGACGCGCTGTTCGACGCGATCAAGGCCCATTTCGCCGAGCTGTACGCGAAACGCTATCTCGCGCTGTCGATGGAACTGACCGAGTTCAGCGAAAGCGGCTCGTACAAGCACAACAACATTCACGCCCGCTACAAGCGGGCCGGCTGAACCCCATTCCCGATCCGACCATGCTCGAACCCGCCCTCATCGACCAGCTCGCGCACCGTCTGCACGACGCCGAGCGCGCACGCACGCAGATCCGCCAGATTTCGCTCGACCATCCCGACATCACGATCGACGACGCCTATGCGATCCAGCGCGCGTGGGTGACCCTCAAGCTCGCGGAAGGCCGCACGCTGAAGGGACACAAGATCGGCCTCACGTCGAAGGCGATGCAGAGTTCGTCGCAGATCGACGAGCCCGACTACGGTGCGCTGCTCGACGACATGTTCTTCGCGGACGGCGGCACGATCCCGACCGGCCGCTTCATCGTGCCGCGCGTCGAGGTCGAGCTCGCGTTCGTGCTCGGCAAGCGGCTCACCGGCCCGAACTGCACGATCTTCGACGTGTACGACGCGGTCGACTACGTGGTGCCCGCGCTCGAGATCATCGACGCGCGCAGCCAGTCGATCGACCCCGACACCCAGCGGCCGCGCAAGGTGTTCGACACGATCGCCGACAACGCGGCGAACGCGGGTGTCGTGATCGGCGGCCGGCCGGTGCGCCCGCAGGACGTCGATTTGCGCTGGGTCGCGGCGATCATGTCGCGCAACGGCGTGGTCGAGGAAACCGGCGTGGCAGCCGGCGTGCTGAACCATCCGGCGAACGGCGTCGCGTGGCTCGCGAACCGGCTGTCGCGCTTCGACGTCGCGCTGGAGCCGGGGCAGATCGTGCTCGGCGGGTCTTTTACGCGGCCGTGCGCGGCGCGCTCGGGCGATACGTTCAGCGTCGACTACGGCCCGCTCGGGACGATCCAGTGCTATTTCGAGTGAGGTGAGCGAACGATGCAGATTCCGTCGAATGTCTTCAAGGCCGCGCTCGCGCGCGGCGACGCGCAGATCGGTTTGTGGCTCGGTCTCGCGAATCCGTACAGCGCCGAAGTGGTCGCGGGCGCCGGTTTCGACTGGCTGCTGATCGACGGCGAACATGCGCCGAACACGGTGCCGACGATCCTCGCGCAACTGCAGGCGATCGCGCCGTATCCGTCGCATCCGGTCGTGCGCGTGCCGTGGAACGATCCGGTGATCGTCAAGCAGGTGCTCGATCTCGGCGCGCAGACGCTGCTCGTGCCGATGGTGCAGAGCGCGGACGAAGCGCGTGCGGCGGTGGCGGCAACCCGTTACCCGCCGCACGGGATTCGCGGTGTCGGCAGTGCGCTGGCGCGCGCATCGCGGTGGAATCGCGTCGGCGAGTACCTGCATCGCGCGAACGACGAGATGGCCGTGCTCGTGCAGGTCGAGACGCGCGCGGGGCTGGAGGCGATCGATGCGATCGCGCGGGTCGACGGCGTCGATGGCGTGTTCATCGGGCCGGCTGATCTTGCGGCCGATCTCGGCCATCTCGGCCATCCGGGGCACCCGGACGTGCAGACCGCGATCGACGGCGCGATCCGCGCGATCAAGGCGGCCGGCAAGGCGCCGGGCATCCTGAGCGCGGATGAAGCAGCCGCGCGGCGCTATCTGGAAGCGGGCGCGTCGTTCGTCGCGGTCGGCGTCGATACGACGCTGCTGGCACGGAGCGCGGAGCGGCTCGCCGCGCAGTTCAAGGGGAGCGGCGGCGGCGCCGCGAAGCAGGGCGACGGCACGTATTGATGCAGCGGCGGGCGGTTTTCCCGTGCCGGGCGCCGGCCGTTCGTCGCGCGGCGTCATGCCCGCGCATGGCGGCCGTACTTATCCCGGTGCTTGCCGTCCCGCCTCCAGGTACCTTCCCGGCGTCGTCCCCAGCGCGCGCCGGAACATGTCGATGAACGCGCTCACGTTGTCGTACCCGAGATCGAGCGCGATCGTCGTCACCGGCACGCCGTCGGCAATGCGCTCCAGCGCCCGCAGCAGCCTGGCCTGCTGACGCCACTGCGCGAACGTCAGCCCCGTCTCGGCGACGAAGCGGCGGCTCATCGTCCGCGCGCCGATGCCGGCCCATTCGGCCCATTCCTCCAGCCGCCGGTCGTTCGCGAGATCCGCGGCCAGCGCATCGGTGATCTTCACGAGCCGCGGGTCCCGCGGCCGGACCAGCCCCAGCGCCTCGGCTTCCGACGCCGCGATTTCATCGAGGATCACGTCGGCGATCCGCGTCTGCGTGGCATTCAGATCGGAATCGCCCCAGCTCGCCGCGCGCTGCACGGCTTCGCGCAGCAGCGGCGTCGTGCGGATCGCGCGCGGCGTCGCCGGCAGCGCCGCGCAGCGGGCTTCGGCGACGAACGCCGACCAGCCGGCAATCGGCCCGAACGAACGCAACGAATGCCGGCAATGCGGCGGAATCCAGATTGCATGAATCGCCGGCACGACCCACTCCTGGTCGTCGAGGCCGATCGTCACGAGCCCGCTCAGCGCGCCGACGAGCTGGCCGCGCGCATGCGAATGCGGCGCGGTGATGCGCGGGTCGCGTTGCGACAGGACGGCGGCGACCACGAACGGGCCGTCGTCGGACGTGACGAAGCGGGCGGGCAGGAGTGGATCGGACATGGCCGGATATCGGTATCGAATGGCTGTTATACCGGAGATCGGCCGGATTCGCACGCCTACACTGCGTCCATCGATGACAACCGGAGTACGACGCGATGCGAGCCGAACAGATGCTTCCCGACCATGCCAACCAAGTCGATGCCGGCGGAACGACGATCCGCAAGGGGACCGTCGGCGCGTTTCTGGTCAACGCGCGCGTATTGACCGATCCGAACGCTGCCCCGGCCGAGCGGGCGCGTGCGGAGGCCGACGCGATCGATGCGTTGCCCGCGCTGCGTGCGCTCGGCCTGTTCGACGTGCTGGAAGTACGCGATCCCGCGCTGCGCGCATGGCTCGATGCCCGGTAAGGCCCACTCTCCAGAATCGAAGGAATCACCATGAAAGCAGCAGTCGTCGAAGGCGCCGGACAGCGTCCGGTTTATACGGAGTTCGAACCGCCGGGCGCGATGCCGGGCCACAGCGTGATCGACGTGACGGCGTCCGCGCTGAGCCGCATCGCGCAGGGGCGTGCGGCGGGTACGCATTATTCCTCCGTTGACGCTTATCCGTTCGTTGTGGGTGTCGACGGCGTGGGGCGTCTCGATGATGGCCGGCGCGTCTACTTCTTCGGTGCGCCCGCGCCGTTCGGTGCGATGGCCGAACGCACGATCGCGCCCGATACGCAGTGCGTGCCGCTGCCGGACGCGCTCGACGATGTCACGGCCGCGGCGATCGCGATTCCCGGGATGTCGTCGTGGGCGGCGCTGACCGAACGCGCGCGGTTCGTCGCGGGCGAGACGGTGCTCGTCAATGGCGCAACGGGCACGTCGGGGCGGCTCGCGGTGCGGATCGCGAAGCATCTCGGCGCGGCGAAGGTGATCGCGACGGGCCGCAACGCGGCCGCGTTGCAGGCGTTGCTGAGTGCCGGTGCGGACGCGGTGGTGTCGCTGCAGCAGGACGACGTGCATCTGGCGCGGGCGCTCGAACCGCATTTCCGCGCAGGCGTGGACGTCGTGCTCGATTATCTGTGGGGCGCCAGCGCGCAGACGCTGCTGGTTGTCGCCGCGAAGGCGACGCCCGGCGGCCGGCGGCTGCGTTTCGTGGAGATCGGCTCGATCAGCGGCGCGGACGTGCTGTTACCGGGCGCCGTGCTGCGCGCGACCGCGATCGAGCTGATGGGCAGCGGCTTGGGCAGCGTGCCGTTGCCGCGCCTGCTGGCGTCGGTGCGCGGCGTATTCGAAGCGGCCGGGGAGGCAGGACTCGCGATCGACACGCGCACGGTGCCGCTGTCGGCCGTTGGCGAACACTGGGGCGATTCGAGCAGCGTCGTGCGCCCGGTGTTCACGATGCGTGGCGAGTGAGCGGCGGATCGCCACGTGGCGGGCCGGATGTAGCATGAGCGTTGGATTGTGCGGCGGCATCGGGCCATTCGCCGTCATGCCGCCGCGCGTAACGTGAAAGCAGGCGGGGCGGCCGATCACCCGCTGCCGCTCGTCGCGTCAGCTTCAAAACCGCTGCTGAATCCCCGCCGTGACCCCGACCTGCGTGGTGCCATACCCGGCGAAATCGCGCGACACGCCGACCTTCTGGTCGTGTTTCGCGATCGCGAACGCGCCGGCCGCATACAGCACCGTCCGCTTCGACAGCGCGTAGTTCGCGCGCACCGACACCAGCGTCGGGTCGGCGTCCGTGCCGCCCTTGATGTTCTGGTGATAGACGGCCGCGATCAGCGAGAACGTCGGCGTGAACTGGTACGACCCGCCGAGCCAGTACATGTCGCTCAACTGGTTCGCGGCCGTGGTGTGGAACGTGCGCCGATAGTTGCGATAGCCGGCCATCGTTTTCAGGTTGCCGAAGTCGTAGCTCAGGCCCGCGTGGATGCTCTGGATGTAGTTGACGGTATCGGCCGGCGTGACACTGTCGGCCGCGCCGTTTTGCCGGTCGAACGTGACGACGGCGGCGAACGGCCCCGTCTCGTAGCCGACCGCGAAATCGTATTTCGAGCTGGTCTTCATGCTGCCCGGCACGTTGCCGAAACCGTACAGCGCGCCGAACTTGAAGCCGCTGAATTCGCCGTCGTAGCGCACCGCGTTCGACGAGCGCGTGAACAGGCCGTCCTTGCGGCCGCCGGTCGCCATCGACGAGGTCGCCCACGAGTAGTTCTGCGCGTAACCCATCGGGTCGAACGGCAGCATGTAGTCGTAAGTGACGGTGAAGTTGCGGCCGAGCGACAGTTCGCCCCATTTGCCTTTCAGGCCGACCGTCGCGCGGCGCGCGAAGATCGAGTCCGGGCCGTCGTCGGACGCGCCGTTCGCGAGGTCGATCCCGCTTTCGAGGCGGAACACGGCCTTCAGCCCGCCGCCGAGATCCTCGACGCCGCGCAGGCCCCAGCGCGACGTGTTCTTGTTGCCCGACTTGAGCTTGACCGAATTGCCGCCTTGCGGCGCCGCATGGTTCGTGAATTCGATGCCGGCGTCCATGATCCCGTACATCGTGACCGACGACTGCGCGTGCGCGGCGCCTGCCGCGAGGCCGGCCACGGCGGCCGACCCGGTCAGGACGGCGGCGTGAAGGGAACGGTGTGCGCATGACTTCATTGGCGGTGTCTCCTTGGTTCTTGTGGGTTGGGTGAAACGGATACGGCGCGCGACCGCCCGCGGCGGACGCCGCGAAGCGTCCGCCGGACGGAAGGCCGTTGCGTGGCGCGAGGCGCGCGACATGCGCGGCGGCAGGCGAGCCGCCGCGCCCGGGTCAGCCCGCTTTCGCGAACGCCCAGCAGTCGTTGGTCGGGAATTCGATCCAGTGCTTGCCGGCCGCGCGCGGCACATGGCCGAACGCACGCAGGCGCATCTCGCCGCAATGGAACAGGTATTCCCAGCGGTCGCCGAGATACATCGACGTGACGAGGTCGGCCTGCAGCCGGTTCGCGCCCGGGCCGTCGGCGACCTGCACGCGTTCGAGGCGGATCACGGCCTGGGCGTCCTGGCCCGGCGCGAGCGCGTCGCGGGCAAGCGCCTGCAGCTCCCAGCCGTCGCCGGCGAGCGTCACGCATTCGCCGTCGATCGCGGCGACGCGCGCGTCGATCCGGTTGTTGCTGCCCATGAATTCGGCGGTGTACAGCGAGCGCGGCGCGCCGTACAGCTCGGCCGGCGTGCCTTCCTGCTCGATGCGGCCGTTGCGCAACAGCAGGATGCGGTCGGACATCGCCATCGCTTCGGTCTGGTCGTGCGTCACGCAAAGGGCCGACAGCCCGAGCGACACGATCAGCTCGCGCAGCCACGCACGTGCCTCCTCGCGCAGCTTCGCGTCGAGGTTCGACAGCGGCTCGTCGAGCAGGATCACGGGCGGGTTGTAGACGAGCGCGCGGGCGATTGCGACACGCTGCTGCTGGCCGCCCGACAGTTGATGCGGAAAGCGTTCCGCGAGATGGCCGAGGCCGAGCTGGTCGAGCGCGGTCTGCACGCGGCGCTTCTGTTCGGCCGGTGCGACGCGGCGCAGCTTGAGCCCGTAGCCGACGTTGTCGGCGACGGTGCGGTGCGGCCACAGCGCGTACGACTGGAACACGAGGCCGAGCGAGCGCTGTTCGACCGGCAGGTCGATGCGCTGTGCGCCGTCGAAGAACACGCGGTCGTCGAGCTGGATGCGGCCGTCGGACGGCTGTTCCAGGCCGGCTACCGCGCGCAGCAGCGTAGTCTTGCCGCTGCCCGACGCGCCGAGCAGGCACACGACTTCGCCGGCTTTCAGTTCGAACGACACGCCCTTGAGGATCGGGTTGGCGCCGTAGCTGAGATGCAGGTCGTCGACGATGAGCTTATCCATGAAGTTTCACTCCGAAGCGCAGGGCCACGCCGAGACCGGCGCCGACCATCGCGATGTTGATGACAGAGAGCGCGGCGACCTGGTCGACGGCGCCGGTCGCCCACAGCGACACGAGCAGCGCGCCGATCACTTCGGTGCCGGGCGACAGCAGGTAGACGGCCGTCGAGTATTCGCGCTCGAAGATCATGAAGATCAGGAGCCACGCGGCGAGCAGGCCGAAGCGCACGAGCGGCAGCGTCACGTCGAGCGATACGCGGCTGCGGGTCGCGCCGACGCTGCGGCCGGCTTCCTCGAGCTCGGGGCCGACCTGCAGCAGCGCGCTCTGGATGAGCCGCATCCCGTACGCGAGCCACACGACCGTGTACGCGATCCAGATGCTCCACATCGAGTTCTTCAGCTCGCGCAGGCCGGGCACGAACAGGAAGATCCACAGGAACGCGAGACCGGCGAGCAGGCCGGGCACCGCGCGCGGCAGCAGCACGAGGTAGTCGAGCAGCTTGGTCGCCCAGTCGGGGCGGCGGTGGCCGGCGAACGCGACGAGCGAGTAGAAGCCGATCGCGAGCGCGCCGCCGATCACGCCGATGCCGAGCGTGTTGACGATCGCGCGCACCAGGTTGTCCTGCTCGAACAGTTCGATGAAGTTCGACAGCGTCAGCACGTCGGCGAGCGGCACGCCTTCGCCCCAGTTGGTCACGAACGCGCGCAGCACGATGCCCGAGATCGGCACGATCACGGTCAGCATCAGCCACAGCGCGACGATCGCGAGCGCGACCCAGCGCCACACGCCGAGCGGCAGCACCGTCGCGCGGCCGGCCTTGCCCTTCACGGTGACGAAGCGGTTCGCGGTCTTCAGCAGGCGGCGCTGCAGCAGCACGAGCGGGAACGTGATCGCGACGATGCACACCGCGACCGCAGCCATCAGGTGATACGACGGCACGCCGAGCTTGTTGGTCAGCTTGTACAGGTAGGTCGCGAGCACGAGGTGGCCTTCCGGATCGCCGAGCACGAGCGGCAGCCCGAACACCTCGAAGCCGAGGAAGAACACCAGCACGCCGGCGAACAGCAGCGCGGGCATCGTCATCGGCAGGCTCACGTCGAGCGCGACGCGGAACGGGCGGGCGCCCGTCACGCGGGCGGCTTCCTCGACGTCCGAGCCGAGGTTGCGCAGCGCGGCCGACGAATACAGGTACACGTGCGGCACGTGCGTGAGGCCGACGATCACCGTGATCGCGAAGATCGAATACACGTTCCAGGGCACGTTCTGCACCCCGAACAGTTCCTTGAACCACACCGAGTAGAAGCCGACCGGGCCGGCCGCGACCACGTAGCCGAACGCGAGCACCATCGGCGACACGAACACCGGCGTGAGCAGCAACGGTTCGAGCCAGCGGCGGCCGGGCAGGTCGGTGCGCACCATCAGGAACGCGAGGATGCCGCCGAGCGGGATCGAGATGAACAGCATCCCGCCGGCGATGATGAACGAGTTTTTCACGGCCGACCAGAAGTCGGGATCGCTGAAGATGAAGCGGAAGCCTTCGATGCCGAGCGTCTTGTTCGCATCGAAGAACGGCGCGGACAGCAGGCTCTGGAACAGGATGAAGCCGAGCGGCAGCGCGACCGCGACGGTCAGGACCGCGACGACGATCCAGCGCAGCATGCCGGCGAGCGGCTGCAGGTTGCTGACCGGCAGCGCGGGAATCGCGTCGCGCGGGCCGGTGGCGGGCGGAACGGCCGGTGCCGTGCCGCGGGTGCTGGTTGAAAGCATGAGTTCGCCCCTGCGGCCATCCGGATGGCCGCCTCAAGGAAGTCGGTAAGGGGAAGGGGCCGCCCGCGCGACGTGCGGCGGGCGGCCGAGGTCAGCGGCTCAGCGCATCAGCGCTTGATCGCCTGCTGCCATTGTTTCAGGAACGCGAGGCGCTTCGACTGGTCGAGATAGACGAGCAGACCGGTGCCGATCTGGATCGGCTTCAGCGAATCGCCGAGCTCCTTCGTGAGGCTCGCGGCCGACGTTTCGCCGCTCACGTCCGTGCGGATCGCGTACAGGTTCGCCTGGTTCGCGATCAGCGTCTGGCCGCGTTTCGACAGCAGGTAGTCGACCCACAGCTTCGCGGCGTTCGGGTTCTTCGCCTTCTTCGATACCGTGGCGAGGCGGCTCACGACCTGCGTGTAGTCCTTCGGAAACACGTAGCCGATCGACTTGTCCTTCTTCGCCTTCGCGTACGCATACGACCCGATGATGTTGTAGCCGATCAGGTTCTCGCCCGACGAGATGCGCTCCATCATCGCGCCCGTGCTCGACTGCAGCTTCGGGCCGGTCGCGCCGATCGCCTTCACGAGTTCCCACGTGACCTTCTCGTTCACGTGCGCGTCCTGCGTCAGGTAGTTGAAGCCGACGCCCGATTTCTCGATGTCGTAGGTCGTGACCTTGCCCTTGAACTTGTCGGCCTGCGTGGTGAGCAGCTTGATCAGGTCGGCGCGGGTCTTCGGCACCTCGTTCTCGGGGATCAGGCGCTTGTTGTAGACGATCGCCAGCGGTTCGAACGTCGTGCCGTACGCCTGCTTCTGGTACTGCGCCCACTGCGGCACGTTCGGGCTTTCGGGCGAATCGTAGGACGCCATCAGGCCGTCGTTGACGAGCTTGACCTGCAGGTCCATCGCCGAGCTCCACAGCACGTCGGCGCTGGTGCTGCTCGCCGCGTTCTCGCTGATGTAGCGGTTGTACAGCTCGGTGCTGTTCATGTCGTTGTACTCGACTTTCACGCCGTACAGGCTTTCGAAGTCCTTGATCAGCGGACGCACGAGGCCCGTGTCGGTGGTCGAGTAGACGATCAGCTTGCCTTCCTTCTTCGCGGCGTCGATCACGCCCTGGTAGTTCCCCGGGTAGCCGGCCGGAACCTGCGCGACGGCGCTGCCGGCGGCAGTGCCCAGAACGACCGCGAGCGCGGCGGCGAGTTGCTTCGGTGCAAACGGCATGTCTTCCTCCAGTGATGCGTGGGTTTTGTTCGAGTGACGCGGATGTTAATTGCGGGGCACTTTCAGCCTGCTTTCATTCCGGTGCGCAATCGCGCCGTCCGTGTCATGGATTTCCCGAGGTCGACGCGGCCGCCGCCGCGGGTTGCGCGGCGTGCGGCGGGGCGTGAAGGGGGAGGACGCGGCGCGTGGTCGCGCGCTATGCGGAGGCGGCCAGCAACTGGCCGAGGACGCGGCCGCCATGCCGCGCGTGCGCGGCCGTCAGCGCGGCATAGCCGACGACGACGCCCGCTTCGCACCGGGCGCTTCGACAGAAGCCGCGGATCGGCTGCAGCTCGATGCCGGCCGCGCGGGCTTGCGCGACCCAGCCCGCGTCGTCGAGGCCGGGCGGCAGCCACAGCACGAAATGAAAGCCCGCGTGTTCGCCGGTCACCGTGTACCGGCCGCCGGCATGTTTGGCCAACTGGTCGAGCACGATGTCGCGCCGCTGGCGGTACGCGTGGCGGGCGGCGCGCAGGTGCTTCGCGAAATCGCCGTGGCCGATGAAGCGGGCCAGCGCCAGCTGGGGCGCGACGCCGACCGAGCGCGCGGTCGCGTGCCAGACGGCGGACAGCGCCGGCCGCAGTGCCGCCGGCACCACCATGAAGCCGATGCGCAGCCCGGAAAACAGCGTCTTGTTGAACGACCCGCAATAGATCACGCGGTCGCACGCGTCGAGCGATTTCAGCGCGGGCAGCGGGGCGGTCTGGTAGCTGAATTCGCCGTCGTAGTCGTCCTCGATGATCCACGTGCGGTGGCGCTGCGCCCAGTCGAGCAGTTCGAGCCGGCGCGAGACCGACATCGTGACGCCGAGCGGCGCCTGATGGGCGGGTGTCACGTACGCGGCGCGCGCATCGGGATGGCGCTCCAGCGACGCGGTGTCGATTCCTTCCCGGTCGACCGGCACGTCGATCACGGTCGCGCCCGCGAACGTGAAGATCTGCCACGCCGACGCATAGCCGGGGTCCTCCATCAGCACCGTCGAGCCGGGCGCGAGCAGCGTGCGTGCGACGAGGTCGATCGCGTGGCGGATCCCGGTCGTGATGACGATGTCGGCGGCCCCGCACGGGATGCCGCGGTATTCCCGCAGGTACGCGGCGATTCCCGCGCGCAGGCCCTCGACGCCTTGCGCCGGCGTCGCGCCGAGATCGTCCGCCGTCGCGGCGAGCAGGCTGGCGCCGAGCGCCTTCTTCCATTGCTGCATCGGCAGCAGGCCGGGATCGGCGAGCCGCGCGACGAACGGGACGCCGGGGCGCACGCCGTGCTCGGGCTCGGCCGGGGCGGCCGGCGCCGGCGAAGCCGGGATGGGGCGCGGGGCGCCGCCGCGCGACTGAGCCGTCGCGCGCAGATAGCTGTCCGGCACGACCGCGCACACGCGCGTGCCGGACCCTTGCGTACGGGCGATGTAACCCTCGGCGCACAGGATGTCGTACGCCGCTTCGACGGTGCCGCGCGCGACATCCCAGCGCGCGGCCAGCGTCCGGCTCGACGGCAGCGGGCTGTCGCCCGGCAGCAGGCGTTTCAGGATCGCGTCGCGAATCGTGTCGGCGATGCATTCCTGCTTCGACTGCGGGCTGCCGCCCGACAGCCCGGCAGGGCGCGGCAGGTCCAGCGGAATCGCGGCTTTGCCTCGCGGCATAGTGGTCCAGTCAATGGGCGATTTAATGGTCCTTCAGCTTATATCACTTTCGCCTTAGATTGCTGTCGACCCCACTCATCCGACCCACACGGACCTACCGCATGAAGACGCGCTCACTACCCCGCCGGGGCTGGCTGTTCCTGTTGATGCTCGTCGTGTGCCTGCCGCGCGTCACGATCGATGCGTACCTGCCGTCGCTGCCCGCGATGGCGGATGCGCTGCACGGCACCGACGCGCAGTTGCAACTCACGCTGACCCTCTACATGGTCGGCTATGCGCTGTCGATGCTGGTGTCGGGGCCGCTGTCCGACCGCTACGGCCGACGCCCGGTGCTGCTCGGCGGCCTGTGCCTGTACGTCGTCGCGAGCGTCGCGTGCGCATGGTCGACCAGCATCCCGGCGCTGATCGCCGCGCGCGTGTGCCAGGCGCTGGGCGGCTGCAGCGGCACGGTGATCGGCCGCGTGATCGTGCGCGAGCGCTTTCCGGCCGCGACGCAGGCCACGATGCTCGGGCATATTTCGGCCGGCATGGCGCTGTCGCCGGTGGTCGCGCCGCTGGCCGGCAGCGCGATTGCCGAGTGGCTCGGCTGGCGCGGCGTGTTCGGCTGGCTGGCGGCGGGCGGGCTGGTCGCGACCGCGATGGTGCTGCGCTACCTGCCTGAAACCCGTGAACGCGACGCGCGGCCGCCCGCCGGCGCCGGGCTGCTGCGGACCTACGCCGGCCTGCTGCGCGACCGGCGTTTCCTGCGCTATTCATTCGCGATCAGCTTTGCCTACTGCACCTACTATCCGTTCATCGCGGAATCGTCGACGCTGTTCCAGCGGCACATCGGGGTGTCCGGGCCGGTCTATGCAGCGATCTTCGGCGTGACCGTGCTCGGCTACCTGATCGGCTCGAATGCGTTCGCGCGGACCAGCGTGCGCTGGTCCGCCGATTCGGTCATCGCGGCGGCGGCGGTCGTCAATCTGGCCGGCGCCGCCGCGCTGTGGGTCGGCGGCGCGATCGCCCCGACGTCGGTGACGGCGCTCGTCGTGCCGATGTTCGTCGTGATGATCGCGGTCGGGATCGCGATTCCGGCCTGCCAGTTCGCGGTGATGCAGCCGTACACGCAGATCGCCGGCACCGCGTCGGGGCTGTTCTTCTTTATCCAGATGGCGATCACGGCCGCGTGCGGCGGCGTGCTGGCGTGGCTGTCGGACGGTACCGCGCACCCGATGATCGTCGTCACGGCCGGCGCGAGCATCGCGTTCGTCGCGGTGGTGGCCGGTTTTCGCGAGCGCGGCGTGGCCGGCGAGGCGCGCATCGCGGCGCGCAACCGTGCGGCGGCCGAACGCTGAGGCGCGGTGGCCGGCATCGCGCGCGGCGGGTTCGCGACACCCGCGCAACCCGTGTTTCCGCGAGGCGTGGAGACGGAAAGGATCATGTAATGTAGCGGGCTGTTCGCTGACCTTACCGGAATCCCCATGCGTGTGCTGCTCGTCGAAGACAACCCGAACCTGGCCCAGTCGCTGAACGACGCGCTGAGCGCCGCGCGCTTCGCGGTCGATCACATGGCCGACGGCGAGGCGGCGGACCACGTGCTGCGCACGCAGGACTACGCGCTGGTGATCCTCGATCTCGGGTTGCCGAAGCTCGACGGGCTGGAGGTGCTGCGGCGATTGCGTGCGCGCCGCAATCCGGTGCCGGTGCTGATCCTTACCGCGCACGGGTCGGTCGAGGACCGCGTGAAGGGGCTCGATCTCGGCGCCGACGACTACCTCGCGAAGCCGTTCGAGCTGACCGAACTGGAGGCGCGCGCCCGCGCGCTGATCCGGCGCAGCCTCGGTCACGAGCATTCGCGCGTCGAATGCGGGCCGCTTTCGTACGACAGTATCGACCGCAGCTTCCATCTCGCGGGCGAGCCGCTGTCGCTCACGCCGCGCGAGCGCTCGGTGCTCGAGGTGCTGATCCTGCGCAACGGTCGAGCGATCAACAAGGACACGCTGTCGGAGAAGATCTTCGGGCTCGACGAATCGGTCAACGCGGACGCGATCGAGATCTACGTGTACCGGTTGCGCAAGAAACTGGAGAACACGGGCGTCGCGATCGTCACGCTGCGCGGCCTGGGCTATCTGCTCGAAGCGAAGGCGGAGACGGCTGAATGAGCGGCGCCCGCGCTCACGGTCATTCGCTGCCTCCCGAGGGAGCGCATGCGTTCCTCGGGGCGGCGCGGCGGCAGGCATGATGACCCGCCCGAACCTGCGCGCGCAGGTCGCGCTGTGGCTGCTGTTGCCGCTGCTCGGCCTGCTCGCGCTCGACTCGTGGCTCACGTACCAGCGTGCGATGAGCGCCGCGCACGTCGCGTTCGACCGCACGCTGTCGTCGTCGCTGAAGTCGATCCGCGAAGGCGTGCGGCTCAACGACGGCGAGGTCGAGGTCGACCTGCCGTATCTCGCGCTCGAAATGCTCGAATCGAGCGACGGCGGCAAGATCTACTACTTGATCCGCGAGGACAACGGCCACACGATCACCGGCTATCCGGACCTGCCGCTGCCGCAGGGGCGCGACGCGGGCGACGGCGCGCCGTTCGTCACGCGCTACTACGACGTCGTGTATCGCGGCGAGCAATTGCGGATGGCCGCGCTGCGCATTCCGGTGCACGACGTGCCGACCGCGCAGTCGCGCATCGTCTGGGTGATGGTCGGCGAGACGATCGAGGCGCGCCAGGCGCTCGCGCGCGAGATCCTGATCGGGTCGCTGCTGCAGGAAGGGCTGCTCGTCGTGCTGGCGCTCGGGATCGTGTGGCTCGGCGTCGGCCGCGGGCTGCGGCCGCTGAACCGGCTGTCGGCCACCGTCGCCGCGCGCAGCGAGGACGACACGACGCCGCTCGACACCGGCGCGATGCCGAGCGAGCTCGCGCCGCTCGTCGATTCGATCAACCAGTACATCGGCCGCACGCAGCGGATGCAGGTGGCGCGGCGGCGTTTCTTCGCCGATGCGGCCCATCAGTTGAAGACGCCGCTCGCGGCCGTGCAGGCGGGCGTCGAGCTCGCGTTGCGGCCCGACGAGCAGCCGCGCGCGAACGTGCACCTGCGGCGCGCGAACGGCGCGGTGCGGCAGGCCGCGAAGATCGTCCAGCAATTGCTGTCGCTGTCGCGGCTCGATTCGGACAGCGGCCATGCGGTCGCGCACAAGCCGGTCGCGCTGCACCGGCTCGCGCGCAGCGTGACGCTCGACTGGTCGCCCGTCGCGCGCGCACGCGACATCGATCTCGGCTTCGAGCACGAGGCCGACGTCGACGTGCTCGGGCAGTCCGACTTGCTCGGTGAAATGGTCGGCAACCTGATCGACAACGCGATCCGTTATGCGGGCGACCGTGCGGTGATCACGGTGCGCGTCTCGCGCGACGGCGCGGACGCGCGGCTCGACGTGATCGACAACGGGCCGGGCATTCCGGCCGACGAACGCGACGCGGTGTTCGAGCGCTTCCATCGCGGCAGCAAGACGCAGACGGTCGAAGGAACGGGGCTCGGGTTGTCGATCGTGCGGGAAATCGCGCGTGTGCATCAGGGCAGCGTGACGCTGGCCGATGCGGCCGGCGGCGGGCTGATCGTGACGATCCGGCTGCCGGCGGCGGTGAGTGATGCGATGCCGCGCGCCGCGTGAAGGGAACGGATAGTGCTATCCGGCTCAATCGCCGAAGCCGATCTCCGCTTCGACCGGCTGCCCGACTTCGAGCCACGCACCCGCACCTTCGACGACGATCGCATTGATGCCGAACGTCAGCGCACCGTCGTAGTTCGGGTTCGCGCGATAGGTCTGCATCGTGTCGGTCGGCTCGTGCGGCCATGCGGGATCGGGCGCGCCGGTCGCCTGGTCGATCGTCGGCATCGGGCAGCGCGTGCACAGCTTCACGAGTCGCAGCCGCACCGGCGTGTCGCCTTGCGTGTCGAGATGCTCGACGAAATCCTCTTCGTACGCGTCGAGATCCGACACGACGATGTTCGGCCGGAAGCGGTTCATCGGGATCGCCGGCGCGCCTTTCGCGGCAAGCCGCGCGTTCAGGTCGTCGAGCGACGACTGGCCGATCACCAAAAGCGGATAGCCGTCCGCGAACTGCGTATGCGTATCGATCTCGCCGGTCCATTTGCGATTGCAGCCGCGGCGTGCATCGGGGCCGAAGCGCGCGAGCTTCGTCGGCACGCCGAGGAATTCGGTGAGCCACGCGGCCGTTTCGGCGCCCGTGTCGATCGCGTCGACGGTGTCGCGCCACACGGTCGCCGCCATCTTCGGCGTGGCGGGCGTCGCGTCGCCGTCGAGCGGCGTGCGCAGTGCCGGCATGCCCGGTGCGTTCAGTACGAGCGCATCGTTGTCGAGTGTCGGACGGATCAGCGCGAGACGCGGATGCGTGCGCTGCGTGAGCATCTGCCCGTGCGGATCGGTGATCAGCCAGTGGCGGTCGTAGGCGAGGCCCGTTTCAAGCAGTTGCGCGCGCGTGAGCGCGATGCCGGCGCAGGATTTGATCGGGTAGACGAAGAGTTCGGTGATGGCTGGCATGACGCTGGCTGACGGCGGGATGATCGAATCGCGATTGTGCCAGATCGGGCCGAAGCCGTTTGGGCGGCTGCGTACGGCCTACCGCCACGCAGCCGTCAGCCGAGCGGGAAGCCGGTGTCGAAGGTCGTGCGCACGTCGAGCGGCTGGCGCAGCAGCCCGGCCTTCAGGTAGAAGTCGGCCGTGCGCTGCTGTTCGGCGATCACCGTCGCGTCGATCGGCAGCCAGCGCGTGCCGCGGCGCTCGAATTGCAGCTTCGCGGCGGCCGGCGGAATGCCGATGATGCGCGCGAGCGCCGCCGAATACGCGTCGGCGTGCCGGTACGACCAGGCCTGCGCGCGCACGACGCGTCGCAGGAAATCGTGCAGCACGTCGCGCTTCGCGGCGATCGCCGCGTCGGTCGCCGCGAGATAGCTGAGGCCCGACCACAGTCCGCGGCCGTTGACCAGCACGCGCGCACGGCCGCTCGTTTCGGCGAGCGCGGTGTAGGGCTCCCAGGTCGCCCACGCGTCGATCGAACCGGTGGCGAGCGCCAGCATCGTGTCGGCCGGCGGCAGGAAGCGGAACGACACGGCATCGGGCGGCAGGCCGGCCGCATCGAGCGCCTTCAGCGTGACGAAATGGCCGATCGAGCCGCGCGTGGTGCCGATGCGCTTGCCCTTCAGGTCGGCCGCGCCTTTCAGCGCGGCGTCGCGTTGCACGAGCACGGCCGTGCCGTACGGATCGGAACGGTTCGCGCCGATCACCTTGATGCGGGCGCCCGATGCGAGCGCGAAGATCACCGGCGCGTCGCCGATCGGCCCGCAGTCGACCGCGGCCGCGTTCAGCGCTTCCGCGAGCGGCGCGGCGGCCGGAAATTCGGTCCACGCGATGTCGTACGCGAGGCCGTTCAGTTCGCCGGCCGCTTCGAGCAGCGCGCGCAGCCCGCCTTTCTGGTCGCCGGCGCGCAGCAGCGGCCGTGTACCGGATTGCGCGCGCAGCGCAGTCGGGGCGGCGGCGATCGTGGCAAGGGCGCTCGCCTGCGCGAGGAAGTGGCGTCGGGTCGGATTCATCGTGAAGTTCGGTTGAAGGAAGGATTCGTGGGTTCAATGCGGGAGCCCGGCCTGTACGTCGCGCACGGGTTCGTTGTCGACACGCAGCAGCAGCGCGGTCAGGGCGTCGCCGCTGGTGGCGCGCGCGGCCGGCCGGGCTACCGCATCCGAGCGGCACAGCAGGTCGGCGTCCGACCAGCCGGCGCTGCCCGGCAACGCCCGCGCCCGCAGCCACCCGCGTCGATCGGCGAGCAGTTGCGTGCCGGCGAGTGCCTCGGGTGCGACGCCGGCAATCGTCGCGAACGCGCGCCACGCATCGGCGGTCGTCGCGACGCAGTTCGCGCGCGAGCCGGTCGACGGCGGCACCAACCCCCCGTTTTCGGTGACGAGCAAGGTCTGCCAGCGCGCGTCTTCCGGCGGTGGCGTGGCGCCCGGCTCGAGCGCGACGACGCGCACGCGCTGGCCTTCGCGCCAGCGCTCGAGCGCTTGAGGCGCGGCGCCGCCGCACCGCACGTCGAGGGCCGGCAGCGGGACCGGCACCAGCCACGCGCCTTCCGCCTGCGCGCCGCTGCCGGCGGCCAGCGCTTTCAGGTAGTCGAGCACGGCCCAGGTGTCCTGCGGGCCGAGTGTCGCCGCGAAGCCGGGCATCGTCGACGCGCCGTGCTCGTCCTGCGTGCCGTGGCGCACGCGCCAGAACAGTTCGCCGTCGAGGCGACGCGCGAGCAGCGCGCCGGCGAAGGTCGGCGGCCAGTGCGCGAGCGTGGCGGCGAGCGGCCCTTCACCGCGTCCGTCCGCGCCGTGGCAGGCCGCGCAATGTTGCGTATACAGGTGCGCGCCGCGCATCACGTTCGCTACGGAAAACGGCGCGGGATCGCGCTGGAAGCTCGTCGGCACGGCCGGCGCGAGCCACAGCGAAGCGGGCGGCCACGGCGCGAACCACGCGACGGCCAGTGCGGCGATGGCCGATGCGATACGCCACTTGCGCGAAGCGAGCGCGGTGCACGCGAGCACGACGGCCAGCGCCGTCACGCCGCAGGCGAGCGCGAGCTGCCGCGTGAGCCCCGCGTCGATGCGCAGCGTTTCGAGCGCGATGCGATGCGCCCACGGCCACGCGGCCTGGCCATCGGCGTCGCCGGTCAGGCCGATCGCGTGGAGCCCATGCGCCAGCGCGATTTGCGCGCGATACAGCAGTTGCAGGAACGCGATGGCCCAGTCGGCGAACAGCGGCGCATTCATCGCGCGCGTCTCCGCCGGACGGCAATCAAACGTCGAACGGCATCCGGCATCTACCAGCTCGCATCGAGCCCGAGATGCCGCAGCGCGTCGTGGCGCAAGGCGGCGAGGCGCGGGTCGCCGCGATGGCGCGGGTAGGGCAGGTCGACGCGCAGTTCGGCGACGATCCGGGCCGGCCGCGGCCCGAACACGATCACGCGCTGCGCGAGGAACAGCGCTTCTTCCACGTCGTGCGTGACGAGCAGCGCGGAGAACCCGTCGCGCTGCCACAGCGCGGTCAGCTCGGCCTGCATCGTGAGCCGCGTCAGCGAATCGAGCTTGCCGAGCGGCTCGTCGAGGATCAGCAGGCGCGGATCGTTGACGAGCGCGCGGGCGAGTGCGACGCGCTGCGCCATCCCGCCGGACAACTGATGCGGAAACACGTTCGCGAACTCCTGCAGCCCGACGCGCGCGAGCGCATCGTCGACGCGATGCTGCGCGGTGCGCGCCACCCCGCGCGCTTCGAGGCCGAGCGCGACGTTCGCGCGCACGCGCCGCCACGGGTACAGCGTCGGGTCCTGGAACACGACGATGCGCGACGGATCGGGGCGCTCGATCGGCACGCCGTCCTGCGCGATGGTGCCTTGCCGCGCGGCGTCGAGCCCCGCGACGAGGCGCAGCAGCGTCGATTTCCCGCAGCCGCTCGGGCCGAGCAGTGCGACGAATTCGCCGGCCGCGACCGACAGCGACACGTCGTCGAGCACCGGCAGCGCGCCGCCGGGGCCGTCGAACGCGTGGCTGACGCGGCGGATGTCGATGCGCGCGCCGCGCGGCGGCGTGACGGCGGGCGCCGCGGCAATGGCCGCGGACGGTTCGAGTACGGCGGCGCTTACCATTTGACGGTTCCTTTCTGCCACGCGAGCACACGGTCGCGCAGCGCGAACAGCAGCGCGATCAGCCCGGAAAACAGCAGCGCCATCACGATCAGCGCCGCATACATGTTCACGTACGACGCCCAGCCCTGCGCCCAGCTCAAATACCAGCCGAGCCCCGACTTGACGCCCATCATCTCGGCGACGACCAGCACCGTGAACGATGCGCTGAGCCCCATGAAAATGCCGACGAACACGTGTGGGAGCGCGGCCGGAATCGCGACGCGCAGCACGAGGAAGCGCGCGTTCGCGCCGAGCGTGCGCGCGACGTCGTAGTACTGCTTGTTCACGCTCGCGACGCCCGACCACGTCAGGACGGCAACCGGGAAGCCCGTCGCCAGCGCGATCAGGAACGCGGCGGCCGAATAGCTCGACGGGAAGAAGTAGAACGTGAGCGGCAGCAGCGCGGTGGCCGGCACCGGCCCGAGCACGCGCAGCACCGGATGCACCCAGTAGCCGATCCGGCGCGACCAGCCGATCGACACGCCCACTGCGAAGCCGACCGTGACGCCGTACGCGAAGCCGAGCGCGAGCAGCTTCAGCGTGTTGGCGGCGCTGCCGGCGAGGCGCGGCCAGTCGTCGACGTAGACTTCGATCAGCGCCTGCGGCGGCGCGAAGAACGGCGTCGGCAGCCAGCCGGTTTTCGCGGTGACGATTTCCCACGCGGCGAGCACGAGCGGCAGCGCGACGAGCCACGGGCCGGCCGGACGCACGCGTGCGAGCCGCGTGCGGGTCGCCGCAACGAGATGGCCGAGCGTCGCGGCGACGAGCAGCAGCGCGGCGATCGTCCACGCGGCCGTGCCGAACGTGTCGGTGTACGCCCAGTCGCTGAAGCCGACGATCCGGTTCGGCCACAGTTGCGTGAGCGCGCCGAGCGCGGCCCACGCGACTGCGGCGGCGACCCCGATCGGCCAGATACGCTCGCGCCGCGCTTGCGCGGCCAGCGTGGCGTCGCACGTCGTGCAGGCCGGACGCGCGGAAGCTGTAGCGTTGGCGGCGGCGCCGGCCGGAGCCGATGCGGTGCGTGCGGCGGAAGCGTGTTCGATCGTCGACATCGCGTTACCCCAGTACGTTCGCATAGACCTGCTGCGCGAAGCGCTGCGGGTCCGTGCTCTTCTTCAGTACGCTGATGCGGCGGAAATCGTCCGCATAGAACGCGATTTCCTGCTGCAGGTCGACGTTGGTCGGGTGATGCGTGTAGGTGAGCGTTGCGTACAGCTTGCGCAGATCCTCGGGGCTGATCTTCGGCGAATACTTCGCGAACACCTTCGCGGCTTCGTTCGGGTTGTCGTGCGTGTACTCGGTGGCCTGCACGATCGAGCGCGCGAGCGCGGCGGCCGACGGCCGGTCGTTGCGCACGAGGTCGCCGCGCGCGCCGATCACGCAGCACACCTTGCGCGCGTATTCGCCGGACAGGTTGGTCGCGAGTTCGGTATACGCGCCGTTGCTGCGTTTTTCGAGCAGATAGAGGTTCGGGTCGCCGTCGGCGATCGCGTGGATTTCGCCCTTGTCGACCGCGACGCCGAGCAGATCGGCCGGATACTGTCGCCACGTGATGTCGCGCTCCGGATCGATGCCGTTCTTCGCGAGCAGGATCGAGAAGAAGTGCTTGCCGGGCGCGGCCAGATCGCTGACGCCGACCGTCTTGCCCTTCAGCGCCTGCAGCGTCGTGACGCCGGCTGCCTTCGCGCCAAGCAGGCGCACGCAGCCGCCGTGCGAGCTGCCGATGATCTTCACGTCGAAGCCGGCTTCGAGCGGCTTGAGCCAGCGGTGGATCATCCCGACCGCCGCGTCGGCCTTGCCGGTCGCGATCGATTCGAGCAACTGGTCGGTCGAGCCGCTGTAGTTGATCAGCTCGACCTTCAGCCCGTTCTTCTCGAAGAAGCCGCGCTCCTGCGCGACGACGATCGGCGTCAGGCAGAACGCGTTCTGGTTCCACGCGAACGTCAGCTTCTTCAGCGGCGGCGCGGACCAGGCCTTGCGGCCGAGCGTGATCGCCGGTACGGCGAGCGCGGCGGCGCCGGCCGCGCGCAGCAGCCGGCGGCGTTGGTCGTCGTGCGCGTCGGCGGGCGCGGGTGCGGTGGTGTGGGTCATTGTGTGGTCTCCGGGGTAGCGCAAGGGCGGCTCAGTCGAGCAGGTCGGGTTCGTCGGCGACGACGCGCGCGAACAGGCTGTCGAACGCATGCAGCGCGCCGTCGGGGCCGCCGATCTGGCCGTGCGTATGGCGCGCGGTCGCGTGATCGATCGGCTGCGGCGTGCCGGCCGCTTCGGCCAGCAACTGCGTGTGCGCGGCGTTGTCGAGCGCGATGTACCACCACGCGGCGGCCTCGACCGTCGGGCCGGCCGTCAGGATGCCGTGGTTCTTCAGGATCACGCCCTTGTGCGTGGTGCCGTCCGGCTTCGCGAGCGCCTCGGCGATCCGCGCGCCTTCGCTGGTGTCGACGACCATCCCCGTGAAATCGTCGAACAGCGCGTGATCCTCGTAGAACACGCACGCGTCCTGCGTGAGCGGATCGAGCGGGCGACCGAGCGTCGACCAGGCCTTGCCGTAGGTCGAATGCGTGTGCGCGGCGGCGACCACGTGCGGATGGGCTTCGTGGATCGCCGCATGGATCGCGAACGCGGCCTTGTTCAGCGGCCGCTGGCCGATCGCGGTTTCGCCGCGTGCGTTGACGAGCAGCAGGTCGGACACCTTGATCTGCGAGAAATGCACGCCGAGCGGGTTCACCCAGAAATGGTCGGGCAGCTCCGGATCGCGCGCGGTGATGTGGCCGGCGAGGCCCGACGCGAAGCCGAAGCGCGCGAACAGCCGGAACGCGGCTGCGAGCCGCTCCTGCCGGTGGCGGCGCTCGGCGGCCACGTCGATGCGCGGCGCGGGCGGATCGAACCAGAAGTGCTGGCGCGGGGTGTCGGCGAGCACGAGGCCCGATGCGGTACGGTTGGGGGGCGAAAGGACGGCGGACATGATCGCGTAGGGCTCCGTTGGGCTCAGGCGGCGCGGCGTGCCGCGTCGCGTTCGGCGACGGCGTTGCGCACGCGCGGAATCAGTTCGCGGCCGTAGTCGATCGCGTCTTCCAGCGGGTCGAAACCGCGGATCAGGAAGGTCGTCACGCCGAGGTCGTAGTAGTCGAGCAGCGCGTCGGCGACCTGTTCGGGCGTGCCGACGAGCGCCGTCGAATTCGAGCGCGCGCCGGTGAGCTTCGCGATCTCGGTCCACAGCCGCTTGTCGACGCGCGAGCCGCGCTCGGCCGCGGCGAGCAGGCGGCGCGCGCCTTCGCTCTGCTGCGGGCCGCCGGCGCCGAGTCCCGCCGCTTCGCGCAGCCGGCGCGTTTCGTCGAGGATGCGGTGCGCGCGCGCCCACGCTTCGTCCTCGGTCGCCGCGAGGATCGGGCGGAACGACACGGAGAAGCGCACCTGGCGGCCGTGCTTCGCGGCTTCGGCGCGTACGCGGGTCGTCAGGTCGCGCACCTGGTCGAGCGATTCGCCCCACAGCGCATAGACGTCCGCGTGCTTGCCGGCCACCGCGAGCGCGGCTTCCGACGCGCCGCCGAAGTAGATCGGCACATGCGGCTGCTGGAACGGCTTCACTTCCGAAAAGCCCTGCTTGAACCGGTAGTGCGCGCCGTCGTGATCGAACGGCTGCGTGTCCGTCCAGATCCGCCGCAGGATGCCCAGGTATTCGTCGGTGCGCGCATAGCGTGCGTCGTGATCGAGGAAATCGCCGTCGCGCTGCTGTTCGCTGTCCGAGCCGCCGGAGATGAAGTGCACGGCGAGCCGGCCGCGGCTGAACTGGTCGAGCGTCGCGATCTGCCGCGCGGCGAGCGTCGGCGCGGTGAAGCCCGGGCGATGCGCGAGCATGAAGTGGATGCGCTCGGTCGCGGCCGCCGCAAACGCGATCGTCAGCGTCGCCGACGGGCCGGTCGAGTGATGCGGCACGAGGATCCGGTCGAAGCCGGCCGTTTCGTGGGCGCGGGCAAAGTCGCGCACATAGTCGGGATCGACCACGGGGCCGGACGCCGGGTGGATTTCCGACTGCTTCTGGCTCTGGATCATGCCGATGAATTCGACGCTCATCTGGGTCTCCGGTGCAGGGACGTCCCGGCGCACGGCCGGGCAGGAATGGAGCGCAGGTTAACGCCGGGATCATGCGGAATGGAAATAATCAATCCCGATTTGAATATCAGATTTGCATGGTTTGGGGCCGCATGCGTTGCGCATACGCTATGGGCTCGCGAATGATCGGGCGCGCGTTGGCGCCGTTCTCGTCGCCGTGTCCGAACTACCCAGGGAATCCGTTTCGATGTCCGCCAGCCTTGCCGCTTCCTCGCCGCCACCGCAACCTGCGCTGCGCCTTCTGCCTGCCGATGCCGCCGGCACCGCCGACGTTGCGGACGCAGACGCCGACGGGACGAACGACGCGCGCCTCGCCGCGCGGCTCGAACACCTCGCCCCCGAACTCGCCGCCGATGCGGCCCGCAACGACGTCGACGGCCGTTTTCCGCACGAGAACTTCGCGCGGCTGCATCGTGCCGGGCTGATCGCGCAGGTCGTGCCGCGCGAGCACGGCGGCGCCGGGGCGACGCTGGCGCAGGCGAGCCGGATCGTCGCCGCCGTCGCGCGGGCCGATCCCGCCACCGCGCTGGTGCTGACGATGACGTACCTGCAGCATCGCGCGCTCGGCCGCGCCGACAACCGCTGGCCGGCGCAGGTGCGGCGCGCGGTGTTCGACAGCGCGGTCGCGCACGGTGCGCTGATCAATGCGCTGCGCGTGGAGCCGGCGCTCGGTTCGCCGTCGCGCGGCGGGCTGCCGGCGACCATCGCGCGCCGCGACGGCGACGGCTGGCGGCTCTCGGGCCACAAGCTGTACAGCACCGGCATTCCGGCGCTGCGCTGGCTGGCCGTGTGGGCGCGCACCGACGAGCCGACGCCGCGCGTCGGCGTGTTTCTCGTGCCGCGCGACCCTGACACCGACGGCGATCGCATTCGCGTGATCGAAAGCTGGAATCACCTCGGCCTGCGCGCGTCGGGCAGCCATGAAGTCGTGTTCGACGACGTGCCGCTGCCGGCCGATCATGCGGTCGACGTGCGTGCGCCGGACGCATGGGTCGTGTCGGCTGCCACGCACGCGGATGCCGACGCGCAGGCCGATCAGCAGGCGTGGATGGTCGCGCTGCTCGGCAGCCTGTACGACGCGGTGGCGCGTGCGTCGCGCGACTGGCTGGTCGAGTTCGCGACGACACGTGCGCCGAGCGGGCTCGGCGCACCGCTCGCGACGCTGCCGCGCGTGCAGGAAGCGGTCGGCGAAATCGAAGGCTGGCTGCACGCGAATCGCGTGCTGCTCGACGATCACATCGCGCGCACCGATGCGGGCAACGCGCCATCGGCGACGACCAGCGGTCTCGTCAAGCGGACCGTGACCGAGCAGGCGATCCGCACGGTCGAACAGGCGCTGAAGCTGTCGGGCAATCACGGGCTGAGCCGCGGCAATCCGCTCGAACGCCACTATCGCGACGTGCTGTGCAGCCGCGTGCATACGCCGCAGGACGATGCGATCGCGGTGGCGGCGGGGCGCGCGGCGCTCGACGCGGCGACGCCCGGCGCAACGAACGCGGCGGCGGGCGGAACGTCACGCGACGGGATCGAACGCGGCCGACGCGATGCGTGAACGGGGTCGCGTGGCCCCGCAGGTCATTCGGGCGGCGCGTTGCCGACGCCGCCCGGTGTGGTCACGCAGCCTGGTCGTGCGTCTGCTCGGCGACCGCGAACGCGGTCCGCGCATGCGCGGCGACGGCCGCGAGCGGCGCGTCGAAGCGGGCCGCATCGTGCCGGCGCAGCAGCCACAGGTCGATCTGCGGCTTGAAATCGGCGAGCGGCACGATGTCGAGCGCGTCGCGCAGCGGGCTGCCTTCGACGAGCGGCAACGGCATCAGCCCGAGGCCGAAGCCGTTCGCGACGCTCTGCAGTTGCAGGTCGCGGCCGTACGCATCGAGCGTGACCGGCATCGGCAGGCCCTGCGCGTCGAGCGCGCGCCGCAGGCCCGCACGAAAGCCGCAGCCGTCCGGATTGAGCACCCAGCCGCGCGCGTGGCAATCGGCGAGCCGGTAGCTGCGGCGCGGCCAGTCGCCCTTGCGGCCGACCGCGACGAGCCGTGTGGCCAGCAACCGAACGCCTTCGACCTGCGCCGGCAGCACCATCTCGCGCGCGAGGAAGACCAGCGCCGCCTCGAGTTCGCGGCGGGCGATGCGTTCGACGAGCTGGCCGCCCCATGCGGTCGTGACCTGCGTCGCGAGCGCGGGCCACTGCGCGCCGAGATCCGCGATGAGCGCCGGCAGCATCAGCTCGCCGAGCCCTTGCGTGAGCCCGATGCGGAATTCGCCGGCGGGCGGTTGCCCGCCGGCCGTCAGTTCGCGCAGCGCATCGACCTCGCGCAGGATCGCGCGACACTGGTCGAATACCTGCCGGCCGATGTCGGTCGGGCGTGGCGGTTTCGTGTTGCGGTCGAGCAGCGTCACGCCGAGCGCTTCCTCGAGATTCTGGACGCGCCGCGTGATCGCGGGCTGCGTCATCCCGAGCTCGGCTGCGGCCTGGCTCAGGGTCTGGCAGCGGACGACCGCTGCAAAAGCGTCGATATCGCTAATTTTCATGTTTGTTCTGCATGGTCTTTCGGGTGCATCATGACGATCCATCATATTCGGCATCATATTCGAGGAGACAGCCGATGAGTACGCTTTCGTTGCAACAGATGCCGCTGCGTCCGTTCGTCGAGGGTCTGGATGCGCTGCTCGCGTCCGGCGCGAACGAGGCGCGCATTCTCGACGAGGGCGGCGCGCTGCTCGCCGCGCTCGTCGAACACGACGACTGGTTGCCCGACGCGTTCGCGCAGCCCGATCCCGAGCGCTACCGGCAGTACCTGCTGCATCTCGACCCGGACGAGCGCTTCTCGATCGTCAGCTTCGTGTGGGGGCCCGGCCAGGCGACGCCGATCCACGACCACACGGTGTGGGGGCTGATCGGGATGCTGCGTGGCGGCGAGTTCTCGCAGCCGTACCGGTTCGACGCGGCCGGCAAGCCGGTGCCCGCGGGCGACGCCGTGCGGCTGCAGCCGGGCGAGGTCGAGGCCGTGTCGCCGCGCATCGGCGACGTGCATCGCGTGACCAACGCGTTCGCCGACCAGGTATCGATCAGCATCCACGTGTACGGCGCGAACATCGGCAAGGTCGAGCGCGCGGTGTACCTGGACGACGGGACCGTGAAGCCGTTCGTGTCGGGCTATTCGAATGCCTGACGTACAGCCCGCCGGCGTGGCCCGTTGCGGGTGCGCGCCGGCAGGGCGAAGATCGAGCCGTTCCGCTTCATTCACCGACTTCAACGTATTCAACATAGAGACATCGTGACGCAATCCGCCGATTCCATTTCCCGCTTTCCCGTCGCGTCGTACCAGGACGTACGCGCGCGCCTGCTGGCCCGTGACGAGATCGCGCTGATCGACGTACGCGAGGAAGATCCGTACGCGCAGGGCCATCCGTTGTGGGCCGCCAACTTTCCGTTGTCGAAGCTCGAACTCGACGCGTGGACCCGGATTCCGCGCCGCGACACGCCGATCGTCGTGTTCGGCGAAGCGGGCGGCGAGGATCTCGCACCGCGCGCGGCCGCCACGCTCGTGCGGCTGGGCTACACCGACGTGCGGCTGCTCGACGGCGGCCTCGCGGGCTGGGTCGCGGCGGGCGGCGAACTGTTCATCGACGTGAACGTGCCGAGCAAGTCGTTCGGCGAATGGGTCGAGGCCGAGCGCCATACGCCGTCGCTGTCCGCGCAGGAGGTGCAGGCGCTGCTCGACGCGAAAGCCGATGTGGTGATCGTCGATGCGCGCCGCTTCGACGAATACCAGACGATGAACATCCCGACGTCGACCAGCGTGCCGGGCGCGGAACTCGTGCTGCGCGTGCGGGCGCTCGCGCCGAATCCGCACACGCAGGTGATCGTCAACTGCGCGGGCCGCACGCGCAGCATCATCGGCACGCAGTCGCTCGTCAACGCGGGGCTGCCGAATCCGGTCGCCGCGCTGCGCAACGGCACGATCGGCTGGACGCTGGCCGGCCAGACGCTCGAGCGCGGCGCGGCGCGCCGCTTTCCGGACGAGATCGACGCGGCGCAGCGCGCCGATGCGCGTCGGGCCGCCCGCGCAGTGGCCGAGCGCGCCGGCGTGCCGCGTATCGCGCTGGCCGACGTCGCGGCGCTCGACGAACCGGGCCGCACGCTGTATCGCTTCGACGTGCGTACGCCGGAGGAATACGAAGCCGGCCATCTGCCGGGCTTCCTGAGCACGCCGGGCGGGCAGCTCGTGCAGGAGACCGACCATCATGCGGCCGTGCGCGGCGCGCGGATCGTGCTGGCCGACGACGACGGCGTGCGCGCGGACATGACCGCGTCGTGGCTCGCGCAGATGGGCTGGGACGTGCGCGTCGTCGAGCCGGCCGGCACCGCGGCATTCGCCGAGCGCGGCCAGCCGCCGCGCGACGTGCCGGCAACGCCGCCCGCGACCGACGTGTCGCCCGCGACGCTCGCCGGCTGGCTGAAGGAGGCCGCGCCGGGCGAGCTCGCGATCGTCGACGTGACGGCCAGCGCGAACTACGTGAAGCGTCATATTCCGGGCGCGTGGTTCGCGGTGCGCGCCCAACTGCGCGACGCGCTGGCCGCGATTCCGCCCGCGAAGCGCTACGTGTTCACGTGCGGATCGAGCCTGCTGGCACGGTTCGCGGCGGACGATGCGCGCGCGCTGCTGCCGGAGTCGGCCGACATCCGGGTGCTGACCGGCGGCACGGCCGCGTGGATCGACGCCGGGCTGCCGCTGGAGAGCGGCGAGACCCGTCTCGCGTCGCCGCGCGTCGACCGCTACCGGCGCCCGTACGAAGGCACCGACAACGCGGCCGCCGCGATGCAGGCGTATCTCGACTGGGAATACGGGCTCGTCGACCAGTTGAAGCGGGACGGCACGCACCACTTCAACGTGATCTGACCGACGCGGGGCGACCGGCTGCGGCGCGTCGTGCGCCGCGCCCGGTCACGATGCGGATCGGCGCTTCGTATCAGCGCGTGAACGTATCGACGGCCGTGCGGCCGACGGCCGGATCGTCGGTGAAGAAGCCGTCGATGCCGGCGCGCAGGTACGCCTGGATCTCGCGCACCGAGCCGGCCGTGTTGCGCGTGGCCGGCGTGCCGCCGTCCTTCAGCGACGCGGGCAGGAAGTTGTTCTCCGGACGGAACGTGTACGGATGCACGACGAGGCCGGCCTCGTGCGCATAGCGCACGTACGGCGTCGGCTGCTGCAGCGTGCCGTCCGCGGCGACCGCGATGATCGACGTCTTGTACGGCCCGACGCCGTTCGCGTAGGTCGCGATCTCGCGCATGCCGTCGCGCGTCGACAGGTCGCCGTAGGTGCGCGTGTCGTTCGCCTTCACGAAGTCGTACGGGCGCTGCTGCGCTTCGTCCATCAGCTGCACGAGCTTCCAGTTCGGCTGGCTCGACTTGATCCGGTTGCGGATCGCCTTCAGGTTCGCGACTTCGAACGACTGGATGTAGACGGTCGCCGTGCGCGACGTGTACGCATCCTTCAGCAGCGCGTCGACGAGGCGGTCCTCGAGCGGCAGGCCGATCGACTGGAAGTAGGTCGGATGCTTGGTCTCCGGATACAGGTGGATCGTGCGGCCGGTCTGCGCGGACATCTGCTTCGCGAGCGCGACGATCTCGTCGAACGTCGGAATCTCGAACTGGTCGTTGTACGCGGTGTTGGCGGGGCGCACCTGCGGAATCCGCTCGCGCGCCCGCAGCGTCTTCAGCTCGGCGAGCGTGAAATCCTCGGTGAACCAGCCGGTCAACTGCGCGCCGTCGATCGTCTTGGTCGCCTTGCGGCTCGCGAACTGCGGCAGCGTCGACACGTTCGTCGTGCCCGAGATCTCGTTCTCGTGGCGCGCGACCAGCACGCCGTCGCGGGTCGACACGAGGTCGGGCTCGATCACGTCCGCGCCGTCCTCGATCGCCTTGCGGTACGACGCCAGCGTGTGTTCGGGGCGCAGCGCGCTCGCGCCGCGATGGCCGACCACCTGGACCTTCGCGGAAATCGGCTGCGTGGGATCGCGCGTCAGATCGTCGTCGCCGCCGCACGCGGCGAGCAGGAACGTGGCGGCGCAGGCGAACGGGAGGTAGCGCAGGGAGGTCGGGCGCTTGAGGAGCATGTCGATGAACCTTCGAAACGGAGTCGGAAAAGAGGGCGCTCGCGCCGGTGGCCGGGCAGGGCGCCGGGCTACGCGGAATCGAACGGTGCGCGATCGTCGCACCGAATGATTACATATGTATTACTTCGACCTTTCCGTTCGTTTTTCGGCGGCGAGGCACGCGCCAGGCGGTTGATCCGGGGCTTGCCCGCCCCGCATTCCGGCCGCCTCGGGCTGCCCGCGCGCCGGATGCACTAAACTTGCGGGAATTTTGCATCGCCGCCGCGGGGCCGACGCCCGCCTGGCGCGACGATGCGGCGACTCGCGGGCCGGCGCGGGCGCCCGGCGCCCGTGTGCGTCCGGGCCCGCGCCGGCCGATTTTTTCCGACCCATGACGACCCATACCGATCCCGCCTATCTGCTCGGCGAGCTGCTGAAGAACGTTTCCCGCTCCTTCTACCTGACGCTGCGCGTGCTGCCCGACGGCATGCGCGACCCCGTCGGCCTCGCGTATCTGCTCGCGCGCGCGGCCGACACGATCGCCGACACGGCGCTCGTCGCGCCCGACCGCCGCGCGGCGCTGCTGACCGACCTGCGCGACGACATCGAGCGGCTCGGCGACGGCGTGGCGCTGTCGCGTTCGCTCGAGGACGTGACGCGGATGCAGACCGATTCGCACGAGCACGTGCTGCTCGGCTCGATGGAGCCGATGCTCGCGCTGCTGCGCGCGCAACCGGAGGCCGATCGCGCGTCGATCCGCAAGGTCGTCGCGACGCTCACCGCGGGGATGGAATTCGACCTGCGCACGTTTCCGGACGAGCAGTCGGGGCAGGTCGCGTCGCTGCCGACCCGCGACGTGCTCGACCGCTACACGTATCTCGTCGCGGGCTGCGTCGGCGAGTTCTGGACCGACATGACGGGTGCGCACACGCGCGCCGCGCGCGGCTGGGATCTGCCGGACATGCGCGAGAAGGGCATTCGTTTCGGCAAGGCGCTGCAGATGACCAACATCCTGCGCGACTGCGCGAAGGACTTGCGCATCGGTCGCTGCTACCTGCCCGACGACGTGCTGCGCGCACACGGGCTCGTCGTGGCCGACCTGATGCAGCCAGAAGCATCGGAACGTGCGCGCGGCGTGCTGGTCGACCTGCTGCGCGTCGCACTCGACCAGTATCGTGACGCCTGCCTGTATACGCTCGCGATCCCGCGCCGCTTCGTGCGGCTGCGGCTCGCGTGCCTGTGGCCGATCATGATCGGCCTCGAAACGCTCGAACTGCTGGCCGGCCACGATGCGTGGCTCGACCCGGCGAAGCCGGCCAAGGTGCCGAGAAAGCGCATCTACCGGATCATGGCGGCGTCGCTTGCGCTGGTCGGTTCGAACACGGCGATCCGCGCGCGTCTGACCGCGCTCGCCGATGCGGTGTCCGCGCGGCTCGCGCGCCCCGCAGCGCAGCACTGAAGCGCGCCGGCGCGACAGGCGCCGGCATCGCTTCCGGCCCGCGTTCGCCGGGCCGTTCCCGTCCAGTCTCCGGCACGCCGACTAAAACGTTTTCATGATTTCGTGTCTCGAAATGTGGGTGTCACGAACGTCAGCGATCCTGCGCGGCGGCGTGAATCGCGGCGTCAGCTTCGATCGCGCATTTGTAAGATGATTTTTTGCCGAAGGCGTCTGACGACATCGGACGGTCGTGTTGCACCCGTAAAAATGTAAAGCTAGGGTTTTCACCGGGAAATGCCGGAAAGGCCCGCCGCACAAGCATTTCGAGGTGTTATGTAACCGTTTGGTGAACCCGCGCGTTGCGTCGATCATACGATGACCGACTGCTCGTATTGGGAAACAATTGGTAATCCGTCAGAATCGCGTCGGCATGTACTCGCACATGTGTCAGTCATAAAACCACACCAGAAAAGAAATCATTCTTTGAGGACGGAGAATCAATGAAAAAGCGCGTCGCTTTCGCCATGACGGCAGTGGGCCTTGCAGCCGCTACCGCCGCCCACGCCCAGAGCAGCGTGACCCTGTACGGTATCGTCGACAACGGTCTGGCATACCAGAACAACGCAGCCCCGTCGACGGGCGCGACGACCGGCGGTCACTCGAAGGTGTCGATGTCCAGCGGCGTATGGGCGGGCAGCCGCTTCGGCCTGAAGGGCAGCGAAGATCTCGGTGGCGGCACGAAGGCGATCTTCCAGTTGGAAGCGGGTGTGAACTCCGCGACCGGTGCATCGCAATGGACGGGCGGTATCTTCACCCGCCAGGCATGGGTCGGTATGACGAACCAGGCGTACGGTACGCTGACGGCCGGCCGTCAGTACACGGCGTACTACACGCTGCTGTCGCCGTATAGCCCGACGACGTGGCTGACGGGCGCATACGGCGCGCACCCGGGCGATATCGATTCGCTGGATACCAGCTACCGCGCGAACAACTCGCTCGTCTACATGTCGCCGAAGTTCTACGGCTTCACGGTCGGCGGTTCGTACTCGTTCGGCGGCGTGCCGGGCAGCGTGAATCGCGGCTCGACGTGGAGCGCGGCGGTCCAGTACCTGAATGGCCCGGCAGGCATCGCGGTCGGCTACCAGAAGGTCAACAACTCGACGCTCGGCGGCGGCGCGTGGGGCGACAACTCGACGGTCACGAGCGGCGGCCAGCCGGCGGTGTCCGCGATCAACAACGGTTACCAGACGGCGCAGTCGCAGCAGCGCATCGGCGTGACGGCCGGCTACCAGTTCACGCCGGCGTGGGACGTGTCGGCGTCGTACACGAACGTCAAGTACACGCCGGGGATCGGCTCGGTGTTCCACAACAGTGCGATCTTCAACACGGCTGGCGCCGTGCTGCACTGGAAGGCAGCGGCTCAGTGGGACTTCGCAGTGGGCTACTCGTACACGGCGGCGACGCAGTCGAACGGCATCACGAGCGCGGCCAAGTACCATCAGGTCACGCTGTCGCAGTACTACAGCCTGTCGAAGCGCACGGGCCTGTACGCACTCGAGGCTTACCAGCACGCGTCCGGCAATACGCTGAGCAAGGCTGGCACCATCCAGGCAGCGACGACGCAAATCGGCGACGGCGTGGCGGCAGGTTCGAAGCAGAACCAGATCGCTGTCGGCGTCGGCATGATCCACCGCTTCTGATGTCGCGCGGCGCGCAAGCGCCGCTCACGGCATGCGGTATGAAAAAACCGGCCTTCGGGCCGGTTTTTCCGTTTACGTCGCGAGCCGATGCACGATGCGTCGTGTCGGATCACTGATCGATCGGCGACTTCAGCGGCTGATGCTCGCCCGTCAGCCCGAACACGACGAGCTGCGCGGGTTCGGTCGCGCTCGCGTTGCGCGACACCTGATGGCGCGAGCCGGGCGGCTCGTACCAGCCTTCACCGGCGCGATAGCGGCGCAGCGGGCCGCCGTTCACCTGCGACAGCACTTCGCCTTTCGACACGACGGCGAACACCGAGCCGAGATGCTTGTGCGCGTCGGAGGCCTGGCCGGGCGCATAGTCGACGGTCGCGACGACGACGCGCTTGGCCGGCGCTTCGGGCACCGCCTGCTGCATGATCGCGTGCACGCTGTCGCCGGCGTCGTGCGCGTGGGCGCCGGCCGGCAGTGCCGCGGCGAGCGCGAGCCCGGCGTACAGCGCCACGCGAGGGCGCGGAGAGCGGATCATCGTCGGCTCCTTACTCGGGCATCTTGCGGAATGCGATCGCGAAGCGGTTCCACGAGTTGATCGTCGCGATCAGCATCGACAGGTCGAACAGTTCCTCGTCGGTGAAATGCGGCTTCACGGCTTCCCAGACGGCGTCGGGCACATGATTGCTGGCCACCAGCGTCAGCGCCTCGGTCCATTCCAGCGCCGCGCGTTCGCGCTCGGTGAAGAACGGCGTTTCGCGCCACGTGACGACGGTCGCGAGACGGCGATCGGTTTCGCCGCCCTTGCGCGCGTCGGTCGTGTGCATGTCGACGCAGAACGCGCAGCCGTTGATCTGCGACGCGCGCAGGCGGACGAGTTCGGCGAGCGGCTTCTCGATCGAGCTTTTCGCGAGGAATTCCTCGGCATTGCGCATCACCTTGATGGCATTCGGGCTGGCGGCATAGAAGTTCAGGCGCGGTTGCATGGCAGGTCCTTTTCGGTCGGGTTGCGCCAGGGTGGCGCGACAGGACCTACTTTAGGACGTGCACTGGCCTGCTTGAATAGCCAATTCCATCGAAATTCAGGTAACCAGTGGTGACCCGCCCGCGATGCCGGCATCCAGCAGCGCGGCCAGCTTCGCGAGCGCGGTGTCGATGCGCAGCGCGTCGATCCCGCCATAGCCGAACAGCAGCCCGGGGCGCACCGGCACGCCCACGTGGAACGCCGAGATCCCGTACAGGCCGACGTCCTGCGCTCGCGCCGCGCGGACCAGCGCCGCTTCGTCGAGCCCCGGCTTCAGGTGCGCGGCGAGATGGATGCCGGCGGTCGGCACGATCGCGTCGAACCACGGCGCGAGCGCGCCGCGCAAGTGTGCGATCAGCATCTTGCGGCGCGCGTCGTAGTGCTTCTGCACGCGTTTCAGGTGCCGCGCGAAATCGCCTTCGTGCATGAAGCGGGCGAGCGCCGCCTGCGTGAGCGTGCAGGTGTGCCAGTCGACGATCTGCTTCGCCTTGGCCAGCGCGCCGCGCAGCGCGCGCGGCGGAATCGCGTAGCCGATCCGCAGCTCGGGAAAGATCGTCTTCGAAAACGTGCCGACGTACGCGACGAGGCCCGTGCGGTCGAGGCTCTTCAGCGATTCGACCGGCCGGCCTTCGAAGCGGAATTCGCCGTCGTAGTCGTCCTCGATAATCACCGCGCGGCGGCGCTGCGCCCATTCGAGCAGCGCGACGCGGCGCTCGAGCGTCATCGGCATGCCGAGCGGGAACTGGTGCGACGGCGTCACGTAGACGAGCCGCGCGTCGTCGGGCAGCCGGTCCGTGACGAGGCCCTGCGCGTCGACCGGCACGCCGATCACCGTCGCGCCGAGCGACGCGAACGCGGCGCGCGCGGGCGGATAGCCGGGATCCTCGACCGCGACGACGTCGCCCGGCCGCACGACCACGCGCGCGAGCAGGTCGAGCGCCTGTTGCGCGCCTTGCGTGACGAGCACGTCGTCCCAGCTGCAGGCGACCGCGCGGCTGAAGGCGACGTAGCGCGCGATCGCACCGCGCAACTGCGGGTCGCCGGCCGGATCGTGATACTGGCCGGGGCCGCGCGCCTGCTGGCGCAGTGCGTGATGCAGGCAGCGCCGCCATGCGTCGAACGGGAACAACGTCTTGTCGGTCACGCCGCCGCGAAAGTCGAAGCCGGGCGAGTCTTGCGGCGTGGGCATCGCGAGCGCGTCGGGCAGCGCGTTCCACAGCGCGCGCGCATCGACCGCGTCGATGCGCGGCACGTCGTCGACGATCGACGGCGCCGACATCGCGGCGGCGTGCGGCACGCGCGCCAGGCCGTCGGCGACGAACGTGCCGTCGCCGGCGCGGGTATTCAGGAAGCCCTCGGCCACCAGTCGCTCGAACGCGTCGAGCGTCGTCTTGCGCGACACGCCGAGCTGTTTCGCGAGGTCGCGCGTCGACGGTAGCCGCGCGCCGCCTTCGAGACGCCCGTCGACGATCGCGGTGCGCAGTTGCCGGAAGATTTGCCCCGTCAGGTCGTGACGGCCTTCGATGCGGATCGCGATGTCCATCGCAGTGGTTACCTCGATTCGTGTGATTTCGCGTGGATCAGCATACCGGAAGTCCGGCGCGCTAGCGGCGGTTCGACGGCTCGCCGCCGCAGCCGCCCTCGCCGGATTGGACCGCCGCCCGCCGCTGCCTTACGATCGACGACACCGTCACCGTCACCGTGGAGCGACCTCATGCTGTCCGAAGACGAACTGGCGCTGCTCGACGCGATCCGCGCCACCGGCAGCCTGTCGCGCGCCGCCGCACGGCTCGGCAAGGCGCCGTCGACGGTGTCGCACGCGGCGCGCCAGCTCGAAACGCGCTTCGACGCGCTGCTGTTCGACCGGCGCGGCTACCGGCTGCAGCTCACGCCGGCCGGGCAATTGCTGGCCGACGAGGCCGCGCGGCTGGCGCTCGACGTCGCCCGGCTGACGCAGCGCGTGCGGCAGGTCGCGAGCGGCTGGGAGGACCGGCTGTGGATCGTCAGCGACGAGGTGCTGGAGTTCGATACGCTTCTGCCGGTCGTCCGCGCATTCGATGCGCTCGATTCCGGCGTGTCGCTGCGCTTCACGCACGAGGTGCTCGGCGGCACCTGGGAAGCGTTGCGCGACGGCCGCGCGGACCTGGTCGTCGGCGCGACCAACGAGCCGCCGGCGATTCCGGGCTTCAAGTGGTTCGAACTCGGCGCGATGGAGTGGGTGTTCGCGGTGTCGCCGCGCCACCCGCTGGGGTCCGCGAGCGGGGTGCTGACGCGCGATGCGATCGGCGCGCACCGCGCGGTCGTCGTCGCCGATTCGTCGCGGCGGGCCGGTCGCGCGTATGGCCTGCTCGGCGGGCAGGCGGTGCTCGCGGTGCCGTCGATGCGCGCGAAGATCCTCGCGCAGCGCGATGCGCTCGGCGTCGGCTGGGTGCCGCGCCGGTGCGTCGCGTCGCTGCTCGCGCGCGGCGAACTGGTCGAGAAGCCGACGGCCGACCCGCGCGAGCCGAACCGGCTGTACGTCGCGTGGCACGGCGACCGCGATGGCCGCGCGCTGCAATGGTGGCTGGAGCAACTGCGCGAGCCGCGACTCGCGCAGCGGCTGCTCGACGGGATCGACGTGGTCGGCTGAGCACGCTCGGGCCAACATGTTCGACGTTTTCGAACATGTCCGTCGCGCCCGTCGTACGGCAACGCCGCGCGCCGCGCGCATCCTGTGTTCACGGTCAACTCACCGGTTCACAGGAGAACATCATGCAACGCTTCGAAGGAAAGACGGTCCTCGTCACGGGCGGCAACAGCGGCATCGGCCTGGCGGCCGCCAAGGGATTCGCGGCCGAAGGCGCGCGGGTCGTCATCACCGGGCGCGACGCCGAAACGCTGGAAGCCGCCCGTCAAACGCTCGGCGAAGGCGCGCTCGCGATTCGCAACGAAGCCGGCAGCGTCGCGTCGGCGCGCGCGCTGGCCGACGCGCTCGCCACCGCCGGCGTGCGGCTCGACGCCGTATTCGTCAACGCGGGCGTCGCGAAACTCGCGCCGTTCGCCGACAGCGACGAAGCGATGTGGGATCTCGTGTTCAACACCAACGTGAAGGGCGCGTATTTCCAGATCCAGTCGCTCGTGCCGCTGCTGAATCGCGGCGCATCGATCGTGATCAACGGCTCGATCAACGCGCATATCGGGATGCCCGGCTCGTCGGTGTACGCGGCGAGCAAGGCGGCCGTCAATTCGTTCGCGAAGACGCTGTCGACGGAACTGCTGCCGCACGGCGTGCGCGTGAACGTGGTGAGCCCGGGGCCCGTGCAGACGCCGCTGTACGGCAAGCTCGGCCTCGATGCGGCGACGCTCGACGCGACGGCCGACAAGATCAAGGGCCTCGTGCCGATCGGCCGGTTCGGCACGCCGGACGAAATCGCGTCGACGGTGCTGCACCTGAGCGCGCCGGAATCCGCGTTCATCGTCGGCGCGGAGATCATCGCGTCGGGCGGGATGGGGTTGCTCTGACGGGCGACACGGGCGGGGCCGTCACCGGCGTTGCGATGCCGGGCGATCGGCCCCGCACCCGTGGCTATCGGGCAGTGCAGGCGCCGCGCGAGTCGTCGCCGGTTTGCAACTGCGTCACCGTCAGCCCCGCGAACGTCGCGCGGCCTTGCTCGGCGAACACGGCCACGCGATCCGCATCGCGCGGCGGAAAGATCAGGTCCGTCAGTGCGACGCGGCCGCCGTTCGCGAATACTTCGACCGACCCGCGATCGACGACGATCTCGAGCCGCAGTTGCCCGCGTTCGAGCGGCAGATCGACGATGTGCTCGCGGCTGAACGTGCCGGCGAAATTCGCTTCGCCGGATCGCGCGCGGTCGAGCGTCAGCGTGCGCTTCGCGGTGTCGTACACGATCCGGGTGCCGATCGAGCCGTCGGCCGAGCGCCGGACGATCAGGCCCGCGCGTGCGGCACGCTGCGGCGAGATCGTCACCGTGATGCGCTGGACGACACCGCGTGTGGCGGCCGATAGCGGTCGGGTAGCGGAGTCGACCGTCAGGTCGCCTTCATGCACGGCCGGCCGGCCGTCGGCCCATGCGTCGAACGCGGCGGCGGGCGCGACGATGAGGGTCGGCTCGCCGTCGATCGCCTTCAGCGACAGTTCGCGCGGCAGCGTGGTTGCGCCACGCCATGGCGTGGTCGGTACCTTGGCCGCGTAATCCCAGTTGCTCATCCATGCGATCGCGACCGGCCGGGCCCCCGGTGCGCCGGAGAACGTGCCGGCCGCATAGAAGTCGGCGCCATGGTCGACCCAGCGGAACTGCGCGGGATCGGAGCCCGCCGGCGCGACGCGGTCGGGCGTAAACGTGCGGCCGTCGAAATCGCCGACGAAATACATGGCGCCGGAACCGCCCGCGATCGACCACGGATTCACGTTGACGATCATCACCCACTTGATTCGCTTCGGATCGCCGTCGAGCGGCAGCGGTATGAGGTCCGGCATTTCCCACAGCGCGCCCGCATGCGGCACGTCCGGCAGCGTGAAGTCGCTCAGGAACGACCAGTGGATCAGGTCGTCGGAACGATAGAGCTTCACGACCTGCGCATCGGCGACGACCGTCGTCATCAGCCAGTAGCCGCCCGCCGCATACCACGACACTTTCGGGTCACGAAATTCCTTCGATTCGGGATCGAGCGTCAGCACCGGGTTGTGCGCATACGGCTGCCAGGTCGTGCCATGATCGAGGCTGTACGCGAGCGACTGCGCCTGGATGCCGGGCGCGTGACCCGAGCCGGGCTTGTAGACGCTCGTGTAAAGCGCGACGAGCGGCGTGTGACCCGGCGTGCCGAGGCCGGACGTGTTCAGGGTGTCGGCGACGATCGAGCCCGAGAAGATTTCCTCGGTGGCGCTCGCGCGCATCGCGACCGGCTGCTCGCGCCAGTGGACGAGATCGGTGCTGGTCGCGTGCCCCCACGACATGTTGCCCCAGTCGTTGCCGAGCGGGTTGTACTGATAGAACAGGTGATAGCGGCCGTTCTCGTAGACGAGCCCGTTCGGATCGTTCATCCAGTTGCGCTGCGGCGTGTAGTGGAGGGCGGGCCGCCATTGCGGCGTGCCGGTTTCGGGCGGCGCGTGGCACGGGGCGGCGACGACCTGCGTGCAGGCCAGGCAGGCGAACAGCAGGCGAACGAGCCGGACGGAACAGCGGAAAAACGTCGATTTCATGCGGGGCCGGGCGCTTCGTCGGGCGAAGCGGGTATGGAGTGCACCTGCCGCCTGTACCGACGACATGCGCAAAGGTCAAAAGAAACGGCGGAAGAAAAAGAGGAGGCGCACACGCGACACGCGCGATACGCGCCTCCCGAACCTCGTGCCTTGATTGACGATCGTTATCGTGGTCTGGCCTGAATACGCTGGCCGTTGCCGTCAGTTGTGACCGGCCCCCGTCGCCGGCAGGTTCGCCGGGATGTCGCCGTAGCCGCCGAGGCCGGCGCGCCCATACGCGCGGTCGACCGCCGTCGACGTGCCGTTGATGTTCACCTTCACCGTCGGCGCGAGCGTGCCGCCGCGGCGCGGGCCGATCGCATCGATGAACGACTCGACGAGCCCGCCCGGCATCACGTAGTGCGAATACGACTGGAATTCGCGCGGATTCTGGTTCGGGTCCTGCGCATACGGTGCGCCGGCCGGCGCGGAGAAGTCGGTCGGGTTGCCGAGCACGAGGCCGCTGCCGCCGTTCAGCGGCAGGAAGTCGCTGCGGATGCCGTTGCCGACGAAGCCGTACACGCCGTCCGGGCCGTCGACGCCGGCCGCCATCGTCGTGCGGTGGCTGATCGTGAACAGGTAGTACTTGCCGTCCTTCAGATAGATCTGCGGACGCTCGGTCTGGTCGTCGACGCAGTTCGCCGACAGGATCGGCGGCAGGAACTTCCATTCGGTCAACTGCGGGTTGGTCGCGACCGCGAGGCCGACATTGGCCTTTTGATACACTGCGCCCGAATTCATCACCGCGTTGAGATCTTCACGGTTCGGATCGTTCGGCGCGTAGCCGAGATCGGCATCGGTGCAGGTGCGTGCGCCGCGCGGGCCGCCGGTGTTGCCTTCGAACACCATGTAGGTCTTGCCCGGATGCGCGGGGTCGGTGAACACGAACGGATCGCGGAACGAGAAGTAGGTGTTCTGCTGGCCGGTCTGGTAGTAGTGGCCGTCCGGTTCCAGCAGCGCCTTGTGATCGTCGAAGCCGGTGAACCACACGTGCTTGTCGTCGGCGTGGATGTGGCCGTCGGCGCGCGTGATGATCGCCTGCGGCGGCGTGATGTCGGCGCCGCCGGGCGCCGAGCGGTTGAACGACGTCGCGGTGTAGTAGAGGCTGACGTTGCTGCCGTTCGTGAGGCGCGCGGAACCCGACCATTCGGCGTTGTTGGTCATCGGCGCGGTGCCGAACACCCGGGCGCTCGCGCCGTCCGGGAACAGATGGCCGCCCCAGGTCCAGCCGCCGTTCGCGGGGCGCTGCGACGCGGGGATGCCTGCGCGGCGATAGAAGAAGCCGATGCGGGCGTGGACGTGACGGTCGTCGAACGTGTAGCCCGCGTGCGGATCGGCGGTGAGCGAGAAGATCACCTCCCAGCCCTTGTAGCTGAGCTGGTTCGCTTGCAGGTCGGCCAGCGGCCACGTGTCCCACACCCACACGTTCGAATTGATCAGCGGGAAATCCTGCGGGATGTCCGGCATCGTCAGCGCCTGCGGCAGCGAGTTCCTGTCGGCGCCGGCAGTGTGCGATTGCGCGACGATCTGGCGGATGTCCGCCCGCGTCCAGCGCATCGTGAAGTTGCCCTCGGGATCGTAGGCTTGCTGGGTATGGGGCGTGGGCACGGGCGCGCCCGTGCCGCCGGACTGCGCGTGCGCGACGGACGCGAGGGCGGCGAGTGCGCCGCCAGCGAGCAGCAGACGTTTGGCCGCGACCGGACGGAAAAGGGGAAAGTATGTCATCTCGTCGTCGTTTCCTGGGAAGGTGAAAGTGAACGGCTGAGTGGGCATCGATGTCCAAACCGGTTTGGATGCTATTTCAAACCGGTTTGGAACGCAAAAGATATTTATTTGACGGTAATCGTTACCAATTGGAAATAATTACCCGGTCGGCGCGTCCCGGGCTTCGGGCAGCCGGGCGGATCGACGCATGCGAGGAATGACGGTGAAGGTGAATCTGAAGGCGCTGTCGGACGCGCTCGGTCTGTCGCGGACGACGGTCAGCCGCGCATTGAACGGTTACGACGACGTCAGCGAGGCGACGCGCGAGCGCGTGGCGAAGGCCGCGCGGGAAATGGGCTACGTGGCCGATCCGACCGCGCGCCGGCTCGCGACCGGGCGGGCCGACATGATCGGGATCGTCTATCCGTTCGGCGCGGGCGATCTCGGCGATCCGCGGTTCGGCGAAGTCGTCGCGGGCATCACCGAGCGGCTCGCCGAGCGCAATCTCGATTTCATCATCGCGTCCGCGCGGCCGAACGCGGAGCTGGACACCTATCGGCGGATCGTCGACGGCAAGCTCGTCGACGGGCTGATCGTCGCGCGCACGCGGGTCGACGATCCGCGTATCGCGTACCTGCAAGGGAGCGCGTTTCCGTATGTCGCGTACGGCCGCACGCAGACGGCCGGCCCGTATGCGTGGTTCGACTTCGACAACGAGGCGGGCGCGCGCGACGCGGTGCGCCGGCTGATCGGCTTCGGGCATCGGCGCATCGCGATGATCAGCGCGCCGCTGGCGCTGAATTTCGCCGCGCAGCGGCGCGCCGGTTATCTGTCGGCCTTGCGCGAAGCCGGGATCGACGCGGATCCGGCGCTGCTCGTCGAGTGCGCGTTCACGCACGACGGCGGGCTGCAGGCGGCGCGGGCGTTGCTCGCGCGGGCCGAGCCGCCGACGGCGCTGCTGGTCGACAACAACATCGCGGGCGGCGGCGCGTTTCGCGCGTTGGTCGACGGCGGACTGCGCCTGGGCGCGGACATGTCGCTGATCGTCTACGACGGCGTGCCGCCCGATCTCGCGCATCCGTATCGCGTCACGGCGGTCGTCCAGCCGACCGGGCATGCATCGGGGCGCGCGCTCGCGGAACTGATGCTGCGGCTGCTGGACGACGGTGTGCACGACCACCGGCTCGAGGCGCCGGCCATCGAGGCGGGCGACACGGACGGACCGGTGCGCGGGTAGCCCGCCCGGCGACGGCGGCGAGGCAACGGCGGGCGCGACCGGACTGCGCCCCCGTCCCAAAGGCCATGACGACGGCAGGGGCGAACGCGCATTCTTCTAGACGACCGGTCTAATCCAGCGCTATCATCCGTCCTCAAGCGTGCGGCGACGTCTCCGGCGGGCTCAAGCAGGGGACGCCGTCGTTTTATTTCGGCCGCTTCTAGACGACTGGTCTAATAGGCGTATATCGCATGCGGATGAATGAATCGCACGTTGCCGCGCGCCGGCGGACTAACCGACAGGCGTGGCGCGCCGACGTGCGGCCCCGTTCCCCCGTTCATTTTCGAAGGAGTGTCCGATCATGAAGATCCTGGTTGTCCTGACCTCGCACGACACGCTCGGCGACACCGGCAAGAAGACCGGCTTCTGGCTCGAGGAACTGGCCGCGCCGTACTACACGTTCAAGGACGCGGGCGTCGAGTTGACGCTGGCGTCGCCGAAGGGCGGCCAGCCGCCGCTCGACCCGAAAAGCAGCGATCCGACCGCGCAGACCGACGCGACGCGCCGCTTCGACGCCGATGCGGCGGCCAAGGCCGAACTCGCGTCGACGCGCAAGCTGGCCGAGGTATCGGCGGACGACTACGACGCGCTGTTCTACCCGGGTGGCCATGGCCCGCTGTGGGATCTCGCCGAGGATCTGCATTCGATCGGTCTGATCGAGCGTGCGCTCGCGGCCGGCAAGCCGGTCGCGGCGGTCTGCCATGCGCCGGGCGTGCTGCGCCACGTGAAGAACCCGCAGACCGGCGAATCGGTCGTGCGCGGCAAGCGCGCGACGGGATTCACCAACAGCGAGGAGGCGGCCGTCGAGCTGACCGAAGTCGTGCCGTTCCTCGTCGAGGACATGCTGAAGACCAACGGCGCCGAATTCGAGCGCAGCGCCGACTGGGCGCCGCATGTCGTCACCGACGGGCTGCTGATCACCGGGCAGAACCCCGCATCGTCGGCGCCCGCGGCCGAGGCGCTGCTCGCGAAGCTCGGCCATCGCTAACCGCATGGCGCCGGCCGGGCCGGCGCCGCGTCCTTGCCGTCGCCGGGCGCTGCCGGCCCGCCGACGGCCCGCATCGTTGCGTCGTGCGCACCGCGCGGCGCATTCCCAGCCGTTTTGCAGAACCAAGCAAAGGAGTCGTGGATGTCTGCCCTGTTCGAACCGTTCAAACTCAAGGATGTCACGCTGCGCAACCGCATCGCGGTGCCGCCGATGTGCCAGTACGTCGCCGAAGACGGCGTCGTCAACGACTGGCATCACGTGCATCTGGCCGGCATCGCGCGCGGCGGCGCGGGCCTCGTGATCGCGGAGGCGACCGCCGTGTCGCCGGAAGGCCGCATCACGCCGGGCTGCGCCGGGTTGTGGAACGACGTGCAGGCCGAGGCGTTCGCGCCGTCGGTCGCGGCGATCAAGGCGGCCGGCGCGGTGCCGGGCATCCAGATCGCGCACGCGGGCCGCAAGGCGAGCGCGAACCGCCCGTGGGAAGGCGACGACCATATCGCCGACGGCGATCCGCGCGGCTGGCAGACCATCGCGCCGTCGGCCGTGCCGTTCGGCGCGCATCTGCCGAAGGTGCCGCGTGAAATGACGCACGACGACATCGCCCGCGTGCAGGCCGACTTCGTCGCGTCGGCGCAGCGCGCACGCGACCTCGGTTTCGAATGGCTGGAACTGCACTTCGCGCACGGCTATCTCGGCCAGAGCTTCTTCTCGGTGCATTCGAACCAGCGCACCGACGAATACGGCGGTTCGGCCGAAAACCGCGGCCGTTTCCTCGTCGACACGCTGGCCGCCGTTCGCAAGGTCTGGCCCGAGCATCTGCCGCTGACCGCGCGCCTCGGCGTGATCGAATACGACGGCCGCGACGAAGAGACGCTCGCCGAGTCGATCGCGCTCACGCAGCGGATGAAGCGGGAAGGGCTCGACATGCTGAGCGTGTCGGTCGGCTTCTCGACGCCCACCGCGCAGATTCCGTGGGGCCCGGCGTTCCTCGCGCCGATCGCCGAGCGCGTGCGCCGCGAGGCCGGGCTGCCGGTGTCGTCCGCGTGGGGGATCGACACGCCGCAACTGGCGAACCGCGTGGTGGCGGAACAGCAACTCGATCTCGTGATGGTCGGCCGCGCGCACCTGGCCGATCCGCACTGGCCGTACTACGCGGCCAAGCAGCTCGGCGTCGAGCGTCCGTCGTGGACGCTGCCCGCGCCGTACGCGCACTGGCTCGAACGCTACCGGGTCGCGGACAAGGTGGCGTAAGCGGGGGCACGTCGACGCCGCGCCGCGGCGCTCCGCGCATCGCGCGCGGCGCCGGTCGGGCGCCGATGGATAGAATGGCGGTTCGTCCAGGCCGATGGCCTGCGCGAACCGCCATTTTTTCTTTTCGACAGAGGTGCCATGGGCGCACATGTGCCGTCGTCTCACGATTCCGCCGCGCGGCCGCGCGCGCAACAGATCGCCCGCGTCGCGTTGTATGCGGCGCTGCTGGTGCTCGCGCTGTGGGTGATCCGCGACTTCATTCCCGCCATCGCGTGGGCCTGCGTGATCGCCATCGCGATGTGGCCGCTGCTGAAGCGCTTCGAATCGCACCGGCTGTTCCGCGACCGGCCGACGCTGATCGCGACCGTCATCACGGCGGCGATTTCGCTGCTCGTCGTGCTGCCGGTGGCGGTCGCGACGACCCAGGCGATCGCGCAGGCGCATGACCTGCGCGAGTGGCTGCACACGGTCCAGGACAACGGCATTCCGTTGCCGGACGTGGTCAGCCGGTTGCCGTACGGCGCGGCGCAGATCACCGAATGGTGGCAGGCCAATCTCGGCCATCCGCTGCATGCGGCCACCGCGATGCACGGCGTCAACAGCGAGAAATTCATCGCGTTCGGCCGGCAATTCGGCACGAAGCTCGCGCACGTGCTGCTCGAATTCGGTTTCATGCTCGTCACGCTGTTCGTGATCCTGCGCGCGGGCCACAAGCTGTCGGGTGCGTTGCTGCAGGGCGCGCGGCGCGCGTTCGGGCGCAACGGCGCGGAACTGATCGAGCGGATGGTCGCGGCCGTGTACGGCACGGTGACGGGGCTCGTCGTCGTCGGGCTCGGCGAGGGCGCGCTGCTCGGCGTCGCGTATGCGCTCGCGGGCGTGCCGCATGCGGCGCTGCTCGGGCTCGTCACGGCGGTCGCCGCGATGCTGCCGTTCTGCGCGCCGGTCGTGTTCTGCGGCGCGGCGCTCTGGCTGTTCGTGCAGGGGGCGACCATGTGGGCCGTCGTGGTCGCGGCGCTCGGGTTCATCGTCGTGTTCGTCGCCGAGCATTTCGTGCGGCCGGTGCTGATCGGCGGTTCGACACGGCTGCCGTTCCTGCTCGTGCTGTTCGGCATCCTCGGCGGCGCCGAGACGTTCGGCCTGATCGGGCTGTTCGTCGGCCCGGCGCTGATGACGGTGCTCACGATGCTGTGGGCCGAATGGATCGCTTGAGCGCGCATGCCGTGGCGTCGGCTCGACGCAGCGGTGCGACGACGCGGATGCACACGCACGCGGGTGACGGCTGCAACGATCGCTGACGATTCGGCGGGCGAGGACGCCTGCGATCGCAGGGATCCGGATAACGATCTCTACATTTCTTTTCGATCCGGACCCAAAGGTCGAGTAGCATGGGGCTTTCGATCACGCCGGCATGGCGCAGCAGATTCCCCGAGCATGCGATTGATTTCGATGTCCCGTCCCGCAGCGACGCTGTCCCTGGCCGCCAGCTGCCTGATGTTGCATGGGTGTGCGTGGTTCGACTCGTGGCTGCCGTTTTCGTATTCGCGCACGCCGCTGGCACGGGCCGCGTCGAGGCACGGCGCGACGCGCGCCGATGTCGTCCGCGCCGCCGGCAACCCGCGCAGCGTCTGGATGGTCCGCAACGGCAGCGGTGTCTGCTACAACTATTTCATCGAGCACGGCAACGATCACCGGTCGTACTTCGTCGTGTTCGACAAGGCCGGCGTCGTCACGCAGTACGGCTTCGATTCGTGCATGGACGCCGACCGCAAGGGCACGCTCCAGTCGGGCAAGGCCGCATCGCGCTAGCGCGGCCGCCTGCGCCGCGCGAGCGTGTCACGCACGCGTCACGCGATCGTATCGAGCACGCCGCCGTCGGCGCGCAGCGCGGCGCCCGTCGTGGCCGAGGCGAGCGGCGAACACACGTACACGACCAGGTTCGCGATTTCCTCGGGCAGCGCCGGCCGCTGGATGATCGACGTCGCGCGCTCGGTGCGCACGAAATCCACCGCGACGTCGTCGATGCTGCGGCCCGTTTCGTCGGCCTGCGCCTTCAGCATCGCGCGCACGCCTTCCGACATCGTCGGCCCCGGCAGCACCGAATTGACGGTCACGTTGGTGCCGGCCGCGAGTTTTGCGAGGCCGCGCGCGATCGACAACTGCGCGGTTTTCGTGAACCCGTAATGAATCATGTCGACGGGAATGTTCAGGCCCGATTCCGACGAAATGAACACGATGCGCCCGGCATTGCGTTCGATCATCCCTTTCAGGTAATGCCGCGCGAGCCGCACGCCGGACATCACGTTGATCTGGAAATAATGTTCCCATTCGGCATCGTCGATGTCGAAGAACTGCTTCAGGCCGTAGATGCCCGCGTTGTTGACGAGAATGTCGGCATCCGGCGTGTGCTGCGTGACACGCGCGACGCCGGCCGCATCGGACAGGTCGGCGGCGACGCCGTCGAAGCTTGCGCCGGGCACGGTGTCGCGCAGTTTCTCGAGCGCGGATTGCACCGACGTGTCGCTGCGGCCGTTGACGACGACGCGCGCACCGGCGCGCGCGAGCCCTTCGGCGATCGCGAGCCCGATGCCGGCGGTGGAAGCGGTGACGACCGCGGTCTTGCCTTTCAGATCGATCTGCATGAGCGTGGCGGGGGAAGAGTGAACGGGAAGCGCCGCGCGTGCCGCGGCGGACGGAATTCAAAGCTTAGGCAAATTCCGGTCAATAGGCCATCTCGCGAGCGCGTCGGCGGCGGTCATGCAGGAATGCCGGGGACGGAAGTCGTGAAGTGCCGGCGTGGATCTCGGTCGCGAGAGATCCGTGCCGGCTCGGGGCAACCACGCGTGAGATCGGGTACCGCGCGTGCTTCACCCGCGCGGTACCCGACCGACGACGTATTCGCCGGCCGCGATGGCAGCAGGTCGAATGTCGGCCGGAAAGAGTCGGCGCCACTGCCGATGCTGGCGGATGCCGTGCATGCCGCCAGCCCATTTCGTGACTATTGCCCGCGGAACGGGTGAGCCGTCAACGCCGGAAGGCGAATATCAGGAGCACGTGACGAACCAGTCCCACCAGTAGTATCCGACCAGTTCCTGGGTGCTTCTTTCCAGCGCATAGAGCCCGAAGCACGCGCCAAGCGTTTCTATCCCGCTCTCTCTTGCCTTGGAGCCAATGCTGACGAAAGTCTGCGGCTTCGTCACCGGCGGCAGGCCGTCGCGCGTTTCAGGATTCAATTGCACGGCGTTCACGTCGAGGAAGTCCTGCGAAAACGGGTTGAATACCTGCTGGCCGAACAGGTGCGAAACCTGATAAATCAGCACCGAGTCATCCACGTTCCCATAGAGGGAGACTGCCCTCAGTGAAACCGTGTCGCCCGGATACAGCGTCAGAACAGGGTCGGCCGGGCCGTTTCCGATCGACCCGCCCCGCGCACCGGTATACAGCAGGCGCACGGCGCGGTGATCGACGGCGATCGGTAATTCGGGCTGCCTGCTCGGATGCGGGTATCTCCACTTGATGTATTCCGTGTCGATTACCGCAAGGATGTCGATTTGCTGCGCGCTCGGGTCGAGCGTGAGGCTTCCAAGATCGGCTGTCATACGGGTGCTCCATTTTGGTTTTGTCGCGGAAAAGGCGCGGCACCGTCCGGGGCGCCGCGCAAGATCTGCCGACTTGAATCGCTCTCGTATCGCTTCGGAGCGAGTTGTCGGCGGCGCTCGCGTCAAGCAGCGGCGGCTTGCCAGACCCAGAAGAAGTAGCCGAACAAGGATTTCCTGTTCTGGCTCCGCGTATAAAGCGCAAAAGACGTGGCGAGGTACTCGGATCCGGCGGATTTTGCGACGGATTCGAATGCCTGGAAGACCTGGGATTGCGCCGAGGTCGCGATGAGGTCCGGCGTTTCGGCAGCGCTCGCCGCGCCAGCCTGTTCGATGGTCACCGCGGTAAACGGAGCGAACACCTGAGCGCCCGAGTATTGCTGGACGTGGTAAATCAGCGCAGCGTCTCCGGAATTGTCGGCCAGCGACGTCCCCATCAGGGATACCTTGTCGCCGACATTCAATTTCAGGCCCAGATTACCGTTTCCCTCCGAACTGCTCACGCCGGGCGCGTGGCCGTTGAGCATGAACAACGCAGTGCTGGGGATGCTGGTCGGATTCTGCGCGTTCAGGCTCGGATTGGGGTGACTTCTCTTTATGTAATTCGTGTCGATAACTGCAAGAATTTGAATGGACTGAGCGGCTTTTTCCAGATTGATACTGTTCGGATCGACTTTCATTGGAATGCCTCCGTGGTGGGCCAATTGCCCGTGCGGTGCGCGTGGCGCATCGGCGATGCGCTTTTTCAGTATTGGCCATTTATATTGGTTTTAGTACCTGTCAGGTTTGATGGGGGATTTATTTTAATGAAAGTTGCTTTTCGCGGACGAGGTGGGGTCGATGTCGCGGTGTAATCGACTGTAATTGATTTTTATGGATTTTTTCGGTCTGGAATCGGGTTGTTGGGTCTGAATTAAAACGTTCGTCGCCGCGTAATCGACTGTAATTGATTTCGATTGCCGAAGAGGACGATATTGTCCTTGACGCGCCAATGACGCGTCGTCGGATTTAAATTCATAACGCTTAATGAATGGAGATCAGCCATGGCTACCGAAGTCACTCTTGCATCGAGCGCACAGGACATCAACATCATCGCGGTGATCGATACGGAATGGGTCAAGAAAACGTATCCGAATCCGAGCCAGGATCCGAACAAGCCGACGGGCATCGCCCACAATGGCCAGTTCCTGATTTGCACCGGCGCGCGTGGCGTCAAGGGGCAGGGTACGGCCGACCTGGAAATCACCGCATATCCGGGTGACCGCGTCCAGTTCACCGGCGTGTCGATCTACGACAACTCCGACGATGCCGTGATCATCTACAACATCCCGCGCTATCAAGGCGACGAGGTATTCAACCCGTTCGTCTGCAACACCGTCGTCCGCAATGGCGCGGTGGAGCCCAACCCGGATTCGGGGAGCCGCAATGGCCTCCCGCCGCTGAAGAAGCAACTCACGTTCGCGACTTTCGACTCGTCGGTCAGGAAAAGCGGCACCGAATATTTCGGCGTTTGCTTCGCGCTTTACAAGCTCGTCGGCGGGCAGAACCAGGAACTGTTCGGCTACTACTGGTGGGATCCGAAGATCTACGTGCCGGCCTGATCCGACCGTCTCGACGTCGGCGCCCGAGCAGGCGGAAACGCCTGTAGGCGGGTACAGGGCGCGATGTCCCGGCCCAAGCGCGACATCGTGTCGGGCGCCGGCGACGGGCAGGATCGTGCCCACGATCATCGTCGTGGGCACGATTCAACCGAACATCGAAGCCGGGCGGTGCGGTTGCGCGGCGCCGCACAGTCTTGTACGGTGAGCATTCGTCCGAACCGGAGCCCGCCGCGTGAACCGTACCGCCAACCGATCCACCGTACCGTCGCCGTTCTGGCGCGATACCGCGCTGCCGTTCATCGAGGCGCGCACGGTCGACGACGGGCGTGCGATCTGCTATGCGAAGCACACGCACGACACGCTGTCGGTGGGCGCGATCGTCGGCGGCACGAGCACGTACGTAAACGGTGCGACGAACGCGCACGTCGGCCGCGGCGTGCTCGTGATCATCGATCCGGAGCAGGTACACGCCTGCAATCCCTACGGCCCCGATGCGTGGGCATACCGGATGGTCTATGTCGACGTGCCGTGGCTCGCGCGGCTGCAACACTCGCTGGGGCACGATCCGAACCGCGATTTCCACGGGTTTTCGCCGAAGTGGACCGACCGCGGCGACCTGTTCGCGCAATTTGGCGGCTTCTATCGCACGCTCGTGTCGCCCGGCATCGATGCGCTCGGCAAGGAAAGTGCGGCGGTCGAATTCTTCACGGCGCTGCACGGCGCGCTCGACCGTGAGCTGCCCGACCGGCGGCCGGGAGACGACAACGCGAAACTCGCCCGCGCGGCCGACTACATCGCCGCCCATTGCCGCGAGTCCGTCACGCTCGATGCGATCTGCGCGGCGGCCGACCTGTCGCCGTCGTACCTGATCCGCGCGTTCAATGCGCGTTACGGGATGACGCCCCATGCGTTCCTGATCGATCGGCGCGTGCAGTACGGCCGCACCGAGTTGCGCCGCGGCCGGCCGATCGCCGAAGTCGCGCTCGACGCCGGCTTTGCGGACCAGGCGCATTTCCAGCGCGCATTCCGGCGGATCGCGGCCGCGACGCCCGGACAGTATCGCAGCGCGATGCGCTGACCGGCGAAGCCGCTACACGTCCAGCAGGAACAGCGCGCTGCCCGCGAGCAGCAGCGCCATCAGCCGGTTGAACACGCGCATGCGCCGTGCGTTCGCGAGCCGGTGCCGCAACGACGCGCCCGCATAGCCCCAGCATGCGATCGACGCGAAGCAGATCACCAGATACAGCGCGGCGAACTGCCAGACCTGCGCGCGGTCGCCATCGGCCGCATATGCGCCCATCGCGGCCACGCACGCGAGCCATGCCTTCGGATTGAGCCACTGCATCGCCGCGCCGGACGCCGCCGACGGGCCGGCCCCGTGCGGATCGGCCGACAGCCGGCCGTCGTCGAGCGCGAGCCGCAGCGCCATGTACAGCAGGAACGCGATTCCCGACCACTGCGTGGCCGTCGTCAGCACGGGCCAGCGCGCGAGCGCCGCGTGCAGGCCGAGGCCGATCAGCAGGAACAGCGCGACGAAGCCGAGCGTCGCGCCGGCCGCGTAGCGCAGGCTCGCGCCGAGGCCGTGGCGGGCGCCCGCGCTGAGCGCGACGATGTTGACGGGACCGGGGGTGATCGACGAGGCGAGCGCGAACGCGGCCATCGAAACCAGCATGCTCATCAGGTGTCTCCATGCGACATGTCGAAAGTCGTATCGAGACTACGGGCGCCGCGTCGGCCCGTATTGAAGAAAACTGCCCTCGGCGGCGCGCGATCGCCGTCAGTGCAGCGCGCGCGGCGCGTGCGCCGCCCGCGCGTCGCGCGGACCAGACGGATTGGCCGAATCGGCCGAATCCACCGCGCCGGCGACATCGGCCGGCCGCAGCGGCCCGCCCGAGCAGGGTTGCGTCGATACCGAGAAGCCGAACGTGTTGACGCCGCCCGAGCACGCGACGAACACGCCGCCGCCGTGCATCTCGGCCACGGCCTTGACGATCGACAGCCCGAGCCCGTGGTTTTCCTTGCTGTTCGCGCGCGCTTCCTCGAGCCGGTAGAAGCGCTCGAACACATGCGAGCGCAGCACCGGGTCGATCGGCTCGCCGGGGTTCGACACGGCCATTTCGACGAGCGCGTCGCGGCGCGTGATCGTCACGTTCAGCGTCGCGCCGGGCGCCGAATGCTGGATCGCGTTGATCAGCAGGTTCGTCATCGCGCGGCGGAACAGCGACGGATCGACGGCCGCGCGCGCATCGCCGTGCAGTTCGGCGCGCAACCGCGCCTCGTCGAGCGGGATTTCGAGGAAGTCGAGCATGCGCCGCACCTCGTCGGCGAGCGATACGTCCTTCAGGTCGGTCGCGCGTTCGCCGCGGTCGCTGCGCGACAGGAACAGCATGTCGTTGATGATCACGCGCAGCCGCTCGAATTCCTCGAGGTTCGACTGCAGTGTCTGGCGCATCCGGTCGACCGACCGGTCGCGGCTCGTCAGCGCGACCTGGGTCTGGCCGATCAGGATGCTGATCGGCGTGCGCAGCTCGTGCGCGACGTCCGCGTTGAACGCTTCGAGCCGCGCGTAGGTTTGCTGGATCCGTTCGAGCGCGCCGTTGAACGACGTTGCGAGATCGCGCAGCTCGGTCGGCAGCGCGTCGGTGTGCAGCCGCTGGCGGCGGTTCGTCGCGCTCACGCTCGCCGCGTCCTGCGAGAGCCGGTCGAGCGGCGCGAGCCCGAAGCGCGCGACCGCGCGGCTCAGCAGCAGCGTGATGACGGTGGCCGTCGCGATCAGCGCGGCCAGCGTCCAGCCGAAGCGGCGCAGCATCCGCTGCGTCCGTTCGCACGACGTCGCGACCACCAGTTGTAGCGTCGGCCGCTCGCCGGCGCCGGCCAGCGTGATGGTTTTCGTCATCACCGCGTAGCTGCTGTCGTTGAGCTGGTAGCGCTGGAACGCGCCGAACGGCGGGTCGAGCGGCACGCCGTCGACGGGGCTGCCGAAGCGGAACGCGGGGTTGTCGCTGATCACCTGGTAGTGCGTCGAGCCGTCGGGCGGCTCGAGATCGGCGAGCTTTTCCTGCATCAGGCGGCCGCGCGCGGCCGTGGTCGCGTGCGACACGATCATCTGGGCGACCTTGGCGCGCGTGTCGATCGTCGCGCGCAACTCGGCGAACAGCTGGCGCTCCATCATCACGAACAGCCCGCAGCCGACCAGCGTGAACACGAGCAGCGACACGATGCCGAACATCGCCGAAAGCCGCAGGATGATCGAGCGTTTCATGCGCGCCGCTCCGCGTCGCCGTCCTCGCGCGCTTCGAGCACGTAGCCCATCCCGCGGATCGTGTGCAGCAGCTTGTCCGCGAACGGGCCGTCGAGCTTCGCGCGCAGGCGCTTGATCGCCGTTTCGACGACGTTCGCATTGCTGTCGAAGTTCACGTCCCACACGAGTTCGGCGATGGTCGTCTTCGACAGCACCTCGCCGCTGCGCCGCGCGAGCACGCCGAGCAGCTGGAATTCCTGCGCGGTGAGGTCGAGCCGCGTGCCGTCGCGGGTCGCGCGGCGGCCGATCAGGTCGACGCGCAGGTCGCCGATCGAGATCAGCGTCGATTCCTGCACGCGGGCGCGGCGCGTCAGCGCGCGCAGCCGTTCGATCAGCTCGAGGAACGAGAACGGCTTGGTCAGGTAGTCGTCGGCGCCGCCGCGCAAGCCGCGCACGCGGTCGTCGACGCGATCGCGCGCGGTCAGCATGATGACGGGCGTCTGCTTCTGCGCGCGCAACGCACGCAGCACGCCGAAGCCGTCGAGCTTCGGCAGCATCACGTCGAGCACGACCACGTCGTAGTCGAATTCGACGGCTTTCCACGCACCGTCCTCGCCGTCGAGCGCGGTGTCGACGACCCAGCCTTCCTCGGTCAGGCCGCTCTTCAGGTATTCGACGACTTTCGGTTCGTCTTCGACGATCAGCACTTTCATGTTGGTTTTCCGCGTAACCGGTTAAGGGCGGGTCAAGGGCCGACACCCGCGCCGCGCTGCGGGGCCGCCGACGCGACGTCGGACGGCGCCGGGCCACTCTCGGTGCCACCGTCCCAGCCGCCGCCGAGCGCCTTCGCGAGAAACACGACGAGCGCCGCGCGCTGGCCCTGGATCTGCACGGCCTGGCGCTCGCTCGTCAGCAACTGTTGCTGGGCCGTCAGCACGTCGATGAACGGCGTCAGGCCGCCCGCGTAGCGATCCTGCGCGAGCGACACGAGCTTGCGTGCGTCGTCGACGGCCGCGGAGGCCTGCTGCGCGGCCTGCGCGAGCACCGACAGGCCGGTCACCGCATTTTGCACCTCCTGGAACGCGGTGAGCACGGTCTGCCGGTAGCTGGCCTGCGCGGCGACGTAGCCGGCCTGCGCGAAATCGACGCCGGCCTTCAGCTTGCCGCCTTCGAACAGCGGCTGGCTGAGCGACCCGCCGACCGACCACAGCAGCGCCGGCACGGTGAACAGGCCCGCGAAGCGGGTCGCGTCCCAGCCGAGGTCCGGCGACAGCGTGATGCGCGGGAAATACGCGGCGCGCGCGACGCCGATCTGCGCGTTCGCGGCGGCCATCGCGCGCTCGGCCGACGCGACGTCGGGGCGCCGTTGCAGCAGGTCGCTCGGCATGCCGGTCGGCAGCGTGGGCGCGTTGATCGGCACCACGCGCGGCGGCAGCGAGAATTCGGGGGCGGGCGCGCCGACCAGCGTCGCGATCGCGGTTTCAACCTGCGCACGCTGCTGGATCAGCAGTTGCGCCTGCGTGCGCGTCGCGTCGAGCTGCGCGCGCTGCTGCAGCAGATCGAGCCCCGATACCGCGCCGAGGTCGTGGCGCGCGCTCACGTAATCCAGCGCCTTCTGCTGCAGATCGATCGAACGCTTGACGACGTCGATCTCGGTGTCGAGTTCGCGCAACGCGAAATAGCTCGACGCGAGATCGGCGCTCAGCACGAGGCGCGCATTCGCGAAATCGTCGCGCGCCTGCTCGGAGCTGGCCTGCGCGGCTTCGACGTTGCGCCGCACGCGGCCGAACAGGTCGAGTTCGTAGCTGACCGCCGCGCCGACCTGGATCTCGTTCTGCACGGTCGACATGCTGCGCGTCGCGTAGTTGGTCTGCGGCCGGTCGGCGGAGATCTTGAAGCGCTGGCCGCTCGCGTTCAGGCCGACGGCCGGATACTGCGCGGACGCGACCGACGCGAGCGTCGCCTTCGCCTGGTCGTAGCGCGCGGCCACCGCCTTCAGGTTCTGGTTGTTGCGCAGCGCGTCGGCTTCCAGCGCGTCGAGCTGCGCGTCGCCGAACGCGGTCCACCAGACCGGATCGAGCGGCGCGCGGGCCGGCGCGGCCGGCTGCCAGTATTGGTCGGCCGGATCGAGCCGCCACGCGGCCGGTGTATCGACGGGCGGGCGCCGGTAATCCGGGCCGACCGTGCAGCCGGCGACGGCGGCGGCCGTAACGATGGCGGCGAGCGCCACGGGCCGCACGCGCGTGCGCATCGCGATCACGATTTCGCTCCCGCGACCGCGGAGGCCGGCTGCGCGGCCGGCGCCTGCACGACGACCCGGTCGCCGTTCGCGAGCGCGTCGCTCGGGTTCGCGACGAGGCGGTCGTTCGGCGTGATCGGCCCGTCGACTTCGAGCGTCTGGCCGATCGTGCGCACGACCGTCACCTGCTTCAGGTGGACCTGGCCGTTCGCATCGACGGCAGCGACCGTCGGGCCTTCGGCGCGGAACAGCAGCGTATTGGCCGGCACCTGCAGGCGGCCGACCGGCGTCATCGGCAGCGTCGCCTGCACGTACGCGCCGGGCAGCAGCCGCCCGTCCGGGTTCGGCAGTGTGATCTCGATCTGCAGCGAGCGCGTCGCGACGTCGATCGCCTCGGACGTGCGCGTGATCGTGCCGTCGAACGTCCGCCCCGGCAGCTCGGCCTGCGCGACGCTCACGTGCTGGCCGACCTTCACCTGCTGCGCATACGCCTGCGGCACCTGCACGTACAGGCGCAGCCGGTCGGCCTGCACGACCGTGAACAGCGCGCGGCCCGCGTTGCCGGAATTGACGAGATCGCCGACGTCGACGTTGCGCTGCGTGACGATCCCGTCGATCGGCGCGACGATCCGCTGGAACCCCTTCAGTTCGGTGAGGCGGCGCATGTTCGCATCGGCCGCCGCGAGGTTCGCGGTGCCCTGGTTGAACGCGCCTCGCCGGTCGTCGAGTTCCTGTTGCGACACCGCATCGCGCTGGCGCAACTGCTGCGCGCGGTCGAACGACGTCTTCGCGAGCGCGAGCGCGGCTTGCGCCTGCTGGCGTTGCGCGGTGGCCTGCGCCAGTTCCTGGTTCAGCTCCGGCGTATCGAGCTCGGCGAGCGTTTGCCCCTGTTTCACGTGCGCGCCGATATCGGCCTGCCAGCGCAGCACGTAGCCGCTGGCGCGCGCATGGATCGGCGCCTCGACGAAGCCGCGCAGCGTGCCGGGCAGCGTCAGCTTGCCGCCGGTGGCCGCGTCGACCGGATGCACGACGTTCACGTACTGGCGCGTGTTCTGCTCGGCGACCGCGTCGAGCCGGTTGCGGTTCAGCCCGTTGACGATCAGCGTGCGCGCGGCGCCGGCGGCCAGCAGTACGCCGATCACGATCAGGACGACCCATCCGCGTCGCGACACCGACGCGCGCGTCGGCAGGTGCATGCCGTGTTCGTCCACCTGGATGCCGACGGCGCTGTGATGTTTCTCTTCCATGAATTCAACCAATTCAACCGGGTAGTGGGGCGAAAGTCAGTGTCCGGCCTGGCGCGCGCGCCGACGGGCCAGCCGTGAATGCACGCCGCCGAACACGAGCGGCACGAACAGCAAGGTCGAAACGGTCGCGAACAGCAGCCCGCCGATCACCGCGCGGCCGAGCGGCGCGTTCTGCTCGGCGCCTTCGCCGAGACCGAGCGCCATCGGCACCATCCCGATGATCATCGCGAGCGCCGTCATCAGCACCGGCCGGATCCGGGTCGCGCCGGCCTCCAGCGCGGCCGTGAGCGGCGGCGCGCCGGCCGCGAGCCGTTGCCGCGCGAACGACACGACCAGGATGCTGTTCGCGGTCGCGACGCCGACCGTCATGATCGCGCCGGTCAGCGCGGGCACGCTCAGGTGCGTGCCGGTGACGAACAGCATCCACGCGATGCCGGCGAGCGCGGCCGGCATCGCGCTGATGATGATCAGCGGGTCGAGCCACGACTGGAAATTGACGACGATCAGCAGGTAGACGAGCACGATCGCCATCGCGACGCCCGCGCCGAGGCCGAGATACGACGTGCGCATCGTCTCGATCTGGCCGCGCATCGCGAGGGCGGTGCCGCGCGGCAGCGTCGCGCGCGCGTCGGACACGATGCGGTCGATCTCGCCCGCGACCGCGCCGAGGTCGCGGCCCTCGACGCTCACGTACACGTCGATCGCCGGGCGGATGTTGTAGTGCGTGATCACGGCCGGGTTCACGGTACTGCGGACCTGCACCAGGTTGCCGAGCAGTTGCAGCGGCGCGCCGGCGCGGCCGCTGGCGGAGATCGGCGTGCCGAGCAGGTCGTCGACCGACGACAGGTTGTATTGCGGGGTCTGGATCTGCAGCGGGTACTGGACGCCGGTGCGCGGGTTGATCCAGAACGACGGCGTCGTCTGCGAACTCCCCGACAGCGAGATCAGCATGTTCTGCGCGACGTTCTGCGCGGAGAGATTGAGCTGCTGCATGCGCGTACGGTCCATGTCGGCCAGCAGGGTCGGCTCGTCGTTGCGTTGCAGCACGTGCACGTCGACGGCGCCGGGGATTTGCCTGATCTTTTTCATCAGGCTGCTCGCAATGGTCATGTTACTCGCGAGATCGTTGCCGAGCACCTGCACGTCGATCGCGGCCGGCTGCCCGAAGTTGAGGATCTGCGTGATGATGTCCGACGGCTGGAAGAAGAACTCGACGCCCGGGAAGCGCTGCGGCAGCAGCGTGCGCAGCGTCTGTACGTAGTGCCCGGTCGCGCGGTGGCCGGGCTTCAGCGCGATCAGCAGCTCGCCGTCGAGCGTGCCGATCGTGCCCGCGTTGCTGTACGACAGGTTGATGCCGCTCACCGGGAGGCCGAGGTTGTCGACGATCGCACCGAGCTCGTCGGGCGGCACGGTTTCGCGGATCACGCGCTCGACCTGGTCGGCGAGGCGCGCGGTTTCCTCGATCCGGTAGCCGGTCGGTGCGCGCATGTGCAGCCGGATGTTGCCGGAATCGGCGTTCGGGAAGAAATCGCGGCCGAGCATGAACACGAGGCCGGTCGACAGCACGCAGAAGCCGAGGAAGCACAGCGCGTAGAAGCGGCGGCGCACGAGCAGGATGCTGAGCAGCACGATGTACCACGCGCGCAGCCGCTCGAACGCGCGGTTGAAAGCGTGATGGATGCGGGCGAAGCGCGACGCCGAATGGTCGGCACCGGTGTGCGCCTGCTGCGGGCGGAACAGCAGCATCGCGAGCGTCGGCACCAGCGTGCGCGACAGCACGTACGACGCGAGCATCGCGAACACCACGGCTTCCGCGAGCGGCACGAACAGGAAGCGCGCGACGCCCGTCAGGAAGAACATCGGCACGAACACGATGCAGATGCACAGCGTCGACACGAGCGCGGGCACCGCGATCTCGCCCGCGCCTTCGAGGATCGCGTCGTGCAGGTTCGTACCGAGATGGAGGTGCCGCTCGATGTTCTCGATCGTGACGGTCGCGTCGTCGACGAGAATGCCGACCGCGAGCGCGAGCCCGCCGAGCGTCATGATGTTGATGGTCTCGCCGAGCGCGGACAGCGCGATCAGCGACGTGAAGATCGACAGCGGAATCGAGATCGCGATGATCAGCGTGCTGCGCCAGTTGCCGAGGAACAGCAGAATCATCATCGCGGTCAGCACGGCGGCGATCAGCGCCTCGTGGATCACGCCCTGGACGGCCGCGTTGACGAACACCGACTGGTCGAACAGCGGTGTGATCGTGAGCCCCTCGGGCAGCGTCGGGATCACCTTCGGCAGCAGCGCCTTCAGGTCCGACACGACCTTGAGCGTCGACGCGTCGCCGCTTTTCAGGATCGAGATGAGCACGCCGCGCTGGCCGTTCTGGCGCACGACGTTGGTCTGCGGCGCGAAGCCGTCGCGGACCGACGCCACCTCGCGCAGGTAGGTCGTCGCGCCGTTGACGGTCTGGACCGGCAGGTCGTTGATGTCGGCGACGGTATCGGCGGACGCGTTCGTGTCGATCCGGTATTCGGTCTGGCCCATCTTCGCGGTGCCGGTCGGCAGCACGAGATTCTGCGCGTTGACCGCGTTGACGATGTCGGCCGGCGTGAGGCCCTTCGCGAGCAACGCCTGCGGATCGAGGTCGATCGCGACCACGCGGGTGCGCCCGCCGTACGGGAACGGGATCTGCGCGCCCGGCACGGTGATCAGTTGCGGGCGCAGGAAGTTGAGCGCGATGTCGGCAAGCGACTGTTCGCTGAGCGTCTTGCTCGACAGCCCGAGCTGGATCACCGGAATGCTCGACGCGGAATAGGTGATCACGAGCGGCGGCGTCGCGCCCTGCGGCATCTGCCGCACGATCGCCTGCGCGGACGAGACCGTCTGCGCGATCGCCGTCTGCACGTTCGCGCCCGGTTGCAGGAACACCTTCACGACCGCGATGCCGGGCAGCGACGTCGATTCGACGTGCTGGATGTTGTTGACGGTCGTCGTCAGCACCCGTTCATGCACGGACGTGATGCGGTTCGTCATCTCCGTCGCGGAGAAGCCGTTGTAATTCCAGATCACGCTGATCACCGGGATGTTGATCGCGGGCAGCACGTCGACCGGTGTGCGCATCAGCGCAAGCGGGGTGGCCAGCACGATCATGATGGCCATCACGATGAACGTGTAGGGGCGCCTGAGCGCGAGATTGACGATCCACATGGAGGCGGCGGGGCAGGCGGTGATCGGGCGGCGGTGAAGGGAACCCGAATGATAGGCGTCGGCCCGGCACGGGTTACTGTCGTGAAACTGGCGGAATCGTCAGGTTGAGGCGCGCGGGCCGTCGGCCGATTCCGCAGACGGAATGCGCCGCCGCGATCGCGACGGTTTCGCGCATCGGGCGGCGCTCAAAGCTGCTCCATGCCGAAGCGGGCGAGCGCATCGAGATCGACGACGTCGATCTGGTTGTACGCGAGCCGCAACGCGCCGAGCTTCTCGAGTTGCTGCAGCGCCTGGTTGATCCGCTGACGCGACACGCCGACGAGCATCCCGAGTTCCTCCTGCGAGATCGACAACGACGGGCCGGTATCCGGGTACAGCGCGGGGTTGAAGAGCTGCGCGAGCGCCTGCGCGACGCGCGCGTCGACGTCGAGCAGCCGGCTGTTCTGGATCGACGCGATGAATTCGCCCATCCGGTTGTTCAACTGATGAATCACGAACCGCGTGAACGGCAGGCTCGTGTCGAGCAGCGCATGGAACGTGTCGACCGGCACGAACAGCACGGTCGAGCGCTGGATCGCGACGACCTCGTACTTGCGCAGCTCCCGCTTGATCACGCTGCCTTCGCCGAACCAGCCGCCCGACGGCACGCCGGAGAACGTGCAGCCGCGCCCCGACACGTTGAAGATCGCGAGCTTCAGCAGCCCCTGATGGACGCCGATCCAGTATGCGGAAGGCGCGAGCCGGTGCGCGATCACGTCGCCGGCTTCGCACTGTTCGACGTGCGACTGGGCCAGCACGAGCGCCTGGTGCTCGGGCGCCAGCGTGCGGAACCACGCGCATTGGCCGAACAGTGTCGCCAGCGGCGGCAGCGGGCCCGGTGCGGGAGGCGGGTCGGCCGGGGCGGCGGCCGCGTCGGGATGGTCGTGCATGGGTGCGGGTTTGCGAGGATAGGGATAACGCGCAGCGCTCGAGCGGCACTCTGTCGTTTCGATGACAGACGGCTCACAATAGCGCCCGTTAGGCTGTCGGCAATTGAACCACATCAAAACGATCCGGGGTGCGTGCGCTCCGGTCGACAGAACACGGGAGACAGGATCATGACGCAGATGTTCGAGGCCGGGCTCGGCCGCCGCGATGCCAATTACGTGCCGCTCACGCCGATCGATTTCCTGATCCGGGCGGCGGAAGTCTACGGCGAGCGCCTCGCGATCGTGCACGGCGACGTGCGGCGCACGTGGGGCGAGACCTGCACGCGCGCGAAGCAGCTGGCGAGCGCGCTCGCGCAGGCCGGCGTCGGGCGCGGCGACACGGTCGCGGCGCTGCTGCCGAACATCCCGGCGATGGTCGAGGCGCACTTCGGCGTGCCGATGGCCGGCGCGGTGCTCAACACGATCAACACGCGGCTCGACGTGTCGTCGGTGCTGTTCATGCTGCGTCACGGCGAGGCGAAGGTGCTGATCGTCGACACCGAATACGCGGAGGTCGCGCAGCGCGCGGCGCTCGAGGTGCCGGGCCTGAAGATCGTCAGCGTGGCCGACGCGCTGCCGGCCGACCCCGACCGTTTCGCGGGCGCGACCGACTACGAGACGTTCGTCGCCGGCGGCGACCCCGACTACGCGTGGACGCCGCCCGCCGACGAATGGGAGGCGATCGCGCTGAACTACACGTCGGGGACGACCGGCGACCCGAAGGGCGTCGTCTACCACCATCGCGGCGCGTACCTCGCGGCGATCAGCAACATCCTCGAATGGGACATGCCGAAGCACGCGGTGTATCTGTGGACGCTGCCGATGTTCCACTGCAACGGCTGGTGTTTCCCGTGGGCCGTCGCGGCGCGCGCGGGCGTGAACGTGTGCCTGCGCAAGTTCGATGCGAAGACCGTGTTCGACCTGATTCGCCGCGAGCGCATCACGCACTACTGCGGCGCGCCGATCGTGCAGAGCGCGATCGCGAACGCGCCGGCCGAGTTCCGCGCGGGGATCGACCATACGGTGCACGCGATGGTCGCGGGCGCGGCGCCCGCGCCGGCCGTGATCGCGAAGATGAAGGAGATCGGCTTCGACCTGCTGCACGTGTACGGGCTGACCGAGGTCTACGGCCCGGCGACCGTCTGCGCGAAGCAATCGCACTGGGACGCAGTGTCCGACGAGGAGCGCGCGCGGCTGAATGCGCGCCAGGGCGTGCGCTACCACCTCGAAGCGGGCGCGACGGTGCTCGACCCGGACACGATGACGCCGGTGCCGGCCGACGGCGAGACGCTCGGCGAGATCATGTTCCGCGGCAACATCTGCATGAAGGGCTACCTGAAGAACCCGAAGGCGACCGACGAGGCGTTCCACGGCGGCTGGTTCCATACCGGCGATCTCGCGGTGCTGATGCCGGACGGCTATATCCGGATCAAGGATCGCAAGAAGGACATCATCATCTCGGGCGGCGAGAACATCTCGAGCATCGAGGTCGAGGACGCGCTGTACCGGCATCCGGCGGTGGCCGTGGCGGCCGTCGTCGCGATGCCCGACCCGAAGTGGGGCGAGGTGCCGTGCGCGTTCGTCGAACTGCGCGAAGGCGCGAGCGCGACCGAGGCGGAGATCGTCGCGCACTGCCGGCAACTGCTCGCGGGCTTCAAGGTGCCGAAGGCCGTGCGCTTCGGCGAACTGCCGAAGACGTCGACCGGCAAGATCCAGAAGTTCCAGTTGCGCCACGCGGTCGGCTCGGACAAGGCGATCGACCTGGCCGGCGACAAGAAGTAGTCGAGGCCCGGCCGCGGCCGATCGCCCGCCGTCGGTCACGCGTCGCGTTCGAGCCGGAACACGCTGACCGCGTCCGACAGTTGCGCGGCCTGGTCGCGCAGCGCGACGGCCGCGCGCTCGGCATCCGAGATCAGCCGCGCATTCTGCTGCGTCGCGTCGCCGATCTGCGTGACGGCCAGGTTCACCTGCTCGATGCCGGTCGATTGCTCGCGCGACGCGGCGCTGATCTCGCCGATCAGCGTGCGCACCTGGTCAACCCGCGCGACGATGTCGCGCATCGTGCCGCGCGCGGCGTCCGCGATCCGGTAACCCTGTTCGACGGTCGTCGACGATTCGGTGCTCAGTGCGTCGATCTCCTTGACCGCGGCCGCGCTGCGTTGCGCGAGCGCGCGCACCTCGGCCGCGACCACCGCGAAGCCCTTGCCGTGTTCGCCCGCGCGGGCGGCTTCGACGGCCGCGTTCAGCGCGAGGATGTTGGTCTGGAACGCGATGCCTTCGATCGCGCCGGTGATCTCGGCGATCCGGCGCGTCGCGCGGCCGATGTCGTCCATCGTCGCGACCACGCGCTGCACCGCGGCGTCGCCGTTCGTCGCGGCGGCCGACGCGTCCGCGACCAGCGCGTTGGCTTGCGCCGCGTGCTCGGCACTCTGCTGCACGGCGGCGGTGATCTGCTCCATGCTGGCGGCCGTCTGTTCGACGCTGCTGGCCTGCGTCGCGATCCGCGCGGCGATGTCGCCGCTGCCGGCCGCGATGCCGACCGTGCCGTGCGCGATGTCGGCGGCGCTGTTGCGCACTTGCGCGACGATCCGCGCGAGGCCGTCGCCGATCCCGTCGACCGCCTGCACGAGCCGGCCGATCTCGTCGTTGCCCGTGCCGCCGGGCGCGCCGCCCGCGCCGTCGCGGATGCGCACGCTGAGGTCGCCCGCCGCATAGCGTTCGGACGCGCGCGCGGCGGCTTCCAGCGGCCGGCTCACCACGCGTCGCACGACGATGACGAACAGCGTCGCGAACGCCGCGACGAGCACGGCGCCGATCATCAGGAAGCGGTTGCGGGTGGCGCGCATGGTGGCAAGCAGCTCGTCGTCGAGCGCAACGCCGCCGACGAGCCATTGCCACTGCGGAATCGTCGTGAACGACACGAATTTCGCGCTCGGCCCGCCGTCGTGCGCGGCGGGATCGGTCGACGTGTACGCGAGCCGGCCTTCGCCGGCCGCCAGCATCTGCGCGTAGGGCGCACGCGCGTCGTCGGCCCGCTGGCCGGCCGCATCGGGATGCACGACGAAGGTGCCGCGCGACGGGCCTTGCGATGCATCGAGCACGAAGTAGTAGCCGTTGTCGCCGATCTTCAGTGCGCGGATGCCGTCTTCGACGAGCTTGAGCTCGACGCCGATGTCGAGGCCGACGAACAGCGCGCCGATCACGCGGCCGCCCGCATCGGTCACCGGTTTGTACTGCGTGATGTACGGCCGGCCGAACAGCTTCGCGAGGCCCGTGTAGCTGCGCCCGGCGACGAGCGGCGCATACGCGGGGCCGGCGCGGTCGAGCTTCGTGCCGACGGCGCGCGCGCCGTCCTGCTTCTTCAGCGACGTCGTGATGCGCACGAAATCGTCGCCGTCGCGCGCGAAGATCGTCGCGATCGCGCCGCTTTTCTTCAGGAACTGGTCGGGAATCGAGTAATCGAGGTCGAGCGGCTGGCCGCCCGCGAGAAGCGTCGGCGCGGCCACGCCGCCGATATCGACGGTGCGCGCCGGGTCGAGCGTGAAATCGGCCGGCAGGAAACTCGCGAACAGCGACATCGAGCGGTTGGCTTCGGCGCTCAATGCCTGGTCGAACAGGTCGACCATCGCGCGGATCGACTGCTCCTTGTCGGCGATCCGCTGATGCGCTTCATCGGCGAGCTGCTGGCCGGCGAAATGGGCGAGCGTCCACGCAAACACGGTAAACAGCAAGGCGACGAGCGCGCACGCGAGCGCGGCCAGACGCGCGCCGACGCTCACCCGGCCCAATTGGGTCGATCTCATGCAACATCCTGAGTGGGGAGGGAGAGGGGGCGGAACGCACGCGTCACCGCTAGTCGTCCACTTAATACGGCAACTTCGGCGGAATCTTTAGCGGGACGTCGTCGATGGCGGCCGGCACGCCCGCGCAGGGCGAGCGGAGGTCAGTGCGTGACGAGCCACGCGACGGCCAGATAGCGGCCGACTTTCGCGATCGTCACGATGACGAGAAAGGTCGGCAGCGGCTCGCGCAGCACGCCGGCGATCATCGTCAGCGGATCGCCGATCACCGGCGCCCAGCTCAGCAGCAGCGACCAGCGGCCGTAGCGCGCATACCAGCGCTCGGCGCGCGCGAGCGCGGACGGTTTGACCGGAAACCAGCGGCGCTCGCGAAAATGCTCGATGCCGCGGCCGAGCGCCCAGTTGATCGCCGAGCCGGCGACGTTGCCGACGCTCGCGACCAGCACCAGCGCCCACGCGGGTTCGCGCCCGGCGAGCAGCAGGCCGGCGAGCACGGCTTCGGACTGGAGCGGAAACAGGGTCGCGGCGACCATCGACACGGCGAACAGGCCGCCGTAAGTGAGCAATTCGGACATCGCGCGATTGTACCGGCCATGCGGCGGCCGGCTCCGGTCACGCGGTCATCGGCTCACGATCTCATGCGGCATCCGTCGTGCCGAACAGCAGGTGCGAGATCACCGACTTGTCGACCGGTTCGTCGTTGAGCGTGCTGGCGAGCAGTTCGCCCGCGAGCTGCTGCGGCGAGAACACCATGTCGGGCTTCAACAGCCGCAGCCGTTCGAGGTTGCGCTGCTGGTTCACGAGCGCGACCGTGCGCACCGACGGTGCGATCTCGCGAATCGCGAGGATGATGAATGCGTTTTCGGCGTCGTCCGAACGCAGCGCGAGCACCGCGCGGGCGGTCGCCGCGCCGGCGCTCTCCAGCACCGCATGGTCGGTCGCATCGCCGACGATCAGGTCGGTCGCGGCCGGATAGTTGTGCTCGACGCCGGCCGGCACGACGACGGTCACCGCGTAGCCGCGCTTGCGCAGCCCGTCGTGCACCGCATGCGCGACGGGCGTCGCGCCGACGATCAGGAAATGATGCTTGCGGATCACGTTCGAAATGCCTCCCTTGACGATCCGTTTCAGATTGCCGCCGATCACCGGGCCGACGACCGCGCTGATCGACGTCGCGAACACCGTGATGCCGAGCACGATCACCGACGCGGTGAACAGGCGTGCGGTCGGCGCGTGCGGGACGATGTCGCCGTAGCCGACGGTCGACATCGATACGATGGAGAAATAGACGGCGGTGGCGAGATCGTGGACGGGCGGCGTGAATTCGTCGCCGAGATAGAGCACGCCGAAGGTCGCGTAGATCAGCAGCGACACGATGCTCAGCAACGCGAACAGGCTGCTGGCGGCGATGCTCGCGCGGTCGAAGTGCCGCCAGTAGTACAGCAGCGCGACGACCAGCACGGCCGTATAGACGAACACCGCGTGGCTGCGATAGCCGCCGAGCACGCTGATGGCGGCCGCCGCGACCAGCAGCAGGATCGACAGCACCCACGCGACGCGGGCGCGCAGCACGATGCCGATGGCCATCGTCGCGAGGCCGGCCGCGACGACCACCTGCGGCAGCACGACGAGCCCCATGTTGTCGACGAGGTTCAGCGCATCGGCGAGCCAGGCGCGATGCAGGCCGAGCCGCGCGTGTTCGACGACGGGGCGCAGCACCATGAGTGCATCGAGCGCGAGCAGGAGGGCGAGATACCAGTGCAGGCCGATCGGCGCGAACAGGCGCCGCAGGCGGGTAGTGACGTGCTTCATTCAGTCGCCCGGCAGGGCATGTCCAACGAACCAGCCGCTACCCTAAAGCATTCGGCGTTCGGCTGCTTTTTCGCGGGGCCCGATGGTCGCCGCCACGGAGCCGGCACGCCGGCCGTTCAGTTCCAGCCGACCATGATCGCGCCCATCCCGACGAGCAGCCCGCCCGTCACGCGGTTCATGGCCCGCATCCGCGCCGGCCGCTGCAGCGCGCGGCTCAGCCGGTGCGAGAACAGCGCCATCGACGCGACGCCGCCCGCGAACAGCAGCGCGAACGTCGCGGCGAGCAGCAGGTATTGAAGGTTCAGGCTCCAGTCGGCAGTCGGGCTGATGAACTGCGGAAAGAACGACGGAAAGAACAGCAGCGTCTTCGGATTCAGCCCGGAAGTCGCGACGCCGCGCCAGAACAGCGCGCGTCCGGAGTCGGCGTCCGGCGCGGCGATCGCCGTTCCCGCGTCGACGTCGGCCGGTGCCGCGGCTGCGCCGGCCGGCGCGCGGCTCAGCCATTGCTTGCCGCCGAGCCAGACGAGATACGCGGCACCGGCCCAGCGCAGCACGGTCAGCGCGTGTTCGTCGAGGTGGACCAGCGAATTGAGGCACAGCGCGGTCAGCGCGAGTTGCAGCAGCACGGCGAGCGTGCCGCCCCAGACGCACGGCAGCGCGCGGCGCCAGCCGGTGCGCAGCGCCTGGTTCATCGTGAGCAGGTTGACGGGGCCGGGCGCGTAGATGAGGACGACGGAAGCGGCGAGGAACGACAGATAAAGCTTGAACGACATGACGGACGGGCAGGAACGGGGAAGCAGGCACCGGCCCCGCACGCGGTCGGATAGGCGTGCGGGCGGCGGGGAATCGCATGCCTGCCGGCCGGCACCGCAACTCGTGATTGCGGCCGTGCGTCCCGCTGCGAGGGGTTGTCGCGGGGAGTGTGCCGGGCAGCAGGCATGGAGAAAATGTATCAAGCGGCCCGGTTAAAAGGCTTCCTGTTTTCCAGCAAAACGCGCCTGAAACCGGAATCCCGTTCAGATAGAATGCCGATTTTCAGTAGAAGATTCTTCTCATCATGGCTACCCGCGAACGCACGCCGAAAACGCTCGACAATCAGGACCGCAAGATCCTGGGGGCATTGCAGAAAAATGCGCGCCTGTCGAACGCCGAACTGGCCGAACAGATCGGCATGTCGACCACCGCCTGCTGGAACCGCACGCGGCAACTCGAACTCGACGGCTACATCGACGGCTATGTCGCGCTGGTCAACCAGCGCAAGCTCGGCTACGCGGACATCGTGATCCTCGAAGTCACGCTCGATCGCCATGAAGACGACGCGCTGGCGCGCTTCGGCGCCGAACTGGCGGCGCTGCCGGAGGTGCTCGAGGCGTATCTGGTGTCGGGCGAGTACGACTACTGGATCAAGGTCGCGGTGGACGGCACGGCCGGCTACGAGCGCTTCCTGCGCGAAAAGCTGTACCGGATTTCGAGCATCCGCCACAGCCGCTCGATGTTCGCGCTGCGGTGCATGAAGGACGTGCCTTCGATTCAGGTGTGAGGGAGCGGAGATCGGCGCACGGCCGTCGCTGCAGCGACGGCGGGTGCGATCGGACGCAGGCGCGGAGGAAAGCCGGCGAACGGCTTAGAGGAGGGCGTGCCGGGCAGACGGCCCCGGGGGCACAAAAACGGATGGATCTTCCGTCCGGCATGGCCCGGCGCAAGCGCGCGCAAGTCGCGAAGAATGGCATCCCGTCCGGGCCGCAACCGGCTGACGACGGTCCGCGCCGACCCGAATCGGCGCCGGTCTCGGCCTGAAACACGGCCTCGAGACGACCTTGAAACGCTGCCGATGCGGTGCGCGTATCCGGCCGGGAAGGACGAATCCCGGCCTCTTTCTGCATGCCCGGCGCGCCCGTCGGGTACGCCGCGCGACCGCCGCGGTCGGCGTGCGTCAGCGCAAACGCGTCAGCCGGCCGGCCGTTCGCTCAGCGCGGCAGACGCGCGTGTGCTTCAGCGATGACTTCGCAGTTCTCGAGGTGGAGCGCCCAGGCCTCTGCCAGCAGCTCGCCAACACGTGCGAGCCAGCCAGTGGATTGGGTGGAACGATCGGAGACATTAGACGTTTGCATGACGAAGCCCCATATAGGTGGCGAGTTAGGGATAACCCTAATCATAGCGAAGCGGCACCGTCTTGTGAAATGCGATTTCGTTATATGAGAATTACTGACAATTTGTGTTGCTGCTGCGCAACATGAATGTCGGCCACCCGGGCATTCCGGGCAGGCGTGACGAGGCCGTGCCGGCACGGCCTTGCGTGGAGAAAGAACGAAGTCGGGCGTAGGAAAAAAAGTGCGCTTACCGGCCGATCCACCCGAAGCGCCACGACAGCCGCCGCGTCGCGGCCCGCAGCGCTTGCGCCAGCGCGCTGTCCGGCCCGCGCGGGAAGCCGCGCGACGAGCCGATGATCGCGATCACGAGCCGGATGCTGCCGGTGTGATCGAATACGGGCGCGGCGATCGTCCCGATGCCGGGCACCGGCGCGTCGAACGCGAAATCGAGTTCGTCCGCGCGGATCGCGGCGAGCCGGGCGCGGAAGGCCGCATCGTCCGGCGCGGCGTGCGCGCCGGCGAGGCGCACCGGCTCGTTGGCGAGCAGGTCGGCCAGCACGTCGTCGGACATGCCGGACGCGAAAATCCGGCCGATCGCCGTATTGACGAGCGACATCACGGTGCCGACTTGCAGGCTCACGTGCTGCGGCCGCGCCGATTCTTCGAGCCGGATCACGGTCGGCCCGAGCGGCCCGAGCGTCGCGGCGGCCACGCTCATGTCGGTCGCGCCGGCGAGCGCGACGATCTCGGCTTCCGCATCGCGGGTCGGCGACACTCGCTGCATCGCGATCAGGCCGAGCGCCTGCGCGAGCGGGCCGCCGTCGAAGCAGCCGGCGTCGTCGCGGCTCAGCAGGCCGATCTTCTGCAGGCTGACCAGATGCGGAAACGCCTTCGCGGCCGGCATGCCGGCCGCCGTCGCGAGATCGCGCAGCGGCAGCGCGCGGCCCGCCGACACCAGCGCGAGCAGCAACTCGCCGGTGCTGTCGAGCGCATTGATCCCGCGCTGCGCTTTTGCGTCGTCGGCCAGCGCGGGCGGTACGCGCGCGGCGGCCGGCGCGGGCGCGGACGCCGGTGCCGGGTCCGCACCTGCGGCGCCGAGCGACGCGGTCGCCTGCCGCGCCGCGTCGCGCAAGGCCACGGCGATCGGGCCGTCCCAGTCGACATCGATCGATCCCGTCGAACCGATCACCGTCAACGCGAGCTGGAGCCGCCCGTGCGCATCGAGGACGGGCACGCACATCCCGCTGACGCCGGGGCTCGGCCGGTCGATGCTGCGTTCGATGCCGCGCATGCGGATCGCGTCGAGTTCGGCGGGTTGCGCATCGGCGTCCGGCGCGACCGGCGCGCCTTCGGCGCCTGCCAGCGTATCGCCCGCGCCGGCCTGGCTGGCCGCCATCGCGTCGAGTTGCGCGGCGTCGCCGAACGCGCGGAACACGCGGCCGGTCGCCGTCGTGTCGAGCGACATCACCGAACCGACGTGCAGGTTCACGTGCAACGGATAGCCGCCGTGCTCGATGCGCACGATCGTCGGGCCGAGCACGCCCGGCACGGACAGCGCGACGCTCAGGCCGACCGTTTCCGCGAGCCGCACCGCGTGCGGCAGCGTCGCACGGTAGGCCGGCTGGCGCTCGATCGACATCAACCCGAGCCGCAGCGACAGCGGGCCCGGCTCGTAGTTGCCGGTGAGCGCGTCGCGTTTCACGAGCGCGAGTCGCGTCAGGCTCACGAGATAGGTGTGCGCCTGAGCAGTGGAGAGATCGGCCGCCGCGGCCAGCTCCGACAGCCCGAGCGGCTTGCGCCGGCGCGCGAGCGCGTCGAGCAGCCGGCCGCCGACCTCGACACTCTGGATGCCGCGCTGCGCCTTGGGCGGCGCATCGTCCGCGCTGACTTCGTGGTTCTGCACGCGATGATTCTTCCGTTGACGAAACCCCGCATGGTATCCGACGCCATTTCTCGCGCCAGCCCGCAGGTTTACCCGTATTAGACAATAACAAGCACGTTTGCCATTGACAAATATTCGGCGCGAGCAGATGATCCGCTGACACCCCTCAACACATGGCTCGCAGCCACGGAACGCACAATGGCCAAAGCATTCGCCTCCCAAGCCGATCTGGAAGAGAAGAAAGTCACCTGGACGAAGCTGTCCGAGAACGCCTACGCGTACACAGCCGAAGGCGACCCGAACTCGGGCGTGATCATCGGCGACGACAGCGTGCTGATCGTCGACACGACCGCGACGCCCGCGATGGCGCAGGACCTGATCGCGAAGATCCGCAGCGTCACCGACAAGCCGATCAAGCACGTGGTGCTGTCGCACTACCACGCGGTGCGCGTGCTCGGCGCGTCCGCGTATTTCGACGAAGGCGCGCAGCACGTGATCGCGAGCCGCGGCACGTACGAGATGATCGTCGAGCGCGGCGAGGCCGACATGAAGTCGGAGATCGAGCGCTTCCCGCGCCTGTTCGCCGGCGTCGAGACGGTGCCGGGCCTGACCTGGCCGACGCTCGTGTTCGAGCACGAGATCACGCTGTTCCTCGGCAAGCTCGAAGTGAAGATCATGCACGTCGGCTCGGGCCACACGAAGGGCGACACGATCGTGTGGCTGCCGTCGCAGAAGGTGCTGTTCTCGGGCGACCTCGTCGAATACGACGCCGCGTGCTATTGCGGCGACGCGCAGCTCGAACAGTGGCCGGCCACGCTCGAGGCGCTGCGCGCGCTCGGCGCCGAGAAGCTCGTGCCGGGCCGCGGCCCCGCGCTGCTGAATCCGGCGGAAGTGAACAAGGGCCTCGACTACACGAAGGATTTCGTCACGACGCTGCTCGCGCAGGGCCGCAAGGCCGTCGAGCGCAATCTCGACCTGAAGGCGGCGATGGCGCTCACGCGCGAAGCGATGGACCCGAAGTTCGGCCACGTGTTCATCTACGAGCACTGTCTGCCGTTCGACGTGTCGCGTGCGTTCGACGAGGCGAGCGGCATCGCGCATCCGCGCATCTGGACCGCGCAGCGCGACAAGGACATGTGGGCCGCGCTGCAGGACTGAGCGGCACACGGCGGCGGGGCGGCGCTCACATGATCGCCTCGCCGTTTCCCTGAAGGTTGCGGCAGTCGCGGCGGCATCGCGCCGCGGTGCCGGCAACCGTATCCGGTCTCACAAGAAAGCAGGGCGCATGCACGCCCTCGGAGACTGCCGCGCGCTCGACATCGCGCGGCCCGTTTGGAGAGAGACATGCCCCAATCGCTTCCCGCCGAAGCGACGCTCGCGCACGCGAGCGCGTCGGCGCCGACTTCCGCATCCGCCTTCAGCGACGCGTTGCTGTTCCGCAAGATCGCGTGGCGGATCGTCCCGTTCCTGTTCCTCTGCTACGTCGTGTCGTTTCTCGACCGCATCAACATCGGCTTCGCGCAGCTGCAGATGAAGCACGATCTCGGCTTCAGCGATGCGATGTACGGCCTCGGCGCCGCGGTGTTCTACGTCGGCTACGTGTTCTGCGAAGTGCCGAGCAACATGCTGCTCGCGCGCTTCGGCGCGCGCCGCACGTTCACGCGGATCATGCTGCTGTGGGGCCTCGCGTCGACCGGGATGATGTTCGTGTCGCAGCCGTCGCATTTCTACGTGCTGCGCTTCCTGCTCGGCGTGTTCGAGGCCGGCTTCTTCCCCGGCATCGTGCTGTACCTGACCTACTGGTTCCCCGCGAACCGGCGTGCGGCGGCGATCTCGGTGTTCTTCGCGGGCGTCGCGGTGGCCGGTGTGCTCGGCGGCTTGTTGTCCGGCTGGATCATGCGCGACATGAGCGGCGTGCTCGGGCTGCACGGCTGGCAATGGATGTTCGCGATCGAAGGGGCGCCGGCGATCCTGCTCGCGTTCGTTGCGTTCACGTTGCTCGTCGACCGGCCGCAGGACGCGCCGTGGCTCACGTCCGACGAAAAGGCGCGCGTCGCCGCGCTGTGCGCCGAAGGCCGCGCACACGGCAATGCGCACGACGGCCGCAGCGTGATGACCGCGCTCGCGAATCCGCGCGTGTATCTGTTCGCGTTCATCTATTTCTCGCTGACCTGCGCGTCGCTGACGCTCAACTTCTGGATGCCGCTGATGATCCGCGACTTCGGCGTGACCGACGTCGTCGCCGTGAGCCTCTACACGGTCGTGCCGAATGCGGTGGGCGCGGTCGGGCTTGTGCTGATCGCGCGCCGCTCGGACCGCACCGGCGAACGCCGCAAGCACTTCGCGTGCTGCACGATCGGCGGCGGCCTCGCGCTCGCGGCGCTGACGCTGCACCTGCACAGCTTCGCGGCGATGCTCGCGTGCCTGTCGATCGCGGCCACGCTGATCTTCGCCGCGCTGCCGATCTTCTGGGCCGTGCCGACCCGCTACCTGTCCGGCAATGCCGCCGCGGCCGGGATCGCGTTGATCAGCAGCATCGGGATCACGAGCGGCATCGTCAGTCCGTGGGTGATCGGGATGATCCGCACGCGCACCGGCAGCATGGATCTCGCCGTGTACCTGCTGGCCGCGCTGCTGGTGGCGAGCGGCGTGGCGCTGATGCTCGGCGTGAAGGGCGAGGGCGCGCGGCGCGGCTGAACGTCGGCTTCGGCCGGTCGCCGTCGGCGGGCGGCGGCGACCGGCGTTGCACGTCCTGCCCGCTCCCTGTTGACTTCCGTGGAGGAGACGATCGATGTCAGCCCCTCTCCCGGCAGACGCCGCGCATGCCGCAGCGTCCGGCCCTCGCGCGTCGGACCACGACGCGCTGTACCGCCGCATCGGCATGCGCATCGTGCCGTTCCTGTTCGTCTGCTACATCGTGTCGATCCTCGATCGCAGCAACATCGGCTTCGCGCAATTGCAGATGCGGCAGGATCTCGGCCTCACCGACGCGATGTACAGCCTCGGCGCGGTGCTGTTCTTCGTCGGCTACGTGCTGTTCGAGGTGCCGAGCAACGCGTTGCTGCGCCGCTTCGGCGCAAGACGCACGTTCGCGCGGATCATGTTCCTGTGGGGCGCGGTGTCGGTCGCGATGATCACCGTCGACAGCGCAAGACAGTTCTACGTGCTGCGCTTCCTGCTCGGGCTTTTCGAGGCCGGCTTTTTCCCGGGCGTCGTGTTCTACCTGACGTACTGGTATCCCGCGCGCCGTCGCGCGTCGGTGCTGTCGATCTTCTATGCGGGCGTCGCGGTGGCCGGGATGGTCGGTGGACTGCTGTCGGGCTGGCTGATGCGCGGGATGTCCGGCGTGCTCGGTCTGCACGGCTGGCAATGGATGTTCGCGATCGAAGGCGCGCCGGCGCTCGTGCTCGGCGTGATGGCATGGTTCTGGCTGTGCGACCGCCCCGAACACGCGCGCTGGCTGTCCGACGACGACCGGCGGCGGCTCGCGGCCGACCTCGCTGCCGATCGCGCGGAGGCACCCGCGCACGCGGCTTCGTCGCTGCGGCAGGTGCTGGCCGAGCCGCGCATCTATCTGTTCGCGTTCATCTATTTCTCGCTGACGACCGCGCTGCTGATGCTGCTGTTCTGGATGCCGCTGATGATTCGCGAATTCGGCATTCACGACGTGGTTCACATCAGCCTGCTGTCGATCGTGCCGAACGCGATCGGCGCGGCCGGGCTAATCGCGATCGCGCGGCGCTCGGACCGCAAGCGCGAACGCCGCCGGCATTTCGCCGCATGCGCGTTCGGCGGTGCGGTGGCGCTCGCGTTGCTGACGCTGCATCTGCCGAGCATCGTCGCGATGATGGCGCTGCTGTCGATCGCGGCGATGCTGATCTTCGCCGCGCATCCAGTGTTCTGGGCCGTGCCGTCCGCGTATTTCGCGGGTGCCGGTGCGGCAGGCGGCATTGCGCTGATCAGCAGCATCGGCGTATCGAGCGGGATGATCACGCCGTGGATCGTCGGCGTGATCCGCACGCGCACCGGCAGCATGGATTCGGCGATGCTGATGATCGCCGGATTGCTGGCCGCGTGCGCGGTCGCGATGCTGCTGGGCGTGCGTGCCGCACCGCGCGACGCGGGTCCCGCCGGCAATCAGCGCGCCGCGGTGTAGCGCGGCGCGGGCGTATCGGCCGACAGGTGCGGCGCCATCGTGCGGCGCGCGGCCTCGTATGCGTCCCATTCGTCGCCCGCGTGCAGCGACGGGATCGTCACGAGTTCGCCGCGCTCGAACCCGACCAGCGCCGCATCGACCATGTCGTGCGCGGTCATCACGATTTCCTTCGGCAGGTGCTCGAGCGGCAGGCCGCCCGTCTGCCAGAAATCGGTGGCCGTCGCGCCGGGCAGCACGGCCTGCACCTGCACGCCCTTGCCGGCGAGCTCGTGATGCAGCGACTGGCTGAACGCGAGCACGAACGCCTTGCTGCCGCCGTACACGCCGTTCAGCGTTTCCGGCGAAATCGCGACGATCGACGAAATGTTGATCACCGCGCCGCGCCCGCGTGCGACGAAGCCGGGCACCGCCGCATAGGTCAGGCGCGTGAGCGCGGTCACGTTCAGGTCGATCATCCGCGTCATCGCGTCGACGTCGCTGTCGAGCAGCGGCGCATGCGTGCCGATGCCCGCGTTGTTCACCAGCAGCGTGATGCTCGCGTCCTGTTTCAGCTTGGCTTCGACGGCGGCGAGCGCCGCGCGGTCGTTGAGGTCCGCGTCGACGATCTCGACGCTGCGCTGCGTGTCGTTCGTGATGCGCTCGGCGAGGGCGCTCAGGCGCTCGCGGCTGCGCGCGACCAGGATCAGGTCGTAGCCGCGGCGCGCGAGGCGGTCCGCGTAGACGGCGCCGATGCCCGACGACGCGCCGGTAATGAGGGCGGTACCGCGATGGGCTTGCGTCATGATGTACTCCGTTTCGGTGAGGATGGCCGGATGGCGTGAAAGCATTCTGGCCTCGAAGCGCTTCGACACAAATGACGTAGATGGGTATGATTCCGGACATCGCAGCGATCGACACGGGACCGGGGGACGCACATGCACCGAATCGGCTTTTTGATCAGCGACGGCTTCCAGATCATGGCGCTCGCCGCGCAGTCGGTGTTCGAGTACGCGAACATGGGTCTGGAGAAGCCGTTCTACGCGATGGACAACTATTCGGTCGACGGCGGCGACGTGCGCTCGTCGCTCGGGCTGCCGGTCGCCACGCGCGCGCTGCGCGGGCGGATCGGCGTCGACACGTGGATCGTCGCGGGCGTCAACGATCCGCTCGCCGCGCCGGCGCCGGCCGGCGTCGTCGCCTATCTGCGCCGCGCGAGTACGCGTGCGCGGCGGATCGCCGGCATCTGCACGGGAGCGTTCGTGCTGGCCGAGGCCGGGCTGCTCGCGCAGCGTCGCGCGACCACGCACTGGGCGTTCGGCCGCGACATGCAGCGGCATTACCCGGAGATTCGCGTCGAGGACGACCGGATCTATATCGTCGACGGCCCGATCTGGACGTCGGCCGGGATGACGGCCGGGCTCGATCTCGCGCTCGCCATGGTGGAAAAGGATCTCGGCGCCGATGCCGCGCGGTCGGTCGCGCACAAGCTGGTGATGCACCAGCGCCGGGCCGGCGGCCAGTCGCAGCATTCGGAAATGCTCGATCTCGCGCCGAAATCCGACCGGATCCAGAACGCGCTCAACTACGCGCGGCAAAACCTCGGCCGCGCGCTGACCGTCGAGGATCTGGCCGAGGCCGTGCACCTGAGCCCGCGCCAGTTCAGCCGCATATTTACGCTCGAAACCGGACAGTCGCCGGCGAAGGCGATCGAGCGGCTGCGGCTCGAAGCGGCGCGGCTGATGATTGAACAGAGCCGCCATCCGCTCGACGTGATCGCGCAGGAGAACGGTTTTCGCGACCGCCGGCACATGCGCGAGGCGTTCGTGCGCGGGTTCGGCGTGCCGCCGCAGGCGCTGCGGCGCGACGCGCGGGCCGACGAGCGGGAAACGGGCTGACGAGCGTGGCCGCCCGCCGCCGGCGCGAGTCGGAAAAAGCGCGCAGAATCTCGTCGACATGCTTCGCGAGGAGACACGATGCACGCCGTACCGTTCGACATTGCGATACCTGATCAAGCGCTCGATGATCTGCGCCGGCGCCTGCGCGACGCGCGCCCGCCGACGCTGACCCCCGCCGAGCCCTGGCAGCAGGGAGTGGACGGCGCATGGCTGCGCGAGCTGGTCGCGTACTGGGCCGGGGGCTTCGACTGGCGTGCGCTCGAGCGTGCGCTGAACCGGCTGCCGCAGTTCGTCGCGGACGTGGACGGGCAGCGCGTGCATTTCATCCATCGACGTGGCGCGGGACCGACACCTTATCCGCTCGTCATCACGCACGGCTGGCCGGGCTCCGTGTTCGAATTCGATGCGCTGCTCGATCGGCTGTGCGATCCGGCGGCATTCGGTGGCGATCCTGACGACGCATTCGACGTCGTCGTGCCCTCGCTGCCCGGTTTCCTGTTCTCGCCGGCGCCGGCGGCACCCGGCATGTCTGCGTTTCAGGTCGCCGATCGCTGGGCCGGGTTGATGGCCGGCCTCGGGTATCGACGCTTCGGCACGCAGGGCGGCGATATCGGCGCGGCCGTGTCGGTGGCGCTCGGCGCGCGACATGCAGACAGGGTGGACGGTGTCCATCTGAACTACCTGCCCGGCAGCTACGAGCCGGCGATCGACCCGGCCGCGCCGCTGACCGACGACGAGCAGGCATTCCTGAAGCAGCGCACCGACTGGGTCGCGATGGAAGGCGGATACGCGCACGTGCACGCGACGAAACCGCAGACGCTGGCCGTCGCGCTCAACGATTCGCCGGCCGGGCTGGCCGCCTGGATCGCCGAGAAATTCCGCACGTGGAGCGATTGCGACGGCGACGTCGGGCGGCGGTTTTCGCACGACACGCTGCTGACGGGCATATCGCTCTACTGGTTCACCGGCTGCATTGGCTCGTCGATGCAGATGTATTGGGAAAACCGGCTGCAGCCGATGCGCTTCGCGCCGGGGCAACGCGTGGCGGCGCCCGTCGGCTTCGCGCGCTTTCCGAAGGAGATCAGCCGTCCGCCGCGCAGTTGGCTCGAACGCGTGTTCGACGTGGTGCAGTGGACCGACATGCCGAGCGGCGGCCATTTCGCGGCGCTGGAGGAGCCGGACTTGCTCGCCGACGATATTCGGCGGTTTTTCCGGCGTTTCCGGTAACGGGCGGGCAGGCCGCTCGGCGGAAACCGGTGCCGCAGGGCGCTCGCGCGGTTCAGGCGTGACGGGAGCCGGCGCGATGCGAATCGCGTCGCGCCGCCGCCGCGTGTCTTATCGCGTGACGAACGCCGTGGCCGCATCCCGCGCCGTACGCGCATGCTTGCGCTGGCGCAGCAGCGCGACGCGGCAGTTCTCGCGCGCCGTTTCGCGGCCGTCGTCGTCGAGCAGCACGAGATCGCCGCGCATCACGTTCAGCGTGATCACGTCCTCGCCCGGCGCGCCGAGGGTTTCCGGCGTGTGCACCGAGCCGGCCGGTTCGAGCACCGTCGAGCCGGCGTGCGCGACCCAGTCGTATTCGCGGTAGCGCCACGCACCCTGCAGCGTATGGACGAACACCTCGCCGTCGTGACGATGGCGCGGCAGCGTGCCGCCGGCCGGCATCTTCAGCAGCGCGGTCAGCGTGTCCTCGGCCGCATTGATGTGCAGGTACTTGATCGCGAGCCCCGGCAGGTCGGCGCTCATCGGCAGCCACGGCAGCGCGTCGCCGGGCAGGCAGGAGATCGGCGGCAGGTCGGTGGAGATCGGGGCGGACGGCTGCGTCATGGCGGAAGGCGGAGCGGAAACGGAAAGAAGCCCGCATTATCGCAGAGCCGGATCACGCGGCCGAACGGAGGCGGCGCCGCGGCGAAGGCCGGCACGGCGGGGGCGATGCTTACACGCTGAAATATACAGTCAAACTGTACAGTTTGACTGTCGATGTGCTATCTTGAATTTATGAACGCGCCATCGTCTCCCCCCGACCCACTCCCGCTGGCCGGTCTCGCCGGCGAACTCCGCATCTCGGTCGGCAAGCTGATGCGGCGGCTGCGGGAACAGACCCATCCGAACGACCTCACGTCCTCGCAGAAATCGGTGTTGCTGCGGCTCGACCGCGACGGCCCGGCGACCGTGTCGGCGCTTGCGCGTGCCGAAAGCGTGCGCCCGCAATCGATGCGCGTGACGGTCGCGACGCTCGAGGCGCTCGGCGCGGTCGCCGGCGCGCCCGATCCGAGCGACGGCCGGCAGACGCTGATCGCGCTCACGCCCGGTTTCCGCAAGGTGCTGCAAGCCAACCGCGCGGCCAAGGACGACTGGCTGTTCCGCGCGCTGCACGCGCAACTGTCGGTGGCGGAACAGGCCGAGCTCGCGGCGGCCGTGAAGCTGCTGCAGCGGCTCGCCGAATTCCAGGACCCGGCGCGTCCGTGAACCGCTCCGATCCACTCGCCGCAAGGACAATCCGCGCATGAACTTCCTGCCTCTCGTGTCGTACTTCTTCGGCGGTGCGTTTCTCGCGAACGTCGTGCCGCATCTCGTCAGCGGGCTGCGCGGCGAGCCGTTCCAGACGCCGTTCGCGAATCCGCCCGGCCGCGGGCTGTCGTCGTCCACCGTGAACGTGGTGTGGGGCGTCGTGAACCTCGTCATCGCGTATGCGCTCGTGTGCCGGGTCGGCGATTTCGACCTGAAGCGCACGGCCGACGCCGCGGCGCTCGGCCTCGGCATCCTGGTGCTCGGCCTGTTCCTCGCGCGGCGCTTCGGCGCGCTGCACGGCGGCAACGAGCCGGACCGGGAGCGGCCATGAGCGTGCCGGCCGCGGGCGTATTTCGCTCGCTTCGCAGTTTCAACTATCGCGTGTGGGCGATCGGCTCGCTGGTGTCGAACATCGGCACGTGGATCCAGCGCACCGCGCAGGACTGGCTCGTCCTCACGCAACTCACGCATCACGATGCCTCGGCGGTCGGCACGGTGATGGCGCTGCAGTTCGGGCCGCAACTGCTGCTGTTGCCGTGGACCGGCTACGCGGCCGACCGCTTCGACCAGCGCAAGCTGCTGATGGCGACGCAGGCGCTGATGGGCGCGCTGGCGCTCGTGCTCGGGGTGCTGACGGTCACCGGCGCCGTGCGGCTCGAGCACGTGTATGTGTTCGCGTTCCTGTTCGGCTGCGCGTCGGCGTTCGACGCGCCGGTGCGGCAGACCTTCGTCGCGGAACTGGTTGGCGACCGCGAGCTCGCGAACGCGGTCGCGCTCAATTCGACGTCGTTCAATGCCGCGCGGATGGTCGGCCCGGCGGCGGCCGGGTTCCTGATCGCATCGGTCGGCACCGGCTGGGCGTTCCTCGCGAACGGGCTCAGCTTCTTCGCGGTGCTGGCGTCGCTGTCGCGGCTGCGGGAGGACGAACTGCGCGCGAACGTGCGGGCGGATCGCGCGCGCAGCAGCCTGCTCGACGGGTTCCGCTACGTGTGGCGTCGCCCGGACCTGACGGCGATCCTCGTGATGCTGTTCCTGATCGGCACGTTCGGGCTCAATTTCCAGCTGTTCATTTCGACGATGGCCGCCAGCGTGTTTCACGTCGACGCGCGCGGGTTCGGGTTCCTGTCGTCGATGATGGCGGTCGGCACGATCTCGGGCGCGCTGCTCGCCGCGCGCCGCGAGCAGCCGCGGTTTCGTCATCTGTGGATCGGCGCGACGCTGTTCGGGCTCGGCTGCATGTTCGCCGCGCTGGCGCCCGGCTACTGGTCGTTCGCCGCGGCGCTGGTGCTGACGCGCATCGCCGCGATCACCTTCATGAACTCGACCAACAGCCTGATGCAGCTGTCCACCGAGCCGGCGATGCGCGGCCGCGTGATGGCGCTGCGCCTCGCGGTCGCGTTGGGCGGCACGCCGATCGGCGCGCCGGTGGCCGGCTGGGTGGCAAACCATCTCGGCCCGCGCTGGGCGCTCGGCGTCGGCGCGGCGTCCGGCTTTGCGGCCGCGCTCGTCGCGACCCATTTCGTCGCGCGCAAGCGGGCACAGCCGCGTACGGGCGGCGACGCCGCCTGACCGGACCGCAAGCCGCCGCTACGCCGCCGGCCGTGCCGCCGCATGCGCGGCGTCGAGGCACGACTGGAACAGCAGCGCCGCCCGCGACGGCCGCGGCGAGCGCCGCAGCAGGCTCACGAACCGGCAACGGTAATTGAACCGGTGCGGCGCGATCGGCTGCATCAGCCCCTTGTTTTCGAAACTCTCCGCATAGTGATCGGGCAGGAAGCCGAGATAGCGGCCCGACAGAATCAGCGTTGCGATCGATTCCTGGTCCGACGCGGTCGCGCTGCGGGTGAGCTTCGCGCGATGGCTCAGCTCCATGTTCGGCGAATGGAAACCCAGCCCGGCGAACGCGTGGTTGCGGATCGTCGTCCACGTAAGCTTGCCGTGCGGCGCATCGAACAGCGGATGCTGGCGGCCGCAGTAGAGCAGCATCCGTTCGTCGAACAGCTCCGAATACACGAGGCTGCCCGAGTTGCGATGCACGGGAATGATCCCGACCTGGTAACTGCCGTCGATGATCCCGCGCTCGACCTCGTTGATCGACGCGACGTGCAGGTTCAGCGCGACGTCGGGCGCTTCGTCGGCGAACTGGCGGATCGCGTCGCCGAGGCGGGCATTCGCGTTGGTGGCCGTCTTGTCGAATACCGCGATGTGCAGTTCTCCGCCCATCCGGTCGTGAATGCCGTCGATCCTGCTGCGAAATGCTTCCATCGACGCGAGCAGCCGCAGCGTTTCCTCGTACACCGTCTGCCCCTCGGGCGTCAGCGTGAAGCCCGCGCGGCCGCGCCGGCACAGCACGAGGCCGAGCCGCGTTTCCAGATCCTTCACGTGCCGGCTGATCGTCGAGATGCCGATATTCAGTTCCAGTTCGGCCGCCGCCATCCCGCCGCACTGCACGACGCCCTTGAAGACCCGCAGCAGACGGAGATCCATGTCGCTGAGCTGCCCGAGCAGCGCGCGGCTCTTCGGTTTCTTTGCTTGCATAGTTGAGCAAGTGAACATTGATATTGCGATATTCAAAAGACTAATTGTCGTCCCGACAATGTGCAACATCATCACAAGGAGGAGGGGCGCGCCGCGCCGACCGACATGACCGACATCACCACCGCCCAGCACGACGACACGAACCTCCGCACCGACGCCGCCTGGCTCGATGCGCACTGGATGCCGTTCACGGCCAACCGTCAGTTCAAGGCCGATCCGCGCATGATCGTGTCCGGCAAGGGCGCGTATTACACCGACGCCGAAGGCCGCAAGATCTTCGACGGCCTGTCGGGCCTCTGGTGCACGGGCCTCGGTCACGGCCGCACGGAAATCGTCGAGGCCGTGAGCCGCCAGGTCGCGCAGCTCGACTACGCGCCGGCCTTCCAGTTCGGCCATCCGAAATCGTTCGAACTTGCCAACAAGATCAAGGAGCTGACGCCGGCCGGCCTTGACTACGTATTCTTCACGGGTTCGGGCTCGGAAGCGGCCGACACGTCGCTGAAGCTGGCCCGCGCGTACTGGCGCGCAAAGGGCAAGGGCACGAAAACGCGCCTGATCGGTCGCGAGAAGGGGTATCACGGCGTGAACTTCGGCGGCATCTCGGTCGGCGGGATCGGACCGAACCGCAAGCTGTTCGGTCAGGGCCTCGATGCCGATTTCCTGCCGCATACGCAACTGGCCGAGAACAGGTTCTCGCGCGGCATGCCCGAGCACGGCGCCGAGCTGGCCGACCGCCTGCTCGAGCTGATCGCGCTGCACGACGCGTCGAACATCGCGGCCGTGATCGTCGAGCCGTTCTCCGGTTCGGCGGGCGTGGTCGTGCCGCCGAAGGGCTATCTGAAGCGCCTGCGCGACATCTGTACCGCGCACGACATCCTGCTGATCTTCGACGAGGTCATCACGGGCTTCGGCCGCGCCGGCGCGATGACGGGCGCCGACGCATTCGGCGTGGTGCCGGACATCATGAACTTCGCGAAGCAGGTGACGAACGGCGTGCAGCCGCTCGGCGGCGTGATCGCGACGAAGGAAATCTACGACACGTTCATGGCCGCGGGCGGCCCCGAGTACATGCTCGAGTTCCCGCACGGCTACACGTATTCGGCGCATCCGGTCGCGTGCGCGGCCGGCGTCGCGGCGCTCGACCTGCTGGTGAAGGAAGACGCGGTGGCCCGCGTGCGCGATCTCGCGCCGCATTTCGAGGCGGCCGTGCACGGGCTGAAGGGCCAGCGCCACATCGCGGACATCCGCAACTACGGGCTGGCGGCCGGCCTGACGATCGCCGCGCTGCCGGGCGAGCCGGCACGGCGCCCGTACGAGATCGCGATGCGCTGCTGGGCGAAGGGCTTCTACGTGCGTTACGGCGGCGACACGATCCAGCTCGCGCCGCCGTTCATCGCCGAGAAGCGCGAGATCGACAACCTGGTCAACGCGCTGTCCGACGCACTGAACGAAGTGGACTGAGCCACCGCTCGCCCGCAGCGATAACCGAATTCACGAAAGAGCCCGAAACATGAAACACGACAGCAATGTGACTTCCACCGTCGGCCACCTGATCGACGGCAAGCGCGTCGACGGCGGCAGCCGCGTCCAGCCGGTGTTCGACCCGGCCACCGGCGAATCGCACAAGAGCGTCGCGCTCGCCGACAAGCTGACCGTCGAAGCCGCGATCGCGTCCGCGCAGGCCGCGTTCCCGGCGTGGCGCAACACGCCGCCGCTGAAGCGTGCCCGCGTGATGAGCCGCTTCAAGACGCTGCTCGAGGAACACGCCGACGAGCTGTGCGCGCTGATCACGGCCGAGCACGGCAAGGTGCTCGCCGATGCGATGGGCGAACTGCAGCGCGGGATCGAGAACGTCGAATACGCGACCTACGTGCCCGAGTTGCTGAAAGGCGAGCACAGCAAGAACGTCGGCCCCGCGATCGATTCGTGGAGCGAGTTCCAGGCGCTGGGCGTCGCGGCCGGCATCACGCCGTTCAACTTCCCGGTGATGGTGCCGCTGTGGATGTGGCCGATGGCCGTCGCCTGCGGCAACACGTTCGTGCTGAAGCCGTCCGAGCGTACGCCGTCGTCCACGCTGCGCATGGCCGAGCTCGCGCTCGAGGCCGGCCTGCCGCCGGGCGTGCTGAACGTCGTGAACGGCGACAAGGAAGCGGTCGACACGATCCTGACCGATCCGCGCGTGAAGGCCGTGAGCTTCGTCGGCTCGACGCCGATCGCCGAATACATCTACTCGACCGGCTGCGCGCACGGCAAGCGCGTGCAGGCGCTCGGCGGCGCGAAGAACTTCGCGGTCGTGATGCCGGATGCGGACATCGGCAATGCGGTGAACGCGCTGATGGGCGCCGCGTACGGCTCGTGCGGCGAGCGCTGCATGGCGATTCCGCTCGTCGTCGCGATCGGCGACGAAACGGGCGACAAGGTCGTCGCGGGGTTGAAGGCCGAGATCGAGAAGATGAAGGTCGGCCCGGGCAACGGCGCGGGCGTCGACATGGGCCCGCTCGTCACGAAGCAGCATTTCGAGAAGGTGACGGGTTTCGTCGAAGCGGGCGTGGCAGCCGGCGCGACGCTCGTCGTCGACGGTCGCGGCGTGAAGGTCGACGGCCATGACGGCGGCTACTACCTCGGCCCGTGCCTGTTCGACAACGTGAAGCCCGGCATGCCGATCTACCAGCACGAGATCTTCGGGCCGGTGCTCGGCGTGATCCGCCTGAAGTCGCTCGACGAGGCGATGGCGCTGATCGATGCGCACGAGTACGGCAACGGCACGTGCCTGTTCACGCGCGACGGCGAGGCTGCGCGCTATTTCGGCGACAACATCCAGATCGGCATGGTCGGCATCAACGTGCCGCTGCCGGTGCCGGTCGCATACCACTCGTTCGGCGGCTGGAAGCGTTCGCTGTTCGGCGACCTGCATGCCTATGGTCCGGACGCCGTGCGGTTCTACACGAAGCGCAAGACGATCACGCAACGCTGGCCGTCGGCCGGCGTGCGCGAGGGGACGGTGTTCAGCTTCCCGTCGAGCCGCTGAGCCCACGCGCGCACCGGCTGCATGCGGCCGGTGCGACGTGCGAAGCGGCCGGAGCCCGCCCCGATCGACGATCGGGGGCGGGCTTTTTTACGTCCTCGCGAAATGCGCGGAAGGCGGCGAAAGAAGGCTTACGGCGCGACCACGTGCCACACGTTCTTGAAGTTGTCGCCGTTGCGCTCGCCCTGTTTCATGTCCTTCGAGAAGAAGTACAGCGGCTTGCCCTTGTACGCCCATTGCGGGCTGCCGTCGTCGCGCTTGACGATCGTGTAGGGCCCGACCGGTACGTCGGTCGCGCTGGCCTTGTAGGGTGGCCACAGGGTTTCGCATGGGCCTGTACAGGCGCTGGTGCCGGCGTTGGGCTTGTCCTTGTCGAATGCGTAGACGGTCATGCCGTTGGCGGCGACGAGCGCGCCGTTCTCGACTTTCGTGATCGAACCTTGGGCCGAGGCCGAGGCGGACGCCATGGCGAGCAGGACGGAGCTGACGAGCAGCGCAGCTTTCATGTGTGCCTCCTGGTAGTCGGTGGGCGGGCGCGATCGCGTGCACGGGCGAGCGTGCGCGACGACCGCGGTGAATGGCGCCGGAACGCAAGGCCGTTGCCGCGGCGGGCGACGCACGGTCGAACGGCGGCAAACGGGGGCGCTTCATTCACGATAGGCGGTTTTTGGCGGGGCTGCGAGAAGATCGGGGGGCGTATCGGCCCGACGTATGCAGCACGCAACGGCATGGCGGGCGCCTGCATCCGGTATTCGGCATCCGTCCCCGAACGCGGCGCACGCCGACGCATCAGCGGTTCGCGCGATTGGTCAGTGCGACGCCCGCGATCACGAGTGCGCCGCCGGCCAGCATCGACGGCGACAGCGGCTCGCCGAGCAGCACGACCGACAGCAGCACGCCGAACACCGGCACCAGGTTGGTGAACACGGCCGCGCGGGCCGGCCCGAGGAGGCGGATGCCCTGCGAATACCAGACGAACGCGATCACCGTGCCGACGGCGCCGAGATAGAGCATCGATGCGACGGCCTGCCACGTCAGCGGCGTGCCGCCAGTCGCCGTCGCGTCGAACAGGTGCGCGACGAGCAGCAGCGCGAGGCCCCAGAGCGCCGCGTACGTGGTGGCCGCGAGCGGCGACAGCCCGTCGAGCGCGCGCCGGCCGATCACGGTGTAGGCGGCCCAGCTCAGCACCGCGCACAGCATGAAGCGTTCGCCGGCGCCGAACGTATTGCCGAGATCGGTCAGCACGCGCAGCCAATCGCCGCGGCTGATCACGACCAGCGCGCCGCACAGCGCGACCGCGATGCCGGCCCAGCGCGACAGCGACAGGCGTTCGCGCACGACGACCGACAGCAGCACGGCGGTGGCGACCGGATTCAGTGCGACGAACAGCGCGGTGCGCCCGGCCGGCATCCGCGCGAGCGCCGCGAAAAAACACACGTTGTACAGGAAGATGCCGGTCGCGCCGAGGCCGAACGTCGTCACGATCTGGCGTCCGCTGAGTGTCGGCAGCCCGCCTTCGACCTGCCAGGTCAGCACGACCAGCAGCAGCGCGGCGATCGCGAAGCGTCCGGTGGCCGCCGAGGTCGCGGACATCGTCGCGGCGAGGATCCGGCCTGCGATGAACGTGCCGCCCCAGAACAGCGCGACGAGCGTGAGCTTCACGTAGATGGCCG
>NZ_JACCQA010000120.1:0-408 GCF_015712215.1 Burkholderia sp. 9779_493
TCGCAAGTGATTTGTCCAGGTCGCCCAGGGCCTCGCCGATCTGCTGCGGCCCCTTCCCGCGCTCGTTGTTCATGGTGCCGCCCCTTTAGCCGCTAAAAGTCAATGGCCGTGCCGCTTCTCGTACTCATCGAAGGCCAGGCGCAGCAGCTCGTTCAGCTTGAGGTCGTGATTTGCTGCGAACACGCGGAAGCGGCGGCGAAGGTCGGCCGACACGCGAAAGTTCAGCGGCACATTGTTGGCCTCTGCTTCCTCGGCCGGCGCTGCGCTGCGGGCGGGCACGTTGGCAACTGGCGCGGCCTGGCCCTTGGTTGCGACCAGGCCGGAAAGGTCGGCGGGTTTCTTGGCTGCCATTTATACGGTTTCCTTCTTTTTGGTTTTCGTCTTTACGTGCAAGCGTTCAAGCACGAA
>NZ_JACCQA010000121.1:0-404 GCF_015712215.1 Burkholderia sp. 9779_493
ACTTAATTTTGCTTTCGTAATTTTCGCATTTCTGCGTCGTTACGGGAGGCGCATTATACGAGAAATCTTTCCCTCTGCAACCCCCCAAAAAAGTTTTTTTTGCGTTTTTATCTCAAGTGCTGAAATTATCAGCAAGACGTTCAATTTAGCGTCAAAATCACGCCGCCGCAAGTGGATTCCGGCGCTTACGTGACCAGGAAAAATTTTACAGCTTGATAAAATGCTCGCGGTAGTAAGCCAGCTCCGCCACCGATTCACGGATATCATCCATCGCCTGATGCGTCCCCTGCTTGGTAAAACCATCCAGAATTTCCGGCTTCCAGCGGCGCGCCAGCTCTTTCAGGGTGCTGACATCGAGATAACGGTAGTGGAAGTAGGCTTCCAGCTCCGGCATGTATTTAAAC
>NZ_JACCQA010000122.1:0-404 GCF_015712215.1 Burkholderia sp. 9779_493
CGATAAGTTCGACACCACTTACGCAACAGACACAATCAATACTTAATCAGATTAATAACATTAGATATGAAAAAAACAAAAGTGCTGAATGTCGAATCATTGTTGTCGCTAATCCTAAACCCGACAAGGCAATCATAACTAAAATTAGCGTAGAAGAGGGAATACCCATAACATTCAGTGTCCAAACCATGTTTTCAGATACTAATTTTATTGCTGAACAACGAGCTGACTTACCAACTAATATAAAAGATATTCAAAGCCTGTATCAAAAAATGACGAAGTTATATATTGAGCACAGTGAAAATAAAAACAGGATGAAAGTCTTTGCCGGAACCAACTTTATTGATTTCAATATGACAGGACAGAACCTGTCCGGGTTCGTTCTAACCTTGTCAAGGTTTTAT
>NZ_JACCQA010000123.1:0-401 GCF_015712215.1 Burkholderia sp. 9779_493
AACCAGATCAACGTGCTGACCGGTGCGCTGCCAGCGCAGTACGGCTACCGCACCGCCGGTATCGTCGACATCACCACCAAAGGCGCGTCGACCGACGAGGATGGCGAGCCGAAGGCCTTTGGCGGCGAGATCGGCACGGTGCTGGGCAGCAATGCCACGCACGAGGTCAATGCGCAGATCCAGGGCACGAAAGACCGCTTCAGCTATTACCTGTCAGGCGTGTTTGCCGAAAACAACATGGGCATTGAAAACCCGACGGGCAACCGTAACGCCACGCACGACCACACCACGCAAAACAAGTCGTTCGGCATGCTGTCGTACCTGCTTGATAGTGATAGCCGCGTAAGCTTCATGTTCGGCACGTCGAACGGCCGCTTCCAGATTCCGACGCGCCCGGGCTT
>NZ_JACCQA010000124.1:0-391 GCF_015712215.1 Burkholderia sp. 9779_493
GAAGTGGCTAGTCTAACCGCAAGGAGGACGGTCACCACGGTAGGATTCATGACTGGGGTGAAGTCGTAACAAGGTAGCCGTATCGGAAGGTGCGGCTGGATCACCTCCTTTCCAGAGCTATCTCGCAAAGTTGAGCGCTCACGCTTATCGGCTGTTGATAAAGACAGAAAGACTGTCTGTTAGCGGTTTAAACGGTTATAATGCCGGCCGCTTTCGATAATCCTCAATGACAAACATTCAAATGACGATTGTTCGAGTCTTTGTCATTGGCGATTGAGCCAGTCAGAGGATATCAACAGATATCGGCTGTCGTTCTTTAACAATCTGGAAGAAGTAAGTAATTTGGATAGCGGAAGCGTCTTGAGATGGACGTGGAAACTATCCGGGTTGT
>NZ_JACCQA010000125.1:0-391 GCF_015712215.1 Burkholderia sp. 9779_493
GTGTTCACCCTTCGGTTGTTCAAAGGGACCAAAGACACGTAAAAGCTCTAAAGTATCTACCATTTTTGCATTGCGTTCACCGCTACAGGTGGACAGGTCACCTGCTTTAATTAACCTGTGCAGTGTTGTTCTACTCTTACCCGTCAGTCGGGCAGCCTCACTAATAGATACTCTGGCCATCAGTTACCATCCTGTAATGCATCCAGTCTCGAGGACAGTGTACGGAAAAGATGCTCCGAATCATCGTGGAGTTTCTCACAAAGGTCCGCCTCAACATCGAGATCAAGCTCGTTAAGCTTCTCCAGCAGGAGCAGAGACTGATTCTGGATGAATTTAGCCATGTTCAGCGCTGTTTTCTGTTGTTTCGTCATAAGGGCCCTCAGAGCATCAG
>NZ_JACCQA010000126.1:0-390 GCF_015712215.1 Burkholderia sp. 9779_493
TCTTTAACTGGTTTCAGCAAAACATCTTCAACGCCCAGACGTAACGCTTTGGCAATATCTGCCATATTTTCAGTGGCAGATATCACCAGAACTGGGGTCTGGTCGCCTCTGTTACGTATATGCTCCAGCAGTTTAAGCCCGTTCATTCGTGGCATCGCGATATCACATATCATCAGGTCTGGAGTGAAACCTCCCAGCAACTCAAGGGCATCCACCCCATCAGCCGCCAGTACCGTTGTCGCTCCCAATGAGGAAAACCATGAATCCAGAAGCGAGCGAAATACCTGCTCATCTTCAACAATGAGAATCTGTTTTCCGACCAATTGCTGCGTCATGTTCTCTCCCCTGACTGGCTTTACTCAATAGTGGCATGCTATTGCCACCTGCGCC
>NZ_JACCQA010000127.1:0-384 GCF_015712215.1 Burkholderia sp. 9779_493
TCAACCAGGCCAGCAACGCCCCGCCAGTTTGGTAGTCGGGGCCGAATCCAACACGCAGCAACCAGGGACCGGTAAGCCCTGCGGCCAACATCCCGACCGCACCGATGCCGCCGACGACCAGCGCCGGTGCGATCAGCGCCCGAAGCCGTTGGGTGCGCCGGTCGACGAAATGCGCGATCCGGTTGCCTTGCATCGCGCTCAGTGGGACCAGAAGCGGCGCACGCGTCAAGGTCACAGCCAGGATGACCGCTCCGCCCTTTGCCCCTAACTGGTCGGAGGTCACTTTGATCAACACTGGGAAACCCATTACCAGAATCGCGCAGGCGACCCTGCTGGGCGCGCTGGCCGGCGTCGACCGGTGGACACAGTACGGGTCACTGATGG
>NZ_JACCQA010000128.1:0-382 GCF_015712215.1 Burkholderia sp. 9779_493
TGAGCGCTCACGCTTATCGGCTGTAAATTAAAGACAGACTCAGGGGTCTGTAGCTCAGTCGGTTAGAGCACCGTCTTGATAAGGCGGGGGTCGTTGGTTCGAATCCAACCAGACCCACCATTGTCTGGCGGTAACACACCTGAGGCAAATCTGTACATGGGGGCATAGCTCAGCTGGGAGAGCACCTGCTTTGCAAGCAGGGGGTCGTCGGTTCGATCCCGTCTGCCTCCACCAATCCTCAATGACAAACATTCGAATGACGATTGTTCGAGTCTTTGTCATTGGCGATTGAGCCAGTCAGAGGATATCAACAGATATCGGCTGTCGTTCTTTAACAATCTGGAAGAAGTAAGTAATTTGGATAGCGGAAGCGTCTTGAGAT
>NZ_JACCQA010000129.1:0-379 GCF_015712215.1 Burkholderia sp. 9779_493
GCGGAAATTACCGCACCACCAGCAGCTGCTCCCAGCGCATTTCCAAGATTAAAGGCACCAATATTGACTGATGAAGACAGACCCGGCGCTTCACTGGCGACACGCATCACGCGCATCTGTAACGGCGGTACGACCGCAAAGGTTGCTGCGCCCCACACCACCATGCTAATAGCTGCGCCGAACTCATTGCGGGCCAGGAACGGGATTGCCAGCATAATCACCATCAGCAGCAACAAAAAGCCTTTCAACGTGCCGTTAACTGAACGATCTGCCAGTTTGCCGCCGAGATAGTTACCGATAGAGAATCCGACACCAATCAGCACCAGCATTGCCGTGACGAACACCGGTGTTGCGTGGGTAATACTTTGCAGTACCGGAG
>NZ_JACCQA010000012.1:0-223552 GCF_015712215.1 Burkholderia sp. 9779_493
AATCGAAGGATGAGAAGGGGCGGGCGTCCGCGCTCAACGCAGCGCCGGCGTATCGGGTGCGTGCTGCGCGTGCCGCGCTGCCGCGGCGTCGCGACGCCGGGCGAGCCACGCATGGACGAAGCCGAACAGCACCGGCACGAACAGCAGCGTCGACACCGTGCCGAACGCGAGGCCGCCGATCACCGCGCGGCCGAGCGGGGCGTTCTGCTCGCCGCCGTCGCCGAGGCCGAGCGCCATCGGCAACATGCCGATCAGCATCGCGAGCGCGGTCATCACGACGGGCCGGAAGCGGTTGAAGCCCGCGTCGAGCGCCGCTTGCCATGGCGGCGCGCCGGCCGCGAGCAACTCGCGCGCCGCGTTCACGACGAGAATGCTGTTCGCGGTCGCGATGCCGATGCACAGGATCGTGCCGGTCAACGCGGGCACCGACAGCGTGGTGCGCGTGACGAACAGCATCCATGCGATGCCGGCGAGCGATGCCGGCAGCCCGCCGACGATCACGAGCGGATCGAGCCACGACTGGAAGTTCACGACCATCAGCAGGTAGACCAGCGAGATCGCGAGCGCGAGGCCGCCGAGCAGCCCCGCGAACGACTCGTGCATCGCCTGCACCTGGCCGCGCAGCACGATCGACGCGCCGGGCGGCAGTTGCGCGCGCGCGGCGTCGACGAGCTTCGTCACGTCGCCCGTGACGCCGCCGAGGTCGCGCCCCTGCACGGACGCGAAGATGTCGAGCACCGGCTGCACGTTGTAGTGCGACACCACGGCCTGCTGCGTCGCGCGCGAGAACGAGCCGAGCGCGCCGAGCAGGTTCTGCGCGGGCGCGCCCGCGGCCGGGCCGCCGGCCGGCGTCTGCGGCGAGCGGGCGGTGCCGGCGGGCAGCGGCACGTTCGCGAGCGACTGCAGCGAATTCACCGTGTACTGCGGCGTCTGCACGAGCACCGGGTAGCTGACGCCGTTGCGCGGATCGAGCCAGAAGTTCGGCGTCGTCTGCGAGCTGCCGGACAGCGCGATCAGCAGGTTCTGCGCGACGTCGCGCTGGTCGAGACCGGCCTGGATCGCCTTCGTACGATCGACGTTCACGTTGATGGCGGGTTCGTCGCCGGGCTGCTGGATGCGCGCGTCGACGAGCCCGCGCACGCCGCGCAGCTTCGCGAGCAGCGCGTTCGCGACCGCGCGGTTCTGGTCGAGCTTGTTGCCGACGATCTGGATGTCGATCGGCGCGGGCAGTCCGAAGTTGAGGATCTGGCTGACGATGTCGGCCGGCAGGAACGCGAACGTCACGCCGGGGAACGCCTGCGCGAGCACGTTGCGCAGCTTCGCGACGTACGCGGCGGTCGACGCGTGATCCGGCTTCAGCGTGACGAGCACGTCGGCGTCCTCGGTGCCGATCGGGTCCGACGAGTCGTACGTGAGGTTGATCCCGCTCACCGGCACGCCGATGTTGTCGAGTACACCCGCGAGCTGGTTCGCCGGAATCGCGCTGCGGATCTTCGCTTCCACTTCGTCGGTGAGCCGCGCGGTTTCCTCGATCCGCGTGCCGGTCGGCGCGCGCAAATGCAGGCGAATCTCGCCGGTGTCGACCGACGGAAAGAAGTCCTGCCCGGCGAACGCGTAGAGGCCCGTCGATGCGACGCAGGCGAGCAGGAACGCGGCCGCGAAGCGGCGGCGGCGCGCGATTGCCGCCGACAGCAGCGCGCGATAGCGCAGCCGCACGGCCTCGAAGCGATGCTCGAACGCGGCCTGGAACCGCGCGATGCGTGCGAATGCGCCGCGCGGCGGCCGGCCGCTGCCTTTGGCGCGCATCAGCGCCATCGCAAGCGTCGGCACCAGCGTGCGCGAGAAGAAGTACGACGCGATCATCGCGAAGATCACGGCTTCGGCGAGCGGCACGAACAGATAGCGCGCGACACCCGTGAGCAGGAACATCGGCACGAACACGATGCAGATCGACAGCGTCGACACGAAGGTCGGCACCGCGATTTCGCCCGCGCCGGTGAGGATCGCTTCGTCGAGCGGCGCGCCGAGCTCGAGATGATGCGTGATGTTCTCGATCGCGACGGTCGCGTCGTCGACGAGGATCCCGACCGCGAGCGCGAGCCCGCCCAGCGTCATGATGTTGATGGTCTGCCCGAGCACGGACAGCGCGAGCAGCGACGTGAGCACCGCGAGCGGAATCGTGATCGCGATGATCAGCGTCGCGCGCCAGCTGCCGAGGAACAGCAGGATCATCAGCGCGGTCAGGCATGCGGCGATCAGCGCTTCGCGCACGACGCCCTGGACCGCCGCCTTCACGAACACGGACTGATCGTCGAGCGGCGCGATGCGCAGCGTGTTCGGCAACCCGGCCGCGATCTTCGGCAGCATCGCCTTCACCTGGTCGATGATCGTCAGCGTCGATGCGCTGCCGGTCTTCTCGACCGTCAGCAGCGCCGCGCGCTTGCCGTCCACCCGCACGATGTTGGTCTGCGGCGCGTAGCCGTCGCGAACGTGCGCGACGTCGCGCACGTAGACGACGTTGCCGCCGATCGTCTTCACCGGCAGGTCGTTCAGCGCGGCGACCGTCTGCGTGCTGCCGTTCATCTGCACGTTGTATTCGTGCGTGCCGATTTTCGCGGTGCCGCCCGGCAGGATCAGGTTCTGCGCGTTGATCGCGTTCACGACGTCGATCGGCGCGAGCCCCTTCGCCTGCAGCGCGCGCGTATCGAGATCGACGACGATCTGGCGGATCTTGCCGCCGAACGGCAGCGGCACCGCCGCGCCCTGGACGGTCGCGAGCTGCGTGCGGATGAAGCTGTTGCCGAGGTCGTACAGCTGCTGCTCGGCGAGCGTGTCGCTCGACAGCCCGAGCTGCAGGATCGGCACCGTCGACGCGTTGTACGTGATGATGTTCGGCGGCAGCGTGCCGGGCGGCAGGATGCGCAGGATCGACGCGGCGTTGCTCGCGGCTTGCGCGATCGCGCGATTGATGTCGGCGCCCGGGTGGAAGAACACCTTCACGACCGACACGCCGTTCAGCGATTGCGACTCGATGTGCTCGATGTCGTCGACGTCGGACGTGAGCGCGCGTTCGTAGTTCGACGTGATCCGCTTGGCCATGTCCTCGGCGGAGAAGCCGTTGTACGACCAGACGATGCTGACGACCGGAATGTCGATGTTCGGAAAGATGTCGGTCGGCGTGCGCAGCAGTGCCAGCGGCCCCGCGATGAAGATCAGCAGCGCGAGTACGACGAACGTGTAGGGCCTGCGTAACGCCAGCCGGACGATCCACATGATGGTGCTCCTCGAAGCAGGGCTCGGATGCGCATTCGATGCGACGAGCACGCAGTCTGCCGGCGCGGCGTTGACCCGACCCTGACTCGAGGATTACGAAACCGTTATCTGTGCGGGCGCACTGCAGCGTCGGCGGTGGTCGCCGGTAGCTCGCCCTTGCTTTTTCATATTCCTTACCATAAAGTAAGGAATATTGGAGGTGCCGCAAATGACAGCAGCTACTATTACTTCAAAGGGTCAGGTGACCATTCCGGTGGATGTACGCAATCAACTAGGCCTGGAGTCCGGAGACCGGATCGAATTCAGCTTCAACGAGGCAACGGGCCGGTATGAGATCTACCCGGCCACGCGCTCGCTCGCCTCGCTCAAGGGCATCGTGAAAAAGCCCGAGAAATCGGTGTCAATCGAGGACATGAATCGGGCCATCGCCGAACAGGGAGCGTCCGCGCGATGATAGGACTGGATCCGAACGTGCTGGTCCGCTATTTCGCTCAAGACGATGCCGTGCAATCAAAGAGGGCGACCGCGCTGATGGAGTCGTTGTCGGCGGAGCGTCCGGGGTACGTTTCGCAGGTGGCGCTGGTCGAGGTCGTCTGGGTGCTGGGACGTTGCTACGGCGTAGAGCGCGAACAGATAACAGACATCATCGACTCAATGACCGCTACGAAGGAACTGGCCGTTGAAGGCGCTGACACGGTGCGAAAGGCACTTCGCGTTTTCGCGGCATCACCGAAGGCGGATTTTGCGGATTGCCTGATCGAGCGGTCGGCACACGTCGTCGGGTGCGAGTACACAGCAACCTTCGACGTGGCCGCCTCAAAGGTCGCTGGCATGCGGTTGATAAAGTAATCACGGCGCAAGCCGACGATAGAAGAACGGGCGATCAGATAACAAAACCGTAATCGAAGCCTCACCTTCAGGAAAGCGCGCGAATCGCAGAATGAATCCAACTCTTCATCGCATCGATGGGGAGCGGATGTCCGGCCTGATCTGCGGACGCGAACACGCCATCTTTGAGAGGTGAACATCATGAACAACCTGATTCGTGCAGTCCTGCTGTCCTGCGCACTGAGCGCACCGATCGTCGCATTTGCGCAAACCACCGACCATGCGGTTACCCGCGCCGAGGTGCGTGCCGATCTCGTCCGTGTCGAGAAGGCTGGTTATCGGCCGATCGGCACCGACCCGTACTACCCGGAGGACATCCAGGCCGCCGAAGCGAAGGTCGTCGCGCAGCAAGCGCAATCGGCCGCTGCCCAGCCGACCGACGCGGCCAGGACGGCGACATCATCGCTCGCGTCGCTCGACACGCAGCCGTTGTACGAGCATCACTGAACGTGGTTGGCGACCGCCGTCGGCAGCCTGGCGGCGGATCGTTCAACGGACGGCGCGCATGCCGCCGCGCGTCAGCTCTCGCCCTTCTCGAGCACGTTCTGCGTGAGCGTGATCGATGGAATCGTCGGCTTGAGCAACGCGCGGCGCGCGCGACGGCTCAGCCACTTCCAGCCGGCCACGAGCAGCAGCGCGACCAGCGGGATCGAGGCGATCGTCCACGTCCCGTTCGGGTAGTCGAAGGCCATCAACACCAGCACGCCGAGCAGGAACAGCAGCGTGAGCCACGACGTGACGGGCGCGCCCGGCATCCTGAACGACACGTCTTCCACGTCGCCGCGCCTGACCGCGGCGCGGAACTTCATCTGGCACACGACGATGAAGCCCCAGGTGCTGATGATGCCCAGCGACGCGATGTTCAGCACGATCTCGAACACGCTCGACGGCACGAGATAGTTGAGCAGCACGCCGACCACGTAGATCGCGACCGTCACCAGAATGCCCGCGTACGGGACGGATTGCCCGCTCATTCGCGCGAGGAACGCGGGGGCGGAGCCGCCCATCGACAGCGAACGCAACACGCGCCCCGTCGAATACAGGCCGGAGTTGAGGCTCGACAGCGCGGCCGTGAGCACCACCAGGTTCATCACCGAGCCGATGCCCGGCACGCCGAGCGCGCCGAAGAACGTGACGAACGGGCTCTGGCCCGCCTTGTACGCGCTCCACGGCAGCAGGCAGACCAGCAGCACGACCGATGCGACGTAGAAGATCGCGATGCGCCAGATCACGTTGTTGATCGCGCGCGGCAGCACCTTGCGCGCATCCTTGCATTCGCCGGCGGCCGTACCGACCAGTTCGACGCCCGCGAACGCGAACACCACGCCCTGCACCAGCACCAGTGCCGGCATCAGCCCGTGCGGAAAGAACCCGCCGTTGTCGGTGATCAGATGCATGCCGGTGCCATGACCGGCGACCGGCATGCCCGTGCCGAGGATCGCCGCGCCGATCACGAGAAACAGCACGATCGCAGCGACCTTGACCAGCGCGAACCAGAACTCCATCTCGGCGAACCACTTCACGCCGATCAGGTTCATCGTCGCGACGATGCACAGCGCGACGAGCGCGAAGATCCACTGCGGCACGGCCGCGAATGGCGCCCAGTAGTGCATGTAGAGCGCGACGGCGGTGATGTCGACGATGCCGGTCATCGCCCAGTTCAGGAAGTACATCCAGCCGGCGACGAACGAGGCCTTTTCGCCGAGGAACTCGCGCGCGTACGACACGAAGCTGCCGCTGCTGGGGCGATGCATCACGAGTTCGCCGAGTGCGCGCAGGATCAGGAACGAAAACGCGCCGCACACCAGATAGACGATCGCGAGCGCCGGGCCGGCGGCCTGCAGCCGCGCGCCCGCGCCGAGAAACAGCCCGGTGCCGATGGCCCCGCCGATCGCGATCATCTGCACCTGTCGATTGCCGAGGGTCTGGTGATAGCCGGCTTCGTGCGATTCGAGCCAGCTGCGTTTGTCGGTTTCGCCGGTTATCGACGGGTCGGGAATCGATGCCATGACGGTATCCTCGCGCGCGGATGGGATTGGATTCGCCTCGATCGCGGGACGATCGGGGCCACCGGTACCGGAGGAGCAGCGCACCGAATCGAGCGCGCCCGTCCTGATCGCGATTCGTCGGACGTGACGAAAGGCACGGTACGTCGCGAACGTATTCAGCCGTAATTCCCGTCACAAACGGAATGCAAATTTGGACTGGGCCTGTTCGAATCCGTGCATAGGGCCGCGGCGACGGGTGAACCAGATAGGTAATTTGGTGCGCCGGCGCGCGCTGCGAGGGCAACCGTTACCGACGGCGCCGGTTCGTGCACCGAGATGAGGAATTCGGCACGCCGAGCGGTTCGCCGAAATTTCCGTCTCGTGCCGGCGGGGCAAGCGTTTGACGGCAATGGCCCGGTTTTTGCTGGAGTGGTGTGGACCGCGCAATCGTTGCGCGCTGCCCGACGACATACCAGACAAGGAAGATTCACCGTGAGCCCGACGACCCGACCGTTCCCCCGACGCACCTGGCTGGCTGCGCTGCTCGCCGCCCCCGTGATCGCGCTGTTCGCCGCCGCGCCGGCCCATGCCGATGCGCTCGACACCATCGCGAAAAACGGCACGCTGCGCGTCGCGGTGCCCGAGGACTATCCGCCCTTCGGTTCGGTCGGCACGGACATGCAGCCGCAGGGCTACGACATCGACATGGCAGGACTCCTTGCCAAGGCGCTCGGCGTCAAGCTGAAGCTGGTGCCCGTGAACAGCGCGAACCGGATTCCGTACCTGACGACCAACAAGGTCGACATGGTGATCTCGTCGCTCGGCAAGACCCCGGAGCGCGAGAAGGTCATCGACTTCTCGAGCGCGTACGCACCGTATTTCCAGGGCGTGTTCGGGCCGTCCGACGTGAAGGTGAGCGCGCCGGCCGACCTCACCGGCAAGACGGTCGGCGCCACGCGCGGCGCGCTCGAGGAGATCGCGCTGTCGCAGCTCGCGCCGAACGCGACGATCAAGCGCTTCGAGGACAACAACGCGACGATCCAGGCGTTCCTGTCGGGGCAGGTCCAGTTGATCGCGGCCGGCAACATCGTCGCGGCGGCGATTCTCGCGAAGAATCCGCCGCGCCGCCCCGAGGTGAAGTTCGTGATCAAGAATTCGCCGTGCTTCGTCGGCGTCAACAAGAACGAACCACGCCTGCTCGCGAAGATCGACGATGCGATTGCGCATGCGAAGCAGGACGGCTCGCTGGGCGAGATGTCGCGCAAGTGGCTCGGCCAGCCGTTGCCGGCCGGACTGTGACGCATCGCCGTGTCGCCTGATACGTCGCCGCGGCCGGGGTGCCCGGCGTGGCGCGTGTCGTTGTCCGAACCTGAATTTATCCCCTTCCCATGAGCTACCAGCTTCAATTCGGCGAGCTCGCCGAGTACGTCGGCGTGTTCGCGAGCGGCGCGGCGATCACGCTCGCGCTGACCGCGGTCGCGACCGTGCTGGGTGTCGCCGTCGGCGTGCTCGGCGCGGCCGCGTACAGCGCCGACGCGCGCGCGGCCGTGCGGCTGCGCCCGCTGATCGGCGCGTACGTCGAGGCGATTCGCAATACGCCGTTCGTCGTCCAGCTGTTCTTCATCTTCTTCGGCTTGCCGGCGCTCGGCGTGCACATCGACGAGTACACGGCCGCGATCCTCGCGATGACGCTCAATCTCGGCGCGTACTCGGTCGAGATCGTGCGCGCCGGCGTGGCCGCCGTGCCGAAAGGGCATCTGGAGGCCGCGTCCGCGCTGGCGATGTCGCGCGCGCAGATGCTGCGTCACGTCGTGTTGCCGCAGGCGCTCGCCAAGGTGTTTCCCGCGCTGTCGAGCCAGATCGTGATCACGATGCTCGGCTCGGCCGTCGTGTCGCAGATCTCGGTGGCCGATCTGACCTATGCGGCCAGCTACATCCAGTCGCGCAACTTCCGCGCCTTCGAGACGTACTTCGTGATCACGCTCGCGTATCTGGCGATGGCGCTGCTGCTGCGCGCCACGCTCGGCGCGATGGGCCGCCGCCTGTTCACCCGCCGCGTGCGAGGTGCGCGATGACCGATTTCACGTTGGGGCAGATTCTCGCGAACCTGCTGCTGGCCGCACGCTGGACGATCGTGCTGTCGATCGTGTCGTTCGTGACGGGCGGCCTGGTCGGCCTCGGCTTGCTCGTGATGCGCGTGTCGGGCTCGACGGTGCTGCGCGGCGTCGCGAAGCTCTATATCGAGGTGTTCCAGGGCACCCCGTTGCTGATGCAGCTGTTCATCGTGTTTTTCGGCCTGCCGCTCGTCGGGCTCGACGTGCCGCCGTGGGTCGCGGCCACGGCCGGGCTCACGTTCTTCACCAGCGCGTATCTGGCCGAGATCTGGCGCGGCTGTGTCGAGGCCGTGCCGAAAGGGCAGTGGGAGGCGTCGGCCAGCCTGGCGATGAGCTACGTCGAGCAATTGCGTCACGTGATCCTGCCGCAGGCCGCGCGCATCGCGATCGCGCCGACGGTCGGTTTCGGCGTGCAGGCCGTGAAGGACACGGCGCTGGTGTCGATCATCGGCTTCACCGAGTTGACGAAGGTCGGCATCGCGATTTCGAACGCAACGTTCCGGCCGTTCGTCGTGTATGGCCTCGTCGCGCTGATCTATTTCGCGCTCTGTTATCCGCTTACCCGTTATGCGCGCACGTTGCAAAGGAGATGGCATGCCGCTCGTTGAAACCCGGGGTCTCGAAAAGAACTTCGGCACCCATCATGTGCTCAAGGGCATCGATTTCTCCGTCGAGCGCGGGCAGGTCGTCTCGATCATCGGGCGCAGCGGCTCGGGCAAGAGCACGCTGCTGCGCACGCTCAACGGGCTCGAGAGCATCGACGCGGGCACGATTTCGGTCGACGGCGAACGCGTCGATGCGCGGCACGCGGACCTGCGTGCGCTGCGGCTGAAGGTCGGCATGGTGTTCCAGCAGTACAACCTGTTTCCGCACCTGAGCGCGGGGCAGAACGTGATGCTCGCGCAGTCGGTGGTGAAGAAGGCGCACCGCCAGCAGGCACGCGCGATCGCGGAACTGATGCTCGAGCGCGTCGGCCTCGGCGACAAGTTCGACGCGTTTCCGGAACAGCTGTCGGGCGGCCAGCAGCAGCGCGTCGCGATCGCGCGGGCGCTCGCGATGAAGCCGAGCGTGCTGCTGTGCGACGAAATCACGTCCGCGCTCGATCCCGAGCTCGTCGGCGAGGTGCTGGGCGTGGTCGAGCAACTCGCGCGCGAGGACATGACGCTGATCATGGTGACGCACGAGATGAACTTCGCGCGTGCGGTGAGCGACCGGATCGTGTTCATGCATCAGGGGCGCGTGTGGGAGAGCGGGACGGCCGACGAGATCTTCGAGCGGCCGCAGACGGTGGAGTTGACGCGGTTTCTGGGCAGCGTGCGAAACACCGAAACCGTGACGCGCTGACCGACGCTGCGGTGCAGCCCGGCCGCGATAGATGACAGGACCGTAATCGAAGCCTCACCTTCCGGACAGCGCGCGAATCGCAGAATGGACACCACTCCTCATCGCATCGATGCGGAGCGGATGTCCGGCCTGATCTGCGGACGCTAACACGCTATCTTCGAGAGGTGAACATCATGAACAAGCTGATTCGTGCGGCATTGCTTTCCTGTGCGCTGAGCGCACCGATCGTCGCATTTGCGCAGACCACCGGCCATCCGGTCACGCGGGTCGACGTGCGCGCCGACCTGATTCAGGCGGAGCGCGACGGGTCGCTGCCGACGTTGAACACGGACTATCCGCCGAGCGCGCAGACGATCGCGCGCAATCGCGAGCTGTATGCGATCGCGCATGGCGACCGGCACTCGGCAATGACCGCGACGTCGGCCGCCGTATCGACCGCGAGCGCGCAATGAAGCGGGGCGCCGTATCGAGACGCGTGACGGGGCTGGCGATCGCCGCGTGGCTCGCGGCGGTCGCGACCCCGGTTTTCGCGCGCGGGCAGCCGCAGCTGCCCGATGACGGCGGCGGGCGCGCCAGCGTGCTGCGCGCGCTGAATCCCGAATTCGATCCGCAGCGCCATGCAGTCGACCCCCGGCCGGCGCATGTTCACGCCGCGCCCATCAGCCGCGCGCCGAGTGCGATCCCGCGCGCGGCGATCGATGCGCTGGCGGCGCGCTGACGGGCGTCCCAGCCCGCCAGCGCGGCATCGAACGCGGCGCCGCGTGTGACTTCGCGCACTGCTTCGGCGAGGCCGACCGCGTCCTCCGCCGCTTTCGCGACGCCCGCCGCCGTGTGCGGGCGCACGATGCAGGCGGCATCGCCGAGCAGCACCGCGCGCCCGAAAGCCATCCGCTCGACCGCGAGATCGAGGATCGCCTGCGCGAACGGCGCGGTGGTTGCATCGACGAGCGCGGCGAGCGTCGGCGCGAGCATCCGGTCGGCGGCGTCGACGAGTTCCGCGCGGTGGTCGTCGCGCATCGCGCCGGGCGGCAGCGACCCGTCGCGTTGCGTGCCGTCGCGCGCAACGAACAGCGACGGCATCCGGTCGGATGCGAGACGCCGGTACCACACCCAGTTCACGCGCCGTTTGCCCGGTTCGATCGTGCCGTCGGCGCCGGGCACCAGATAGGTCAGGAACAGGTGCCGGTCGCCTTGCTGGAACGTGAAGCGTTCGCGCAGCAGAACCAGCACCTGCTCGGGCAGCGTGCGTTCGTCGACGAGCCCGCGCCACGCGACATAGCCCGCATACGTCGGCCGCACGTCCGGCAGCAATTGCGCGCGTACGGTCGAGCGGCCGCCGTCCGCGCCGATCAGCAGGTCGGCAGTCTCGGCGCGGCCGCTCGCGAAATGCGCGACGATCCGCTCGCCGTCCGGTTCGAACCGCTCGAACGCGTCGCCCGCGTGGATGACGCCGGCGGGCAGCGCACGCTTGAGCGCCGTGTAGATCACGTTCCAGCCCGTCTGCGTCTGCGGCATCGCGAAGCGCTGCACGATCCGGTCGTGCGCATCGACGTAGATCCGGTCGATCGAATCGACGCTTGCCTCGCGCGGCAGCGGCACACCGCCGAACGCGAACGCGCGCTCGATCGGCGGTTGCAGCACGATGCCGCCGCCGCGGCTGTCGAGTGCGTGCGGCGATTGCTCGAAGACGCGGACGTCCCAGCCGGCCGCGCGCAGCGCGGTCGCCGCGAACAGCCCGCCGACCGATCCGCCGGCGATGACGGCCTTGCGGCCCGCTCCGTGTTCCATCCGATGGTCCCCCGATGATGCCGTGTGCGGCGCGCGTGGCGTCAGCCGGCCCAGCCGCGCAGGAAATCGAGCAGCAGCGCGTTCACGCGCTCGGGCTGCTCCTCGTGCGGCAGATGCCCGCACTGCGCGATCGGCTCGGCACGCAGGTGGGTCGCCATGCCTTCCCATACGGCCTTCATGTCGAACATCTTGCCGACCGCGTAGAAATCCTCGCCCCAGATCGCCATGGTCGGGCACGCGATCCTGACGTCCGCATCGACGAGGTCCTGCTGCACGTCTTCCGCGTTCGCACGATAGTCGGCCAGCGCGCCGCGCACGGCCCCCGGGCGTCGGTACGCACGCACGTACGTGTCGAACGCATCGCCCGAGATCGCGTGCGGGTTGTAGCACCAGTCGGCGAAAAAGTAGCTGAGCCATTCGGCTTCCTTGCCGGCGATCAGCGCCTCCGGCAGGTCGGGCACCTGGTGGAACAGGAAGAACCAGTACGCGCGCGCCGTTTGCGCGGTCATGTTCTGCGCGACGATGCGCGTCGGCACGTTGTCCATCACGACGAGCCGCTCGACGCGTTCGGGGAAGTCCTTCGCGAAACGCGTCGCGACGCGTGCGCCGCGATCGTGCCCGACGAGCGCGATGCGCTCGATGCCGAGCGCGTCGAGCAGCGCGGCGAGATCGCGCGCCATGTTGCGCTTGTCGTAGCCGGCCGCGGGTTTGTCGGTTTCGCCGTAGCCGCGCAGGTCGGGCACGATCACGCGATAGTGCCGCGCGAGCACCGGAATCTGGAAGCGCCATGCAAAACTGGTTTCGGGGAAGCCGTGCAGCAGCACGACGACGGGCCCCGCGCCGGCATCGATGACGTGCTGGCGGATGCCGTTCGCCGTAATGGTGTGATGGGTGAGTGCGAGCGTGTCGGTCGTCATGTGGGAATCCTGGTTCGATGCGGACGGTGCGCGATACGGCTCGCGTCCGATGCTGTCCGAGCATAGGCCACGCGACGAACGTCGTGGCTGAATCGTTCTGAATTCCGATGCGAGGCGGCGGCACGGCTGCCGGCTCGTCGGCGGTCGTCGCGCGCATGCGTCACCGCGCCGCACCGCACGTTCAGAACGATTCAGTTCGCCGCCATGACTTTCAGGCCCGCCTTCCGTAGTCTTGTTCCCGAGCCGCCGCACGAGGCCGAAGCCTTTCGGCCGGCCCGGCCGGCGGCACAACCGGAACGGACCATGCCTTACCTGATCTCGCCGGGAGCCCGCATCGCGGTCGGCCTCCTGCACCCCCTCGTGCGCGTGCAGTCGCCTGCGCCGCCGCTGACCGCGCTGGCGCGCCTGTTCGGCATCGTTGTCCGCAAGCATGCGATCCCGCTCGTGCCGGCGCCGTTGCGTGCGCTCGCCGCGCAGGTTCGCGATGCGCACACCATCGACACAACCGCGGAAGCCACGACATGCAGCCCGCGCAAGTAACGGCAGCGGGCGCGGCGGCCCCCGATCGCCTGCGGGGCGAGGATGTGTTCCTCGCATCGATCGCCGGCTACGTCGACACGCTCGGCTTCGTCGCGCTGTTCGGGCTCTTTACCGCGCACGTCACCGGCAACTTCATCCTGATCGGCTCGGGCCTCGCCGGGGTCGGCCAGGGTCTCATGATCAAGTGGCTCGCGTTTCCGGCATTCATCGCGGGCATCGTCGCCGCCCGCGTGCTCGATCACCGGATGCGCGTGCGCGGGCATGGCGTGCGGGCGCGCTCGCTGTACGCACTGCAGACGATCCTGCTGGCCGGATTCATGCTCGCGGGCGTCGCGGCGTCGCCGATCGGCAGCGCCGATGCGCCCGCGACGATCGTCTGCGGGCTGCTGGGCGCGGCGGCAATGGGCGTGCAGAACGCGCACGGCCGGTTGACCGCGCGCACCGTCGTCGCGAACACCGTGATGACCGGAAACGTCACGCAGGCGGTCATCGATGCATTCGACTGGCTCGTGCCGATCGCCGCGCCGGCCGAACGGGAAGCCGCACGCGCGCGGCTGCGACGCACGTTGCCGCCGGTGGTCGGGTTCGCGCTCGGCGCGGGCGCCGGGGCGAGCGCCTACGTGTACGCCGGATTCTGGGCACTGGCGCTGCCGCTCGCGGCGCTTGGTTTCCTCACCTGGCGCTCTGGCCGGACCGGCGAGCCGTCCGCGTCGCGCTGAACGCCGATTCCGCGCGCGGCGTCGGCTGCGTGCGCGACCGGAGCGGCGGCGAAGCCGCGCTGCGCTTCTTCATTTCCTTTAACGCCGATTTCGAGAACAGCTCGATGCAGGTCGGTCAGCGCGAGACCGCTCGACCGTTCGCAGAAAGCGCAGCGTCACGCGGGCGTGGTGAACCGGTCGACGAGGTCCGGGTGTCCGAGCTGTTCGACCCACCAGCGGAGCGCGCGCCCGGCTTCGTCGGTGCGCCACGCGATATAGCAATGGGTCGTGTCGCGCATGCCGGTGACTTCCCGCGCGACAAGCCTGCCTTGTGCGATCGCGGGCGCCGCGATGCAGTCCGGGAGCGTACCTACCGCGAGCCCTTCGCATTGCGCGGCCAGTTTCGCTGCGAGCGTCGGCACCGCGAGATACGGTTGGCCAGCATCAACCGCGACCGACTGCGGCTGAAGCTCGCGGGACGTGTCGGAGATCACCGCGCCGCGATACTCGACGATCGACGCCATCGACAGCGGTTCGGGCAGCGCAGCGAGCGGATGGGTCGGGGCGACCGTGAATACGTGCCGGAGCGTGCCGATTGGCTGCTCCACGATGTCCGGCAGTTCCGGCGGCTCGCCCGCCGCGCCGACGATCAGATCGGCCCGCCGCGAGATCAGCGCATCCCAGGTGCCGCCGAGCACTTCGGTGGAGAATCGTAGCCGCGTGTCCATTTCAAGTGCGTAGAACGCGTGGACGTATGGCCACATCATGTCGAAGGGCAGTATCTCGGCGATGCAGACGCGAACTTCGGTTTCCCAACCTTGCTGCGCGCGCTGCGCCTTCCGTTCAAGCTGCTCGGCGGCATGAAGCAGACGACGGCCTTCCTCGACGACGACGCGGCCCGCGCGCGTGAGCTTCGCCCGACGCCCGCTGCGATCGAGCAACGCGACGTCGAGATCGCGCTCGCGCTTTTGTACGAGATATGTCGGTGCGGACGGCACGCGGTGCACCAACTGCGGCGTCAGCAAACGTACCGGTGCGGTCGATCGCGTCCAGTGCATCGAGTGCTTCGAAAGGCAGCTTCATGACGAGTTTCGCTACGACAAGGGTATCAGGCGGTGTCGCGCCGTCGAGCAACGCCGAACCCAATGTTGTTCACAATGGTTCGTCGTCCGATGTACCGAGGCACGCACGCATGTGTGCCGACGGCCGGGCCGCCGCCGCATTCGCTCGACGTCTGCCTGTCACGTCGGTGTCGATTCGCGGTGCTTCGCGGAAGCATCGGCGTGCGCGCCGGGCAGCGCGCCGAACATGTGCTGGCTGCACTTCGCGTCGCGCCATGCGGTTCTCAGGCGGATGCCATCGAACATCCGTCGCACCACGGGAAGAATCTGTTCGCCGACCAGAATGCCGAGCAGGCCAGCCAGGGCAACGGCGGGCGGCGCCGGCGATTGCACGCCGATCAGCGCGTAGACGACGCCGGCGAGGATGCCGGCGAGAAGCGAAGCAATGTACGGTTTCATAGATATGGGACGGAATGACGGCCGTTAAAAATATGGATAAATACCGGTCTGGCGTCGATCCGAAAGTCTTGGGCCAGCCTATCAGGTCCTGCGCGTCCGTCGTTAGCCGATTCAATGAAATTCAGATCTTTTCAGTCTGAATTCAGAGCGCGGTGAGAATCAGAACAATTAACTGGTGCGGTCGAAATTTCGCGTATTGAATGACGCAGGCCGACTGCCGACGCTTCCGACATGGCGCATTGGATGCCTCGCGGATGCGTCGGCCGGGCAAGCCTCATTTTTCTCCGCGTCAAAGGACATCACCACCATGAGCAATCCGAAGCTTGAAGTACTTACTCCGCACAACAGCCAGCTGATCTTCATCGACCAGCAGCCGCAGATGGCGTTCGGCGTGCAGTCGATCGATCGTCAGACGCTGAAGAACAACGTCGTCGGGCTCGCGAAGGCCGCGAAGGTCTTCAACATCCCCACCACGATCACGACGGTCGAAAGCGAGAGCTTCTCGGGCCACACCTATCCCGAGCTGCTCGACGTGTTCCCGAACCAGAAGACGCTCGAACGCACGTCGATGAACTCGTGGGACGACCAGAAGGTGCGCGACGCGCTGGCCGCGAAGGGCCGCAAGAAGGTGGTCGTGTCGGGTCTGTGGACCGAAGTCTGCAATACGACGTTCGCGCTCTGCGCGATGCTCGAAGGCGACTACGAAATCTACATGGTCGCCGACGCATCGGGCGGCACGACGCAGGCCGCGCACGATTTCGCGATGCAGCGCATGGTGCAGGCCGGCGTGGTGCCGGTCACGTGGCAGCAGGTCCTGCTCGAGTGGCAGCGCGACTGGGCGCGCCGCGAGACGTATGACGCGGTGATGGCGATCGCGAAGGAGCATTCGGGCGCATACGGGATGGGCGTCGACTACGCGTACACGATGCTCCACAAGGCGCCGCAACGCACCGCGACGCCGCACGAGTCGATTCCGGCCGTTCCGGCGAAGTAAGCGCGGACGACCGGCGACCGCTGATGCCGGTGCGGCGGGTTCGATGTGAACGCGTCGCATGGGCTCCATTGCCGCGGGCGGCGGACGTGACCGAAACACGAATGCCGCCCGCGGCATGCGGGTCGAAATACAGCCCCTGCATTTGAAATTGTCCGGGAGATTTATTGCATGGAACCTTATCTGGTTTCCCTTGGCGCGGGTGTGCTGATCGGTGTGATTTACAGCGCCATCAAGGTTCGCTCTCCCGCACCGCCGCTGATTGCGCTGGTCGGGCTGCTCGGCATGCTGATCGGCGTACAAGCCTTACCCCCCGTGAAACAACTCTTTGGCTTCTGATCAACAAGAGATGATGCATATGACCGCAACCGTGACCCAACCGGATCTGATCCTGCATAACGGACGATTCACGACGCTCGATCGCACGAACCCCGTCGCGACGGCGGTCGCGATTGCCGCCGGACGATTCGTTGCCGTCGGCAGCGAAGCGGACGTGATGCCGCTCGCGGGCCGCGCGACAAAGGTCGTCGATCTCGGCGGCCGCGGCGTGCTGCCGGGTCTGATCGACAACCACTGCCACGTGATTCGTGGCGGACTGAACTACAACATGGAACTGCGCTGGGACGGCGTGCCGTCGCTCGCGATCGCGATGGAGATGCTCAAGCAGCAGGTCGCGATCACGCCGGCGCCGCAGTGGGTGCGCGTGGTCGGCGGCTTCACCGAACATCAGTTCGTCGAGAAACGGCTGCCGACGATCGCCGAACTCAATGCAGTCGCGCCCGATACGCCCGTGTTCATCCTGCATTTGTACGATCGCGCGTTGCTGAATGCGGCGGCGCTGCGGGTGGTCGGCTACACGAAGGACACGCCGGAGCCGCCGGGCGGCACGATCCTGCGCGATGCCGCAGGCAACCCCACCGGCCTGCTGCTCGCGAACCCGAACGCGACGATCCTCTACGCGACGCTCGCGAAAGGCCCGAAGCTGCCGTTCGAGTATCAGTACAACTCGACGCGTCACTTCATGCGCGAGCTGAACCGGCTGGGCGTGACGGGCGTGATCGACGCGGGCGGCGGGTCGCAGAATTATCCCGACGATTACGAAGTGATCCGCAAGCTGCACGACACGGGCGAGATGACGATCCGGATCGCGTACAACCTGTTCACGCAGAAGCCGAACGCGGAGAAGGAAGACTTCGTGAACTGGACGAAGAGCGTCAAGTACCACGACGGCACCGACTACTTCCGCAATAACGGCGCGGGCGAGATGCTGGCGTTTTCCGCGGCCGACTTCGAAGACTTCCGCGTGGCGCGGCCGGATCTGCCCGCGCAGATGGAGGATGACCTCGAAGGTGTCGTGCGCGTGCTGGCGGAAAACCGTTGGCCTTGGCGCATGCACGCGACCTATGACGAAACGATCAGCCGCGCGCTCGACGTGTTCGAGAAGGTCAACGAAGACATCCCGCTCGAAGGGCTGAACTGGTTCTTCGATCACGCAGAAACGATCACCGAGCAATCGATGGACCGGATCGCCGCGCTCGGCGGCGGTATCGCGGTGCAGCACCGGATGGCGTACCAGGGCGAATACTTCGTCGAGCGCTACGGCGCGCAAGCCGCGGAAGCGACGCCGCCTGTCGCGAAGATGCTCGCCAAGGGGCTCAAGGTGTCGGCCGGCACGGACGCGACACGCGTCGCATCGTACAACCCGTGGGTGTCGCTCGCGTGGCTCGTGACGGGCAAGACGGTCGGTGGCCTCAGGATGTATCCGCAGCGCAACCTGCTCGATCGCGAAACCGCGCTGCGGATGTGGACCGAGTACGTGACGTGGTTCTCGAACGAGGAGGGCAAGAAAGGACGCATCGCGGTGGGGCAGCTCGCCGACTTGATCGTCCCGGACCGCGATTTCTTCGCGTGCGCGGAGGACGATATCGCCGGCACGACCGCGTTGCTGACGGTGGTCGACGGGAAGATCGTATGGGGCGCGGGGCCGTTCGCGTCGCACGACGCGCCGATCCCGCCGGCGATGCCGGACTGGTCGCCCGTTCGCGAGTTCGGGGGCTATGGCGGCTGGGGCGCGACGCAGCGCAACGGCGCACCGTTGCAACGCGCGGCCGCCGCCGCGATGTGCGGCTGCGCGAACGAATGCAACGTTCACCAGCATGCGCACGCGAACGCATGGGCAAACGCGTTGCCGACGTCCGACGCGAAGGGCTTCTGGGGTGCGTTCGGCTGTTCGTGCTGGGCGGTATGAGATGACGACGCGCCTCGTCTACGGAACTCGGCGTGGGTCCGCGTGCTGCTGTCGCAGCCATGGGTGCTGCCGGTCTCGCGTCTCATGCTGGTGTCCGCGTATTTGATCGCGGGCGTGTACACGCTGCTGGGTTTCGATGCGGCCGCCGCGGAGCAGGCGCACTTCGGCCTGCACCCCGGGTCCGTATGGGCGGCGATGGCGATCGTGGTCGAGATCGGCGGGCTCGTCCTCGTCACCGTGCGCAACGATAGGCGAGACCGGGCTGGCAGCGTTCCCGCCATTCGGTGACGTTGCGACGACCGTGTCGAAACGACGAGTCTGCGCCGTCTCCCGCGCGCGGTGCGCGTGTTTCTCGCCTGTCGTCCGGGCCGCCCGGACGAGTGGCCTGTATTCCGCTGAATCCGAATCCGCGCGCGGCGCCGTGCCGCGCGCGTCACCATCAAGGAGAAAACCGATGAATTCATTGAACCTGCGCGACATGCTGCGCATGACCGCCGCATCGTCGGCCGTGCTCGTCGCGCTGCTGGCCGGCGCGCCGGCGCTCGCCGACGAAACCCACCTCGACGACATCGCATCGCCGGCCGCCGCGGCGCGGCCGCCAGCCGTTGCGGTCGGCCCGCAGTACGACACGACGCACGTGTGCGTCGCCCCCGAAGACTTCGACCGCTTCACCGACAGCTTCGTCGCGACCTTCGGCGGCAAGAAGTCGAAGCAGGGCGTGTTCCAGGTCACGCCGACGCCGAGCCAGACGATGTCGCAGCTGGTGCTGACGCCGGTCGGCACGATCTCGGTGTTCGGCTTCAAGACGCCGATCCCGTACCCGTTCTGCGAGGAACGCACCGGCTATCTCGTCACCGACATGGACGTCGCGGTGAAGTCGGCGCGAGCGCATGGCGCGGACATCGTCGTATCGACGTTTCCCGACCCGATCGGACGCGACGCGATCGTTCGCTGGCCGGGCGGCGTGAACATGCAGCTGTACTGGCATACGCAGGCGCCGAACTACGACGCGCTGCAGACGGTGCCGGAGAATCGCGTGTACGTGTCGCCGGAAAGCGCGAGCAAGCTCGCACGCAACTTCGCCGCGTTCTCGCACGGCAAGATCGTGTCGGACGTGCGCCATGCGCCGGGCATCGAGATCGGCCGGCCGAACGATACGTACCGCCGCATTCGCATCGAATCGGGCTTCGGCAAGATGACCGTGCTCGCGACCGACGGTCACCTGCCGTACCCGTTCGGGCGTGAAATGACGGGCTACGAAGTGGCCGATCTCGCCGCGACGCTGAAGCAGGCCGAAGCCGCGGGCGTGACGGTGCTGGTGCCGCCGTTCAAATCGGACGGCCGCGACGCGGCGCTCGTGCAGTTCCCGGGCGGCTATGTCGCCGAAATCCACGCGCGGTCGAAATGACGGTGCGCCGGCCGATGAAGCGATCGTGGCGCGGCGCGCTGCCGTGCGTCGTGCTGGCGGGCGGCGCCGCGTTGCATGCGGGTTCGGCCGTCGGCGCCGATGCCGAGGCGGCGGGCGGCGCGGCCGCGTCGCCGGCTGCCGCCGCGGCGTCGTGCACCGCGAAACGCCCGACGGTGCTGTTCAACCGCTGGCAGGAGGACTGGTCGGTGTTCGCGAATCCGTGCGTGCCGCGCAAGCCGTTCGACGCGCTGAAATACATACGGCTCGGCGACGATCCGTCGACCTACCTGTCGCTCGGCGCGAACCTGCGCGAGCGCTTCGAACTGAACAACGCGCCGCTGTTCGGCCTCGGCGCCGCGCACGACGACAATTACGTGATCCAGCGCGCGAACGTGCACGCGGACCTGCGCTATCGCGGGCACTTCCAGGCGTTCGTGCAGTTCGTCGATGCGCGGCCGTTCGGCAAGGACACGGTCGGCCCGGTCGACAAGGATCAGCTCGACCTCGAGCAGGCGTTCGTCGCGTACGTCGATCAACTGGGGCCGGGCACGTTCAAGACGCGGATCGGCCGGCAGGAGATGGCGTTCGACTTGCAGCGCTTCGTGTCGGTGCGCGACGGCCCGAACGTGCGGCAGGCGTACGACGGACTGTGGACCGATTACGAAATCGGCAAATGGCGCCTGATCGGCTACGTGACGCGCCCGGTGCAGTATCGCAATGCGGCCGCGTTCGACGACGTGTCGAACCGCCATCTGCGATTCGACGGCGTGCGCGTCGAGCGCACCGGCACGGGGCCCGGCGATCTGTCCGCGTACTGGTCGCGCTACACGCGCGACAACGCGCGCTATCCGGATGCGTCCGGCACCGAGCGTCGCGACGTGTTCGACATGCGTTACGCGGGCAAGACCGACGGGTTCGACTGGGACGTCGAGGCGATGCTGCAGACGGGCCACGTCGGACAGGACACGGTCGGCGCGTGGGCGTTCGGCGCGCTGGGCGGCTACACGTTCGCGAAGACGGCCGGCACGCCGCGCATCGGCATCCAGGTCGACGGTGCATCGGGCGACGCGCATCCGGGCGACCGGCGCGTCGGCACATTCAACCCGATGTTTCCGAACGGCTATTACTTCACGCTCGCCGGCTATACCGGGTACAGCAACCTGATCCACGTGAAGCCGTCGCTGACCTTCAAGCCGGCCAGCTCGGTGACGGTGCTCACCGCCGTCGGCTTCCAGTGGCGGCAGACGACGGCCGACGCGATCTACGGGCAGGGGATGTCGGCGGTGCCGGGCACGGCGGGCAAGGGCGGCGCATGGACGGGGATGTACGCGCAGGCGCGCGTCGACTGGCTCGTGAACGCGAACGTCGCGCTCGCGCTGGAGGCCGTGCACTTCCAGCTCGGCTCGTCGATTCGCGCACTCGGCGCGCGCAACGCCGACTACGTCGGGATGGAAGCGAAGTTCGGCTGGTGACGCATGGCATCGCTCCGTGTCGCCCGTCTCAGGGCCGCGCGCGAGCGAGCGATTCGACGAAATCGATGAACGCGGTCACGCGCTTCGAGCCGCGCTGGTTCGGCAGGTACAGCGCGGTGATCACCGCGCGCGCCGAGCCCGGCGTCACGTCGTATTGATCGAACAGCCGTTGCAGGCGGCCGGCTTCGAGGTCCGTATCGACCAGCCAGTCGGGCAGCAGCGCGATGCCGGCGCCGTCGAGCGCGGCCTCGCGCAGCACTTCGCTGTGGTTCGATTTCAGCCGCCCGGTGACGACGACCTGCGTCGTGCGTGGCGCACCCACGAACGTCCACGTCTGCTGGTCGACGCCGAAATGAAAGCGCAGGCACGCGTGATCGACCAGTTCGGCCGGCGTCGCGGGCGTGCCGTGCGCGTCGAGGTAGGCGCGGCTCGCGACCACGTAGCGCCGGAACGTGCCGAGCGGGCGCGCGACGACTTCCGCGGTCGGCGCGGCGTCACCGAGCCGGATCGCGACGTCGATTCGCGCGGATACGAGATCGACGCGTTCGTCGGTGAGTTGCAGGTCGAGGTCGAGCTTCGGATGGCGGGCGACGAACGCGGCGACGTGCGGCGCGAGGCGGCGCAGCCCGTAGGCGACCGGGACCGACACGCGCAGCGGGCCGGACGGCGCGTCGCCGCGGTCGGCCACCAGCGCGTCGGCATCGGCGAGTTCGCCGAGTACGCGTTTCGCTCGCGCATAGTAGACGGCGCCCGCATCGGACAGCGTGACCTGCCGCGTCGTGCGATTCAGCAGCACGGTGCCGAGCGACGCTTCGAGCGCGTCCACCGCGCGCACGACCGACGAAGCGGCGAGATCGAGCCGGCGCCCCGCGCTCGAGAAGCCGCCGGCTTCCGCGACTTCGACGAAGGCGCGCAGCGCGGAGAATTTGTCCATGGGGTCGTCCTTGGGCGGGGTGCAACGTCGCGTTGCATGCGGATCGCATTCTAGCGCCGGGTCGCGCGGCAGCCCCGTCCGTGCGCTGCGTCTTCAGGACAATTCAGGCAGCGCTCAGGATTTTCGCCATGGCGCCCGATAAGCTGCGCGACATCGCGTGTCGCGCGGGCCGTTCCATTCGTGGCCGGGCGCGCGTACGGTTCGTCACGGAGAACACATGAAGACCCTGTTCCGGCACGCGTGCGTCGCGCAGGCGGCGCGTTTGCTGATCGTGGCCGGGTGCGCGGGCCTGTTGGCGCCTGCGGCATTTGCGCAAGCCGGCGTGCCGTCCGACGCGGCGTCCGGTGTGCAGCCCGACGCTCCCGTGCCCGCCGCGGGCCGGCAGCCCCCCGGCTTCTATCGGCAGAAGATCGGCGACTTCACGGTGATCGCGCTGTCCGACGGCACTCATCCGTTTCCGGTCGACACGGTGTTCCGCGACATCTCGAAGGACGAGATCCGGCGCGATCTCGATCGCGCCTTCCTGGAGCCGCCCGTGCAAGGGTCGATCAACGCGTTCCTGGTCGATACCGGATCGAAGCGGATTCTCGTCGATGCGGGCGCCGGCACGCTGTACGGCGACTGCTGCGGCAAGCTGCTCGACGACCTGCGCGCGGCCGGCTACGCGCCCGCGCAGATCGACGAAGTGCTGCTCACGCACCTGCACAAGGACCATGTCGGCGGCATTGCGTCGAATGGCGCGATGACGTTTCCGAATGCCGTCGTGCGGGTGAACGCGGTCGAGGCCGCGTACTGGCTCGATCCGGCCAACAAGGCGCACGCGCCGGCGTTCCTCGCGTCGTTCTTCGATGCGGCCGCCGCGGCGGTCGCGCCTTACGTCGCGGCCGGCCGCTTCAAGACGTTTCGCGGCGACGCGACGCTCGCGCCCGGCATTCGCGCGGTGCCGATGCCCGGCCATACGCCGGGCCATACGGCCTATCTGATCGAGAGCGGCAACGCGGGCCTGCTCGCGTGGGGCGACATCGTGCACGTGGCGGCGATCCAGTTGCGCGACGTCGACGCGACGGTCCAGTACGACAGCGATGCCGGCACGGCCCGCCGCACGCGGCGCGACACGCTGAAGCGCGTCGCCGCTCGACGCTATCTCGTCGGTGCCGCGCATATCGCGTTTCCCGGGCTCGGGCATTTGCGCCGCGACGGTGCGCAATACGACTGGGTGCCGGTCAACTACGACGCGACGCCGGTGCGGTAACGGCCCGGCGTGCGTCCATGCCGGTCAGCGCGACCGTGCGCGCCGCCACGCGCCGGGCGGATGACCGACGATCCGCGCGAACAGGCGGTTCAGATGGCTCTGATCGGCGAAGCCGCACGCGACCGCGATGTCGGCCAGCGTCATGTCGGAGGTCTCGATCAGCTCGCGAGCGCGCATCACGCGCTGTTCGAGCAGCCACTGGTGCGGCGTGCGGCCGGTGGTGCGCGAGAACGCGCGGATGAAATACCCGCGCGACAGGTCGCATTCGTTCGCCACTTCCTCGATCGACACGCCGAGGTCCGCCTTTTCCATCAACAGCTCCTTGGCGAGCGCGACCTTCGCGGGAGACAGCACGCCCTTGTGCTCGAGTTCGCGCGTGCGCGCGTTGCCGTAGCGGCGCACGAGATGCGCGCCCATCGCGAGCCCGACCTGTTCGATGAACAGCGCGTTCAGCGGGCCGGGTGTGTCGAGGCTGTCGGCCACCGCGTGCGCGAGATGCCCGAGCACCGGGTCGCGCGCATCGACGCGGCACGTGAGGCCGTCGACCGGGCTGCCGCCGTGCTCGGGGCCGATGCGCGCCAGATACGCATGCGGCAGCTCGACCAGCACGAAGTCGAAGTTGCCGTACAGGTCGGCGTGGAAATGACGGGAAAAATCGCGAATGTAGATCGAGTGGTGCTGGAACCGGCGCTCGCTCGCGCCGGCACGCCCGTAGAGCGTGCGGCGGTGGCCGCCGTTCAGCGACACGCCGACCAGGAAGCCGCGGTCGCACGCGGGCATCTCGATGCGTTCGACGTGCGCTTCGCGCATGCATTTGCGGTGGAGCTTCAGGCCGCCGGATGTCGTCTCGACATCCTTCGCCAGCAGGCTCGACACGCAGCCGAGCGTGTCTTTCGGCCGCCGCGAAGGCGTTGCCACCGGCGCGGCGATGACGGTGTCTGACATGGAATTCCCCAGCGAGGGACTCGGAGCGTGAAATGACGAGTCCAGTTTAGATGCGCACGCGAACGTTCAAAATGAATTTGCATAAACGTCCGCTCGTCATCCTGACAGATTGCTTTCAATGCGTGTGCGCGGTGAGTGCATACCCCCGCGCAGGGCCTGCGCGCGCGGCCCGGCAGAGTATAGCGCCCTACTTTTACACGCAAGTGATCGTGCCGATCGCGTCCGCGCGAAATGCGCTGGCAGCGCATTTTCCTTCAAGATTTTCACGGCATGCCCGTCTACACTCGGTCCGGAATTCGACATTTTCGTCCGGTGCAAGGGTGCGCCGGACGCGGACTTCCTGACGGGTGAACTGCCGCGTTCATTCGCCAGCCATCCCGAGGAACCCGGAGGCGGCCATGATCCAGATCGGAACTTTGTCGGTGGACTTCGAGCAACGCGACATTCGCCGTCACGGCGCGTCGCTGCGCATCGGCGCGCGCGCGCTCGACATTCTCGAAGTCCTGCACCGCGCGAGCGGTTCGGTCGTGTCGAAAGACGACATCATGGATGCGGTCTGGCCGGGCCTGATCGTCGAGGAAAACCGGCTTCAGGTGCATGTGGCCACGCTGCGCAAGGCGCTCGGCGCGAGCCGCGATCTGATCAAGACGGTGCCCGGACGCGGCTACCTGCTGGTTGCGAGCGCGTCGCCCGGCCCGGATCTCGTGCCCGCGGCCGAAGCGCCGGCCGTCGCCGTACCGCCGGCCGTCGCGCCGCTGCCGGATGCCTGCGCGTCGTCGCTGCTCGCGCCGCTGGTCGGGCGCGACGCCGAAATCGCGCAGATCGTCGACATGCTCGAACGCACGCCGGTCATCACGCTCGTCGGCGCGGGTGGCATCGGCAAGACGAGTCTTGCGGTGCGCGTCGCGCACGGCGTGCGCAGCCGCGCGCACGAGCGCGTGCTGTTCGTGGAACTGGCGCGCGCGTCGACGCGCGACGACATGCTGATCGCGCTCGCTGCCGAACTCGGCCTCGATACGTCCGGCGTGCCCGCCATCGACCGCATCGGCGACGCGTTCGCGACGTCGCGCTGCCTGCTGGTACTCGACAACGCGGAGCACATCGTCGATCTGGTGGCGAGCCTCGTCGAAACGCTGACGTCGAGCGCCGGCTCGCTGCGCGTGCTCGTGACGAGCCGCGAGCCGCTGCACATCTCGGCCGAAGCGGTGCTGCGCATGAGCCCGCTCGCGGTGCCGGACGGCAATGCCTCCGCGGCGGAAATCGTCCGTTGTTCGGCCGTCGAGTTGTTCCTGGAACGCGTGCGCGCGGCCGCGCCGGATTGCGCGGTCGACGAAGCCGGCGTGCGGCTGATCGGCGACATCTGCCGGCGCCTCGACGGGCTGCCGCTCGCGATCGAACTGGCGGCGGCGCGCGTGGCGACGCTCGGGCTCGCGGTCGTCGCGTCGCGCCTCGACGACCGGCTGAATCTGCTGACGGGCGGGCTGCGCTCGGCGCTGCCGCGTCATCAGACGCTGCGCGCGACGTTCGACTGGAGCTATGTGCTGCTCGACCGGGCCGCGCGCGCGCTGTTTCGCCGGATGGGATGCTTCATCGGGCCGTTTTCGTTCGATGCCGCGCGCGCGGTCGCGACCGAGCCCGGCACCTCGGCCGCGGACATGATCGCGGTGCTCGGCGAGCTGGTGGCGAAATCGCTGGTGACCGTCGAATTCGATGGGGCATATGCGCGCTACCGGCTGACCGAATCGACGCGCGCGTACGCGCTGGAAAAACTGCACAACGAGGGCGAGTTCGAGCGCATCGTCGCGCGCCATGCGGAGTACGAGCGGGAGCGGGCCCATGCGCGTCCCGCGGCGCCCGTGATGCTCGCCGACGTGCCACCTGCCGGTGCACCCGCGCCGGCCGTGGACGAACCGGTGGACGTCGCCGAAGCCGCGGGCGTGCCCGAGCCCGACCGGCTGGCGCGGGCGTTGCTGGAGCCGTCGCGGATGCGCGCGTGCACGGCGCGGGCGCGCCAGGTACTCGACGGGCTGGACACGGACGCCACGGGCCCGGTCGACGTCGCGCGCGAGATGCGGCTGCGGGCGGCCTGCGCGTCGGCGCTGCTGCATACCGACGGCGACGCACTGGCCGCCGCCGCGATGTGGGACCGTACGCTCGGTCTCGCCGCGCACATCGGCGACGATGCGTTCGACGCGCGCGCGCTGGTCGGGCTGTGGAACACGATGCTGACGCTGTCGGACATTCACGAATCGCTGCGCTACGCGACGCGCTTCGAGCGGGCGGCCGAGCGGCGCGGCGACCGGTCGCAGCGGTTGCTGGCCAACACGATGGTCGCGACGTCGCTGCATTACTTCGGCGAGCATGCGCAGGCGCGCGAGCGGCTGGAAGCGGCGACGGCCGAGCTGGCCGACGCGGGCGAACCGCCGTGCGCGCAGGCCGCGTTGGGCATCGACATGGCGACGCTGGGGCGCACGATGCTGATCCGTCTGCTCTGGATGCAGGGCGAGCCGGAACACGCGATGCGCGTCGCCGCGCAAGCGGTCGAGCATGCGCGCCGCGACCCGTCGCCCCTCCCGCTGTGCATCGTGCTCGGCGCGGCCGCCGTGCCGATCGCGCTGCGCTACGGCGATCACGACATCACCTCCGACTATCTCACGACGCTGCGCGCGACCGCCGACGCACACGGTTTCGACATCTGGCGCAGTCACGCGGAATGCTTGACGGGCCAGTTCGACATCCAGGCCGGCCATCCCGGCGCGGGCCTCGCCCGGCTCGAGCCCGCGCTGCTGCGCGTCGAGGCGAGCAGCTTCCGGCGCGTGCTCGCACCGTTGACCGTCGCATACGCGGAGGGCCTCGTGCGGACCGGTCGCGCCGATGAAGCGTGCACCCGGCTCGATGCGACGCTCGCACGCTGCCGCGCGCACGGCGAGCACCTGTTCGTCCCCGAACTGCTGCGCGTGAGAGGCGTCGCGATGCTCGAACAGGCGCGCATCGTCGGCGCGGATCTCGCGGTGGCGTACGAGGCCGACGGGCATCGCCATCTGCAGATGGCGATCCAGACCGCGAACGCGCAGGGCGCCGCGATGTGGGCGCTGCGCAGTTCGCTCGATCTCGCCGATCACCTGATCGAGCGCGGGCATACCGCGCAGGCGTCGGCGCTGGTCGCCGGCGTCGCGCGGCACTTCGATCCGCATTCGCGCGCCCACGACGTGCGCCGTTTGCTGCGCGTGCAGAGCTTCGTCCGTCAGGGTGCGCCGCTCGCGCCGTGCCTGACGCGCGCGCGACGCGATACCGCCGACGCGGCGCAGCAGGCGGCATGACGATGCGCGAACCCGGTACGGCCGCGCGGCCGCGCGATAGCAGCATGCATGCCGATGCGTGCGGTGCGGCCGCTTTCCCGCGTTCGACGAGCGGCAGGGCGGCCCGCGCCGCGTCGCACGCGGGTGCGCACGGGAGGCCCGACGGTGCTTAGAGCGACGGAACCCGCGCGTTCGGCGGACCTCGTCGTGTTCAACGGAAAGATCGCGACCCAGGACGAACGGCGCTCGTTCGTCCGCGCGCTCGCCGTGAAGGACGGGACCATCGTCGCGACCGGCGACGATCGCGATGTGCTGCGCCATGCGCACGACGACACCGCCTGTATCGATCTGAACGGTCGTACCGTGATTCCGGGCCTGATCGACGCGCACCTGCAGGCGATCCGCGGCGGCATGAACTTCAACCTCGAGGTGCACTGGGACGGCGTGCCGTCGCTGGCCGATGCGCTCGAGCTGCTGGGCCGGCAGGTACGACGCACGCCCGCGCCGCAATGGGCGCGCGTGGCGGGCGGCTGGAGCGCGCTGCAGTTCGCGGAAAAGCGCGGCCCGACGACGGCCGAGCTCAACGCGATCGCGCCCGACACGCCGGTATTCGTCCAGCATCTGGCCGACAGTGCGTGGCTGAATGCGGCCGCGCTGCGCGCGCTCGGCTACGGGCGCGACACACCCGATCCGCCCGGCGGCGAACTGCGGCGCGATCGCCATGGGCGGCCGACCGGGCTGCTGCTCGCGCGTCCGGACCCGGCGGTGCTGGGCGCGGTGCTCGCCCGCGCGCCGAGGCTCGATGCGGCCGACCGGGTCAACTCGACGCGGCAGTTCATGCACGCGTTGAACCGCGTCGGCGTGACGAGCGCGATCGACGCCGGCGGCGACGGCCTCGCGTATCCGGACGACTATGCGGCGGTCCAGACGCTCGCGCGGCGCGGCGAATTGACGACCCGCATTGCCTATGCGCTGGGCGCTCGGCATGCCGGCCGGGAGCTCGACGATTTCGCGAAATGGATCGCGCTGACCGCGCCCGGCGACGGTGACGCATTCCTGCGCGCGAGCGGCGCGGGCGAGCGATTGCTGTTCTCGGCGGTCGATCTCGGGAATTTCCTCGAACCGCGCGTCGAGCTGCCCGCGTCCGTCGAGGTCGAACTGGCGGCCATCGTCCGGCTGCTCGTGCAGCATCGCTGGCCGTTCCGGCTACAGGCGACCTACGACGAATCGATCGGCCGCTTTCTCGACGTGTTCGAAGCGGTGGACCGCGACACGCCGTTCGACGGGCTGCGCTGGTGCTTCGACCGCTGCGAGACGATTTCGGATGCCAATATCGCGCGGGTCGCGGCGCTGGGCGGCGGCATCACCGTGCAGCCGCGCATGGCGTTCCAAGGCGAAGCCTTCATCGCGCGCCATGGTGCGGCGGCGGCCACGCGCGCGCCGCCGCTCCGCGCGATGCTCGCGGCCGGGCTGCCGGTCGGTGCGGGGTCCGGCGCGATGGGCGCGGCGAGCTACAACCCGTTCGTCGCGCTGTACTGGATGGTGTCGGGACGCAGCGTGGGCGGCACCGCGCTGTATCCGGCGCGCAACCGGCTCGGTCGGATGGAGGCGCTGCGCCGCTACACGGTCGGCAGCGCGTGGTTTTCCGCGGACGAGCACCGCAAGGGCGCGCTGGTGCCCGGCCGGTACGCCGATTTCGCGGTGCTGAGCGACGATTACTTCTCGATCGATGCGCGGCGCATCCCGACGCTGTCGTCGGTGCTGACGGTCGTCGATGGCAAGGTCGTGCACGCGGAACAGGAATTCTCGCCGCTTGCGCCGCCGCCGCCGCCCGTCAGCCCCGCATGGTCGCCGGTCGCCGCAGGCGGCGCCGCCGACGCGGCGGGCGCCGACGGGCGCGACCGTTCGCGTGCCTCGGCGGCGGGCGACGCGTGCGTGGCGCCCGGCGTCGATGCGTGCCGTGCGCGTGGTGATGGGCGTCGCTTCGCGCGACCGCGCTATCCGACGGCAAGTGCGGCCGCCGAGCGCTGCGAAGCCTTCGGCCGCTGCTGCGTCGCGTTTTGAGCGGTGCGTACCGGTGCGCTGCGCGCCGGGCGCCGCCGTGCATCGAACGATTTTCCGCCCCGTGCACGGGGCATGAAGGAGACAGGATGAATGCTGCGCATCCGCGCGCATCGGCCACCGGCGACGAAGTGGCCGGCGTGCGCATTCCGCGCACGCCCGTGACGGTCGAGGCCGCCGACGCGGCCCGCGCGTCGTTGCCCGCCGCGCTCGCCGATCATGCGGCGCGCGTGTTCGTGTTCGCTTCGCTCGCCGCGCGGCGTGCAGGCGACGCGTGCGACGCCGACGCACTGTACGTCGCCGCGATGTACGCAAACATGGGATTGAGCCCGGCGTACTGCCGTTCGACCGAACGCTACGAGCTCGACGGCGCGGATGCCGCACACGCGTTGCTGCTGCGGCATCGCCGCTCGCGGCGCATGCGCGACGACGTGTGGCACGCGGTCGCGCTGCATACGACGCCGGGCGTGGCCGCCCGTGCTTCGCCGCTTGCGCGCGCCCTCGCGTGCGCCGTGTCGACGGACCTGATGGCGACCGACTTCGACGCCTATACCGCCGATGAGCGCACGGCGCTGCTCGCGGCTTACCCGCGCGGCAGCGGTTTTCGCGAAGCGTATCTCGACATGGTCGCACGCGGCGTCGAGCATCGGCCGCAGTCGACCTTCGGCACCTGGAGCGCGGACGTGCTCGAACGCGCGGACCCCGACTTTCAGCGGCCGAATTTCTGCGGGCGCGTGCTGGGCGCGCGGTGGAACGATACGTGACGGCGCCGGTCCGGCGTGCGGCAGCCGGACGCACGGGCGGCCGCGCTGCGGCGCCGCGCCCGGCATGCGCGGGTCAGGCGGGCGATTGCGCCGCGTCGTGCCGCGCGTAGTCGACGTAGCCGGCGCGCTCGCCGCCGTACCAGCCGATGGTCTTCGGCTCCGCGAGCGGTGCGCGGGCCGCGATGCGCTCGACGAGGTCCGGATTCGCGATATATGCGCGGGCAAACGCGACGAGATCGGCGTCGCCCGCGTCGATCAGCGTGCTCGCCGCCTCCGGCGAAATGCCGCCGTTGACGATCAGCGTGCCGTGGAACGACCGGCGCGCGTGGTCGACGATGCGCGGCAGATCGGGTTCGCCGCTCCAGCCGTTGGTGTCGGCCGCGTGCAGATAGGCGACGCCCGCCGCGTCGAGCATCCGGCCGACGTACGCGAGCGTCGCGTCCGGATCGGCGTCGCGCACGTTGTTGTATTTCGCATACGGCGAGATGCGCACGCCGACGCGACTCAGCGGCATCACGCCGCCGACCGCGTCGACGATGTCCTCGAGAAAGCGCGCGCGGTTCGCGACCGATCCGCCGTAGCGATCGTCGCGGCGATTCAGCGTCGACGACAGGAACTGGTGCGGCAGGTAGCCGTTGGCGGCGTGGATTTCGACGCCGTCGAAGCCCGCGGCCATCGCGCGTGCCGCGGCCTGCCGGAATTCGTCGACGGTCGCGACGACTTCATCGGTCGTCATCGCGCGCGACGGCGTCGCATGAATCTTCGTGTAGTAACCGTTCTGCAGCTGCGCCCAGACCTGCAACTGTTCGAGGTCGTCGTTCACGCCGGACGGCGACAGCGGCGCGGCGCCGCCGAGCAGCGTCAGCGAGCTGACGCGCCCGCCGTGCCACAGCTGCGCGAAGATGCGCCCGCCATTCGCATGGACGGCATCGGTGACGGTTTTCCAGGCGGCGGCCTGCGCATCGTCGACCAGCCCCGGCGTCAGCTCGAATGCCGCGGAGGCCGGGCTGACGTTGGTGGCTTCGGTCACGATCAGGCCGGCCGACGCACGCTGCGCGTAGTACTCGGCCATCAGTTCGGTGGGCAGCCCGCGCGACGGCGCGCGCGAGCGCGTCATCGGCCCCATCACGACGCGGTTCGGCAGCGCAAGGCCGCGCAGATCATAAGCACTGAGCAGGGAAGACATGATGGACTCCTATGGTTCGACGGGGAGCGGGGCGGCGGCGCGCCCCGCGAACGGATCGATTCGGCGTACGACGGCGGTTCAGCCCGCTGCGTGGCGTTGCGCGTGCGGCCGCCCGACGAGCAGGTAGTGCGCGAGCGCGACGAGCGGGAACGCGCCGGCCACCGCGGCGACGAGCGGCCAGCCGCCATGCGCGTACAGCGGGCTCGCGAGCGCGGAGCCGACGGCGCCGCCGACGAAGATGCTCGTCATGTACAGCGCATTCAGCCGGTTGCGGCTCGCCGCGTGCAGTGCGTAGATTTCGCGCTGGCCGAGCACCATGTTCATCTGCACCGCGAAGTCGAGCACGATGCCGGTGACGACGAGCCCGTACAGGCCGGTGCCGTGCACGAACCCGACCGCATACGCGAGCGCGCCGGCGACGAGCGCGATCAGCGTCGCGCGCACGGTATGGCCGGCATCCGCCAGACGCCCTGCCACCGGCGCCGAGGTCGCGCCGATCGCGCCGACCAGCGCGAACAGGCCGATCGCCGATTGCGACAACCCGTAGTGACGGGTCAGCTCGACGGGCACGGCGGTCCAGAACAGGCTGAACGACGCGAACATCAGGCCCTGGTAGAACGCGCGGTGGCGCAATACCGGCATCGTACGAACGAGGTGCAGCAGCGAGCCGATCAGTTCGAAATAGGTCGCGCGATGATCGGGCTGCCGCGACGGAATCGTCAGCGCGAGCACGGCCGTGACCAGCGTCATCAGCACGGCCGCCGCCGCGAACACGAAGCGCCAGCCGAACGCGTCGGCCACGACGCTCGACAGCGGCCGCGCCAGCAGGATGCCGAGCAGCAGCCCGCTCATGATCGTACCGACGACGCGGCCGCGCGAATGGTCCGGCGCGAGGTGCGCGGCGAGCGGCACGAGGATCTGCACGGCCACCGAGCTGAACCCGATCAGCAGCGAAATCGCGAGAAAGAGCCCAGGCGTGCGCACGAGCGCCGCCGCCGCGAGGCTCGCGATCGACACGACGGCCGTCACGATCATCAGCTTGCGGTTTTCGAGCAGGTCGCCGAGCGGCACGATGAAGAACAGGCCGAGCGCGTAGCCGATCTGCGTCAGCGACACGATCAGGCTCGCCGTGTTGCCGGACATGTGCAGGCCCGGCGCGATGAGCTCGGTGATCGGCTGCGCGTAGTACAGGTTCGCGACGATGGCGCCGCAGCTGAAGGCGAACAGCAGGATCAGCCCCTGCGTGAGCTTGACGCCGTGCGCGGGCGGCGCGAGCGGTGTTGAATCCGTTGACATGGTCGACTCCTGGAAAAGGGAAAGGCCGGGCACCGAAGCGTCGCGCCGGCATGGAAGTCGCCTGGCCGCGATACGATGCACCGCATTGCCGTCGATACTAGTGATCAATCGCTCCAGCCGGAATCGGGACGCCGTGCAATCGAGCGTTGCGTGGCACGCAAAGGTGCCGCGCCGCGCGGGTTCAGCCGCGTTTGCCCTGCAGCGTCGGAATCTGCTCGAACAGGCCCGCGAGCCAGTCGACGAACACCTTCAGCTTGACCGGGATGTGGCGATTGGGCGGATACAGCACCGAGATCGGCCGGGCCGGCGCGTTGAAATCGGTCAGCACCTCGCGCAGCCGGCCCGATTTCAGGTACGGCTCGACGAGATACAGCGACGTCTTGATCAGGCCGATGCCGGCGACGCCGCACTCGATGTAGTTGTCCGCGTCGTTGACGGCCACCGTGCCGCACATCTGCACGATGCGCGGCTCGCCGTCGACGACGTAATCCCACGGGCGAGGCCGCCCGGTGTCGGCCGAGATGTGACTGACCGCGACGTGCTGCGCGAGATCGTCGACGGTCTGCGGCTCGCCGCACCGCGCGAAATAGGCGGGCGAGCCACACGTACAGGTGGTCAGGCTGCCGATCCGCTTCGCGATCATGCCCGAATCGTCGAGCGCGCCGATGCGCACCACGCAGTCGACCCCTTCGCCGACGAGGTCGATCTGCCGGTCGGTCACGCCAAGTTCGAGCATGATGTCCGGATGGGCGTCGAGAAACGCCGGCAGCGCGGGCACCACGACCTGCTTGGCCATCGCGGGCGGCAGGTTCACCTTCAGCCGGCCGCGCGGCACGTTGCGGGCCTGCGAGACCGACGCCTCCATGTCGTCGATCTCGCGCAGTACCGCGACGGAACGTTCGTAGTAGGCCTGACCGTCCTCGGTCAGCGAGATGCGCCGCGTGGTGCGGTTCAGCAGCCGGCAGCCGAGATGCTGTTCGAGTGCGCTCAGCAGCGCCGACACGCGCGGCGTGGTGAGGCCGGTCGTGTCGGAGGCGCGCGTGAAGCTGCCGGTTTCGACGATGCGCGTGAACACGCGCATCGAAAGCAAGGTATCCATCGTCGGAGGTTCTCCAGCCGGTCGGCATGCGGCGCCGGTGCGTGCCGGCGCCGTCTTGTCTCGTGTCGGATATAGGGTGTCGCGTAGCGGCGTGACCGACTCGCTAGGCGTCGATGCGCTTTCTCAATGCGTCGCCGGCGAACGGCATTTCGCGCATGCGCTGCCCGGTCGCGTCGAAGATCGCGTTGGCCAGCGCGCCGGCGGTCGGCCCCATCGACGCCTCGGCCGCGCCCAGAAACGGCGCGCCGGGACGATTGACCAGATGGACCTTCACGTTCCGCGGTACGGCCGAGAAGCGCAGGATCGGGTAGCTGCTCCAGTCGAAGCTGCGAATCCGTTCCGTGTCGTACTTCAGCGCCTCGTACAGCGTCCAGCTCGCGGCCTGCACGATGCCGCCCTCGATCTGGTTGCGGATGCCGTCCGGCGACACGATCTGGCCCGCGTCGACGGCGGCTTCCGCGTGTTCGAGCGTCACCTGGCCGGTTTCCGGCACGACCGATACCTCGACCGCGATCGCGACGTAGGCCATCAGGTTCTTGTACTTGCCGAACGCGAAGCCGACGCCGCGGTTGCGCGCGCGCGGCGGCCGCGGCCAGCCGAAGTGCTTCGCGGCGAGCTGGATCACCTGCCGCGCGCGATGGTCTTCCATGTGACGCAGCCGGAATTCGACCGGATCGACGCCGGCCGCGCGCGCGAGCTCGTCCATGAAGCTCTCGATCGCCCAGACGTTGGTGTGCGCGCCGAGCGAGCGCATCGCGGACGTCTGCAGCGGCATCGTCGGCGAGAAGTTGTTGACGATGTGCTGGTTCGGCAGCGTATACAGCGGAATCGCGTTACGGTCGCCGCCGCCCTCCGGCTGCAGCATCGGCGTCGACGGCGCGGGCACGAACGGCGGCTCCAGCATGCGCGCGGGCAGCAGCCGGCCGGCGTTGACGATCCGCTCGTTGTGCGAACTGCTCCACAACGCATAGTTCCAGTCGACGATGCGGCCGCTCGCGTCGAGCGACGCGCTGACCTCGGTCACCATCGCGGGCGTGAAGTGATCCCACGTGTGTTCCTGTTCGCGCATCCATTGCACGCGAATCGGCTTGCCCGGCATCGCGGCGGCGATCAGCGCGGCGTGCGCGGCCGCGTCGTCCGCCGCGTTGTGGCCATAGCAGCCGGAGCCCTCGGTGTGAATGCAGCGCACGCTCGCCTTCGGCATCGACAGCATCTCCGCGAGCGCGTCGCGCAGCGGGTAGACGCCCTGCGAGTGGGTCCACACCGTCATCATCCCGTTCTCGAGATGCGCGACCGAACACGACGGCCCGATCGACCCGTGCAGCAGGTAGTTCTTCAGGAACGTCGCGTTCAGCGTCTTCACGGCCGGCGCGGTGGCCGCGTGCGTGTTCGCGATCTCGATGCGCTGCGTCGAGATCCGTTTCAGATCCGCGTGCACGGTGCCGCGCTCGGGCAGCTTGCGGCCCGGCGACCAGCGGCAGCCGGCGGCGAGCGCGCGCTGCGCGACTACCGCCTGCCACTCGCCCTGCGCGACCACCGCGAGCATGCTGCCGTTGCGCACGATCCGCACGACGCCGGGCAGCTTCAGGATCGCGGCTTCGTCGAACGACAGCAGCGTCGCGTCGTATACCGGCGGCATCACGACGCGTGCGTGCAGCATGCCGGGCAGCTGCATGTCCTGTACATAGCTGACGCCGCCCGTGACCTTGTTCGGGATGTCGACGCGCGGCAGCGACGTGCCGATCACGGCAAACGTCGCCGGGTTCTTCAGCGGCGACGTGGGCGCCGCATTGCGGTGCAGGTCGACCGTGCGGATCGCGTCGCCGTAGGTCATCGTGCGGCCGTCGGGCGCCTTGATCACCGCGTCGGCGGTCGTCAGCACGCGCGGATCGACGCCGAAGCGTTTCGCCGCGCCTTCCACCAGCAGCGCGCGCACCTGCGCGGTCGCGTTCAGCAGCGCGGAGCCGCTGTCGGCCATCGTGTGGCTGCCGGCGGTCAATCCTTCGTCCGGCGACGCGCCGGTGTCGGCGGTCAGGAACGTGATCAGCGACGGCTTCATGTCGAGTTCCTCGGCGGTCACCTGCAGCAGCGCGGTGCGCACGCCGGTGCCGAGCTCGACCTTGCCGGTAAACACGGTGACCTTGCCGTCGGGTGTGATCTTGACCCACGCGTCGAGCAGCGGATTGGTCTTCAGGCTGCCGGCGAGCGCCTGCGTGGCTTTCGCCACGTGCACGGCCGCGCCTTCGTCGGCGATCACCAGCTGCGCGGCCGCGCGCGACGCGGGCGCGAGACTGAACGCGACGAACAGCGCGCCGGAGACGATGAAATGCCGGCGGCCTTCGTCGATGTCGTCGTGGGAATTCATCAGAGCCCCTTGCTGATCGTGACGGGAGCGGAAGCCGGTTCGGGGGCCGGCAGCCCCGCGACCGAGCGCACCGCCGCGAGAATCCGCATGTGCGTGCCGCAGCGGCACAGGTTCGGTTCCATGTGCGTGCGCAGTTCCTGTTCGGTCGGCTTCGGGTTGCGTTCGAGCAGCGCCTGCGCGCGCATGATCATCCCGGCGATGCAGTAGCCGCACTGCGCGGCCTGATGCTCGATGAACGCGCGCTGCAGCGGGCCCGGATGCTCGGCGGTGCCGAGGCTTTCGATGGTGCGCACGCTGCGCGCGCCGACCGCGGCCACCGGCATCAGGCACGAGAAGGTCGGCTTGCCGTCGACGATCACGGTGCAGGCGCCGCATTGGCCGAGGCCGCAGCCGAACTTCGCGCCGTGCAGGTGCAGGTCGTTGCGCAGCGCGTACAGCAGCGGCGTGGACGGATCGATGTCCAGCGTGTGCCGCACGCCGTTGACGGTGAGGGTAATCATCGTACGGTGTCCTCTTTTCTGAGCTTCGCGGCCATCGCGTCGACGCCGGACCACGCGGGACGATCGGTATAGGTCTCGCGCACGTACGCGGCGAGATCGGCGATCTGCGCGTCGTCGTACTGGTCGATGAACGACGGCATGTAGTTGAGCGTGTCCTCGCCGTGCCAGCCGATGCCGTTGAACATCATCTGGATCGCGTTGCGCGGCGTATCGGCGTTGACCGCCGTGCTGAACGAAAGCGTCGGCCGCTCGCCGATCGACTGCATCGGCGCGGCCGGCCCGTGGCACTGCGCGCACGACGCCTGGAACAGCGTCGCGCCCCGTTGCGCGGCCGGCGTCGTCGCGGCGCGTTCGACCGCGTTCGCGGCGGCGGCCGCACGCGCATGCGCCGGCTTCTGGATCGACAGGATGTAAGTGGCGATCGCCTCGACGTCCTCCACCGGCACCGTCGCGAGGTCGCGCGTGACCGGCAGCATCGGCCCGGCCGCCGCGCCGTGCTCGCTCGCGCGGCCGGTGCGCAGGTAGGTGACGAGCTGCGCCTGCGTCCACGGCCGCGCGGCCTGGCCGAGCGCATTGAGCGGTGGTGCTTCCCAGCCGTCGACGATGCCGCCGTCGAACGCGCGGCCGCGCTGCTCGCCGCCGATCGCGTTCAGCGGCGAATGGCACGACGCGCAGTGGCCGAGCCCGTCGACGAGCATCCTGCCGCGGTTCCATTGCGCGGACTGCGCCGGGTCCGGCTGATACGCGCCTTCGCGCAGGAACAGCACGTTCCAGAATGCGACCAGCGGCCGGAAGTTCAGCGGAAAGACCAGGTCGTTGGCGGGCGCCGTCGCGTGTACCGGCTCACGCGTCATCAGGTACGCGTACGCGGCCGCGATGTCGTCGTCCGACATCCGCGTGAAATGAATGTACGGAAACGCCGGGTAAAGCGGCTGCCCGTTGCGTCCGATGCCGGTGCGCAGCGCCCGGGCGAACGCGTCGCGCGACCAGCGGCCGATCCCCGTTTCGGCGTCCGGCGTGATGTTGGTCGCATAGATCGTGCCGAATGGCGTCGCGAGCGGCAGCCCGCCCGCGAACGGCTTGCCGTCCTTCGCGGTGTGGCACACGATGCAGTCGCCGAGCGCGACGACGCGCGCGCCGGCGCGCACCAGCTGCGGATCGAACGAGGCGGGGGCGGGCGGATCGATCGGCGCGATCGACGGCCGCACCATGATGCCGATCGCGACCGCGACACCGACGATCGCGATGCCGGCCGCGCCGAACCAGAGTCGTTTGTGCTTCATGCGCGCTCCATGCGGCGCGGTGCGCCGCAAGTCATGCGAGGCGCGGCGACACCGGGCGATGCGGGTCGGCCGTGCGTGGTCGTCCGATGCAGCCGCGAGCGTGTTGCCGAGCGGCGGTGATTGGCGGCGGGGATCAAGTTGTCACTCCAGCAGTCGATAACGGGCGCATGCGCTGTCGTACGCGGCAGCGCATGAAGGCAGCGCATGAAGGCAGTCTACGCAGAGGCCGCTTCCATTGCCTGAAGCGGCGCTGAAACGTTCTGAACGGTGTCCGGCCCCGGATCGGCCGGGGTTCGGCGCCGGCGCCGGATGACGGGCAGGCCATGTCACGGCGGCCCCCCACGTCGCGTTACGACGGAACCTCGCCCGCGACGACTTCGTCCGCGTAGCACCAGATCCAGCGTTCGCCGGGCTCGATCGAGCGGACGAGCCGGTGGCCGGTGTCACGGAAATGCCGGCTCGCGTGGCGATTCGGCGACGAGTCGCAGCAGCCGACGTGCCCGCAGATCAGGCACATCCGCAAATGCACCCAGCGGCTGCCCGATCTGATGCATTCGTCGCAGTAGTCCTTGTTGGTGTCGAACACGCGTGCTTCGTCGAGATGCGTACAGGCGTTGGCCATCTTGCGCTCCGATGCCGGCGCGGGAGCGACGCTTGCGGCGGGCCGGCGCGAGGCCGCAAGCGGGACGGATACGCGACATTGTGCGGCGCCGCGGCGCACCCGGACCTTAATTGTCATGAAGCGGCCCGCGCGGTGCGTGCCGGCGGCGTACAGTCGCGAATGCGTCCGGCCGCGGCCCGGCCGGGCCGCATCCGACATCGACATCATCGGGAGGCGCTCATGGATCAACCGCAACACGTGCGGATCGTCGGCTTGCCGCGCAGCAGGGACGCGTATGCGATCCGCGATTTCCTGCAGCGGCGCATGATCGCGTACGACTGGTGCGAGCTGACATCCGACGCCGACTGCGCGCAAGTGCTCGGCATCGCGCCGCTGCGCGACATCCGGCTGCCGGTCGTGATCTTTCCGGACGGCTCGCGCCTGTACCAGCCGACCCTGGCCGAGATCGCCGCGCGGCTCGGCTGGGTCGCGCGCCCGCGTTTCGTCGAATACGACGTATCGATCTACGGCGCGGGGCCGGCCGGGCTGTCCGCGGCGGTCTACGCGGCGTCCGAGGGGCTGCGTGCGGTCGTGATCGAGCGCGGCGCGATCGGCGGGCAGGCCGGCACGAGTTCGCTGATCGAGAACTACATGGGCTTCCCCGACGGCATTCCCGGCGCGGAGCTCGCGGAGCGCGCCCGCGAGCAGGCGGTGAAGTTCGGCGTCGAGCTGCTGACGATGCGCGAGGGCGTGCATGCGACATTCGTCGACGGCAAGATTCGCGTCGAGCTCGCCGACGGGTCGATCCTGGTCGCACGCGCGAACATCTGCGCGACCGGCATCGAATATCGCAGCCTCGGGCTGCCGGAGGAACCGGCGTTTCTCAATGCGGGGCTGTTCTACGGCGCCGGGTCGAGCGAAGCGCCGATGTGCGCGGGCGAGCAGGTCTTCATCGTCGGCGGCGGCAATTCGGCCGGCCAGGCCGCGATGAATTTTTCGCGGCATGCGCGCCAGGTGACGATGCTCGTGCGCGGCGCGTCGCTCGCCGACACGCTGTCGCGCTACCTGATCGACCGGATCGAACGCACGCCGAACATCGAGGTCCGCTACCGGTCGAGCGTCGCCGCGCTGCACGGCGACGGCTGGCTCGACGCGATCGAGCTTCGCTCGGCGGACGGCACGCGCGAACGGTTGCCGGCCACGCGCCTGTTCGTGTGCATCGGCGGCGCGCCGAATACCGACTGGGCGAAGGACACCGACATCATTCGCAATCCGGACGGCTATCTGGTGACCGGCGGCGATCTGTACGATTGTCCGGCGTTCGAGCGCGTGTGGCCGCTCGAGCGCCGGCCGTACCATCTGGAAACCAGCGTGCCGGGATCGTTCGCGGCAGGCGACGTGCGATCGGGATCGGTCAAGCGCGTCGCGTCGGCGGTTGGCGAAGGCGCGATGGCCGTGACCTTCGTGCACCGGTTTCTCGGCGAGGATGCGCATCGCCTCGCGCGTGCCTGACGCGCTCGCGGGCCGTTCGATGCCGTCATCGCGCGTCGGCTTGCGTCGCGTCATGCAGCCCGCCCCGGCCGGCGCGCGCCGGCGGCGTCCACCCGCCGCCCAGCGCACGCACGAGGCTCACCGTCGCGACGGCGAGCGCCTGCCGGCTGTGAATCAGCTGGCGCCGCGCATTCAGTGCGTCGCGATCGGCGTCGATCACTTCCAGGTAGCTGACGTAACCGTGCGCGTAGCGGCTCAGCGATAGCCGCGCCGCCGCGTCCGTCGCGCGCGCCGCGCTGTCGTAGCGCACGATCCGCTCCTTTTGCGCGGCGATGTCGTTGAGCGCATCCTGCGCGTCGCGCAACGCACCGATCGCAGTCGCGCGATAGTTGGCGTCGGCGACGTTCGTGCCGGCTCGCGCGGCGGCCACCGCGGCATCGCGCTTGCCGCCGTCGAACAGCGTCAGCGCGACGTTCGCGCCGAGACTCCACAGCGAGCTGTTGCGGTCGAGAAACGAGCGCAGGTCGCGGGTGGCGAAACCGCCGTCGGCGGTCAGCGTCAGCGTCGGCAGCCACGCGGTGCGCGCGATCCCCAGTTCGAGCGATGCGGCATCGGCGCGCCGCGCCGCCGCGAATACGTCCGGGCGGTGGGCGAGCAGCGCGGACGGCAGCCCGGCCGGCACCTCCGGCACCTGCACGGGCACGGCGCCCGCGTCGACGTCGAACGCGGTCGGCGACACGCCGGTCAGCACTGCAATGGCGTCGACGAGGTTCTCGCGCAGCCGGCGGCTCTCCGCGAGATCGGCATGCGCGGTATCGAGATCGGCCGCTGCGCGCAGCCCGTCGAGATCGCTCGCCGCGCCGGCCCGCACGCGGGCGGCGATCACGTCGAGCGCGGTGCGCCGCAGCCCGATCGCGCGCGTGAGCGTCACGAGATCGTCGTCGACGTAGCGCAGCGTCAGATAGTCGACGGCCACTTCGGTCGCCACCCGCAGACGCACCGCATCGCGGTCGGCCGCCGTCTGCAGCAGGTTCTGTTCGCTGACGTCGGCATCGCCCCGCAAGCGGCCCCATAGATCGACTTCATAACTCGCGGCGACGGGAACCGACCAGTTGTGCATCGTGCGCTTCGGCAGCGCGTTGTCGACCGTGCCGGACACTCGCGTGCGGCTGAACGACGGGTCGACGCGCACGGTCGGCGCCAGCGCGGCCTCGCGCACACCGAGCAGCGCCTGCGCCTGGTCGACGCGCGCGGCCGCCGCGCGGATGTCGAGGTTGTGCGCGAGCGCGGCGTCGACGAGGCGGCCGAGCTGCGGGTCGCCGAACCACACGGGCCACGCGGCGAGCGACGGCGCGCGCGCATCGGTCGCCGGATCGGCATGGCGGAACCCGTCGTGTCCGACCGGGACGGGCGCGAGCGGCTGCGGTGCGATCGAGCACGCGGCCAGCAGGCTCGCGGCGAGCAGGGCGAAGACGCGCGTCATCGCGATTCGCTGCCGGGTTGCAGCGTGACGACGACCGACAGCCCGGGCCGGATGCGCGGCTCCGTCGCGGCCGGGCCGTCGAGCAGGATCTTCACGGGGACGCGCTGCGTGACCTTCGTGAAATTGCCGGTCGCGTTGTCGGGCGGCAGCAGCGCGAACTGCGCGCCGGTCGCGGGCGACAGGCTGTCGATGCGGCCGGTGAACGCGCGCTGCGGCAGCGCATCGAAGCGCAGTTGCACGGCGTCGCCGGCACGCACGTGCCGTAGCTGCGTCTCGCGGAAATTGGCGATGATCCACGGATGCGGCTCGACCAGCGTGAGCAGCGCCTGGCCGGGCGCGACATGCTCGCCGGTCTCGACGGTCTTCTTGCCGACGTAGCCGTCCGACGGCGCGACGACCGCCGTGTAGCCGAGTTGCAGCAGCGCGTCGCGCAACTCGGCGTCGTTCTGGCTCGACGCGGCAGCGGCGGCCTGAGCGGCGGCGAGCGCGCTGCGCCGTTGCGCATCGGCCGCCGAGACGCGCGCGCGGGCGGACTTGCGTGCGGCATCGGCCGCATCGAATTCCTGCTTCGACAGGCCGCGCGGTGTCTCGCGGGCAAGTTCGCGTGCACGGGCGTAATCGAGCTCGGCCTTTTCGGCATCGGCGTGCGCCGACACGAGCGCCGCGTCCGCCTGCTCGATCAGCGCGCGTGCGCGGCTCGCATCGGCATGCGCCTGGGCGACGCGGGCGCGTTGCGCCGCGACGCGCACGTCGAAGTCGCGCCGGTCGATCTGCACGAGCGCGTCGCCCGCATGCACGAACTGGTTGTCGTCGACGAGCACACGCTCGACCGTGCCGGTGACGCGCGGCGAGATCACGTGCAGATGGCCGGTCACGTACGCGTCGTCGGTGCCGCGATCGCGTGCGTCGAACTCGTACACGAGCAATGCGACGAGCAGCAGCGCGATCACGGCGATCGCGACGACGGCCAGTCGCCGGGAACGCGCGGGCGCAGCGGGCGACGGTGCGGGAGAGGGTGCGGGAGAGGGTGGGGTCATGATCGGCAAACTCCGTCGTACGGGCAGGATTCGACGCACCGCGTTATGCTTGCGCCAGCTTGACAGGCGGGAGCCGCTCGACGATGAACACGACGTTCGCCACCGGCAGTGCCGTGCCGGCGCCGGCCGCAGGCCCGGCCTCCGACATTCCGACGTTTCGGTCGATCGCCGCGATCGCGGCCGTGCTGCTCGGCGCGATCATCGCGACGCTGACGTCGCGCATCACGTCGCTCGGGCTGGCCGACGTGCGCGGCGCGCTGGGCATCGGCTTCGACGAAGGTGCGTGGATCAACACCGCGTTTACCGCGTCGCAGATGTTCGTCGGGCCGCTCGCGATCGCGGCGGCCTTCATGTTCGGCACGCGCCGCGTGCTGGTCGCGGGCGCCGTGGTGTTTCTCGGCGCGGAAAGCGTGCTGCCGCTGTGCACGCAATTCGGCGCGTTCATCGTGTGCCAGGCGATCGCGGGGCTCGCGTCCGGCGTGTTCGTGCCGCTGACGGTCGGCTTCGTCGTGCGCACGCTGCCGCCGCGGCTGATTCCGTTCGGCATCGCCGCGTATGCGATGAATCTCGAGATGTCGCTGAACCTGTCGGCCACGCTCGAAGGCTGGTACAGCGAATACCTGAGCTGGCGCTGGCTGTTCTGGCAGAACGCGGCGTTGACCGTGCCGTTCATCGCGTGCCTGATGCTGTCGCTCGCCGACGAGCCGATCAAGCGCTTCGCGTCCGGCATCGATGCGCGCGGGATGCTGCTCGGCGCGGGCGGCTTCGCGTGCCTGTGCATCGCGCTCGACCAGGGCGAGCGGCTGTTCTGGTTGCAGTCGCCGCTGATCGTCGCGCTGCTGGCCGCCGGCATCCTGATGATCGCCGCGTTCCTGATCCACGAACTCGCGTCGCCGCGCGCGGGCATTGACCTCGGGTACCTCGCGCGGCCCAACATCGCGCTGCTGATCGTGCTCGTCGGGCTCGTGCGCTTCACCGTGCTCAACACGAGCTTCATCCCGTCGCTGTTCCTCGCCAGCACGTACGGCCTGCGGCCGTTGCAGATCGGCGACACGCTGCGCTGGATCGCGATCCCGCAACTGCTGTTCGCGCCGTGCGTCGCGCTGTTGCTGCAGCGGGTCGATCCGCGCCGGCTGATCGTCGCCGGCTTCGCGATGGTGGCGATCGCGTTCGCGCTCGGGTCGCGGCTCACGCCGGTGTGGGCCGAGCCCGACTTCATCCCGTCGCAGTTGCTGCAGGCACTCGGTCAGACGATGGCGCTCACGTCGGTCATCTTCTTCTTCGGCAAGCACGTGACGGCCGAGCATGCGTTGACGTTCGGCGCGGTCGTGCAGGCGACGCGCCTGCTCAGCGGGCAGCTCGGCACGACGTCGATCGCGGTGATTCAGCGGATCAGGGAGGCTACCCATTCGAATCTCGTCGGTCTGCATGTGTCGCTGTCGGATCCCGAAACGCTCGAACGGCTGCGAGCCGGCGCGGGGTCGCTGGTCGCGCATGGCGCCACGTTCGCGACCGGCAACCAGGCGGCCTATGCGCTCGTCGATCGCGCGGTGCGCGTGCAGGCCACGACGCTCGCGCTGGCCGACAACTTCCGGGTGGCGATGGCGTTCGCGCTCGCCGGCGCGCTGCTCGGCATCCTGTTGCGCCCGGTGCGGGCGCCGTAAGTGTGGCACCGGACGGTCTGAAATTTCCTGAAAAGTCCTGAACGGCGCGTCCGTCGCGGCGGCATGCGCGCCGCCGCGACGGACCGCGCGCTTACGCCTGCAGGAACGCAAGCAACTCGGCGTTGATGCGATCGGCGTTCACGACGCACATGCCGTGCGAGCCGCCTTCGATCACCTTCAGCACCGCGTGCTTCACGAGCTTCGACGACAGCCGGGCCGAATCGTCGATCGGCACGATCTGGTCGTCGTCGCCGTGCAGCACGAGCGTCGGCACGTCGATCTTCTTGAGGTCGTCGGTGTAGTCGATTTCCGAGAACTCCTTCACGCACAGGTACTGGCCATGGATGCCGCCCATCATGCCCTGCGACCAGAATGCGTCGATCGTGCCCTGCGACACCTTCGCGTTCGGCCGGTTGAAGCCGAAGAACGGCACGGCCAGATCCTTGTAGAACTGCGAGCGGTTCTCCGCGACGTTCTTGCGGATGCCGTCGAACACTTCCATCGGCAAGCCGCCCGGATTGGTCGGCGACTTGACCATCTGCGGCGGCACCGCGCCGATCAGCACCGCCTTCGACACGCGTTTCGTGCCATGGCGGCCGATGTAGCGCGCGACTTCGCCGCCGCCGGTGGAGTGGCCGACGAGCGCGGCTTCGCGCACGTCGAGCGCGTCGAGCAGCGCGGCGAGATCGTCCGCGTACGTGTTCATGTCGTTGCCGCGCGACGGCTGGCTCGAACGGCCGTGGCCGCGGCGGTCGTGCGCGATCACGCGATAGCCGTGCTGCACGAGGAACAGCATCTGCGCGTCCCACGCGTCCGCGCACAGCGGCCAGCCGTGCGAGAACACGACCGGGCGGCCGCTGCCCCAATCCTTGAAGTAGATCTGCGTGCCGTCCTGAGTGGTGATCGTGTTCATCGTGTGCGCTCCTGAGTGGGCTGAAGAAGGGCTGCGCGAAGGCGCGCCGGCCGCGGCCGCCATCGCGGGCAGCGCGACTGCGGCAACGGCCGTGGCACCGGCAAGCAGCATGTCGCGGCGGCGGGCCGACGAAACGGCGTCGGTCTGTTCGGGATGCATGTGGACTCCTGAGGTATGCGGCGGCGAGGCCGCACGGGATGGTGGATCGGTGGCGGCTGGCCGTGGCCATCCCGCCCGGCAGCCGGCCGGCGTGCGCCGTCGCGCGTCGATGGTGGCGCGCGGACGAACGAATGCCGTCGGGAGCGTAATCCGGCGTGGTGCGCGCCGTACTGAAATCCGGCTGAATTCTCTTGAACGCCGCGGCGCCCCCAACGGATTTGCCGCACTGCAGAAAAATTAAGCCCGCGACCGGGACTCTTCAGCGCACGGCGGCTATCGTCAGCATCGGGTCGTCGGCACACGTCGCGCGCCAGGCGAACGCGGCCGACGACCCGCGCCGCCCGTCACCTGCCTGAATAAGCCGCCATGGACGCCTTCAATCGCTGGGAGCACATGATTACGTCGCTCGGACCGCTACCTGCCACGGGGAGCCGGATGCCGCCGCTGCCGCGTACGCGAGAGACGGACGGCTCGCGTCGCCCGCATCGCAACGATGCGCCGGTGCCGTCGAGCGGCGACGTGCGCCGCCGCAGCGCGATCGTCGCCGTCGAGCGGCAGACCGATTCGTCGATGCTGGTGTCGTGGAGCGATCCGACGCGTTGCCGCTACGACGAACAACGCTGGATCAGCGCGAAGGCGCGCAGGCTGGCGCGCTGCGCGCTCACCGGGCAACCGATCCGGGTCGGCGACGCGATCTACAAACCCCAGTGGCGCGGCGAGAAACGCCCCGCGAACTGCCGCGAGATGGTGCTCGCGACGGCGCTCGAGCAGTTCGTTACCCGGCAGTCCCGGGCATGACGCGCCGCGCCGCACGCTTCGGCCGCGTCCATGGGCGCGGCTTCCCTACTCGAAAGGAACCTTCATGAGCACGTTCGCCACCCGCGACGGCGTGTCGATCCACTACAAGGACTGGGGCAGCGGCCGCCCGGTCGTGTTCATTCATGGCTGGCCGCTGAATGCCGACATGTGGGACGTGCAGATGCATCATCTGGCGTCGCACGGCCTGCGCGGCATCGCGTACGACCGACGCGGCGACCGCGAAACTCGTTCCGAATTCGACGCTGAGCGTCTATGAAGGCGGCCCGCATGCGCTGTGACGTACGCGACCAGGCTGAACGACGAATTGCTGGCGTTCGCGCAGGGCTGAGCTTCGCGATGCCGGTTCCGCGCGGCGAATCGCGCCGGAAGCGAGCCAGAAGCGCATGCCAATACGTCGACGGATATTCGGCCGGCGCAATAGAGCAACCCGAAAATAAACCGGCCGTTCGAATCGAAAAGAAAATGCGCCGCATATCTCCGTCCGGCAAACATTTCGTCTGATATATCGGAATCGCATTCATGGACGCATGCACCATTTGCACATGAAACGTGCGTGATCGCGCCGCATTTCAGTGCTGGAGTGCAAAACAGCACCGTGCGGCGGAATTTTTCGTCATTTCAAAAAATTCGAGCCGTTCATTCTGATAATTTGAATCATTCGACCATGCAAATACCGTAGCATTGATGCCGAACCGGCACCCGATTTCAGTGGGGCGCCGTTGAATGTCACCCTCAAGAAATTCTCATGATCCGGATTGGAACACTTCACGTTTTTCTCGACAGACGTGAAATTCGTTCGAACGGCAAGCTGCTGCGCATCGGCAGCCGCGCATTCGAAATTCTCGAGCTGTTGATTCGGGCGAATGGTGCGCTGGTATCGAAAGACGACATCATGCAGCGGGTATGGCCGCACACCGTGGTGGAGGAAAACAACCTGCAGGTGCACATCGCGTCGCTGCGCAAGGCGCTGGCCGACGACCGCAACCTGATCGTCACGGTGCCGGGCCGCGGCTATCGGTTGGTCGTCGGGCAGGACGACGGCGACGCGCCCGTGCGTCCCGCGATGTGGCGGCCGTCCGCGGCGCCGAGCACGCTGTTCGGCCGCGAACAGACGGTCGCCGACGTGCTGGCCGCCCTGCAGGGCGCGCGCGTCGTGACGCTGGTCGGCGCGGGCGGCATCGGCAAGACGCGCGTCGCGATCGAAGCGGCGGCGCGCGCCGACGCACGCTTTCCGGAAGGCACCGTATTCGTTTCGCTCGCGACCGTCGCGTGTCCGCGCTTCGTCCCGGACGCGCTGGCGGGCGCGTTCGGCATCACGCAGCCGACCGGGTCGCTGACCCTCGAAGCAGTGCTCGCCAGCGTCGCGCGTCGCCGGATGCTGCTCGTGCTCGACAATTGCGAGCACCTGCTCGACGCCGCCGCGCAGATCGCGAGCGCGCTCACCGATGCGGACGACGGGCTGTGCGTGCTCGCGACGAGCCGCGAATCGCTGCGCATCCACGGCGAGCGCGTGTGCCCGGTGCCGCCGCTCGACGTCCCCGACGAAGGGGGCGGCGACGGCGAGGCGATGAACGCCAGCGCGGTGCAGTTGTTCGCGGCGCGGGCACGTGCGGCCGATCCGCGTTTTCCGCTCGACGCGCGCAGCCTGGCGTTGATGGCGTCGGTCTGCCGTCGCCTCGACGGCCTGCCGCTCGCGATCGAACTGGCGGCGGCGCGCGCCGCCGTGCTGGGCATCGACGTGCTGGCCGCCCATCTCGACGATCACTTTCGGCTGCTGACCGGCGGTTTTCGCACCGCGTTGCCCCGTCACCAGACGCTGCAGGCGATGTACGACTGGAGCTACCGGTTGCTCGGGGACGCCGAGCGCCTGCTGCTGCGATGGCTCGGCGTGTTTCGCGACGGCTTCTCGATCGAGGCCGTGCGCGAGGTCGTCGGTGCCAACGGGCCGGCCGGCGCCGAGCTGCTCGAGACGATCGCCGGCCTCGTGTCGAAATCGCTGGTGATCCTCGAGACCGCGCACGGCGTGCCGCGCTACCGGCTGTTGACGACCACGCGGGCCTACGCGCAACAGCAACTCGACAGTCACGGCGAGGGCGCGGCTGCGGCGCGCGCGCACGCGACCTACTTCCTCGCGTTGTTCCGGCGCGCGGCCCACGATGGCGACGCGCCGGGCAGCGGGCCGGAGGGCGCGACCCGGCTCGATGCGGTCCGCCGCGAGCTCGGCAATCTGCGTGTCGCGCTCGACTGGGCATTTTCGGCGCAGGGCGACGCGGCGCTCGGCATCGCGCTCACGGCCGTCGCGGTGCCGTGCCTGTTCGATCTGTCGCTCGTCGACGAATGTCGCGAGCGCGCGCGCGTCGCGCTCGATGCGATGCGTGACGCGGATGCAACCGGGGTGTCCGACGATGCGCGCGTGCGGGTGCTGGCCGCGTACGCGGCGGCGCTCGCGCATACCGCAGGGTCGACGCAGGTCGTGCACGACGCGTGGTCGGAGGTGCACGCACTCGGATTCGATGCGGCCGAGGCCGAACTGCCGTCGCGCGAGTCGTGACGCCGGGTTCGTGCGCGTTTCCCGTGTTTCAGAACGATTCAGCCCGGATACAGGACGGCGGCGGGCGGCGCGCGTAGATTGCCTGAACGGCGCGTGCCGACACCCCGTCGGCACGCGTGCGCATCGACCGCCTGCGCTCGCCGACATCGCGCGATCCCACTGAAGGTCGGCGCGGCGAAACACCCGGCGCACGCGTCGCCGCGCATCCCGTTCAACCGACGAACCGCCGCATGAAACCTGATCAACCCGACCTTTCCCGTCACGCGACCGATCTCGGCCTGCTGTTCCTGCGCGTCGCCGCCAGCGTGCTGTTGCTCGTCGTGCACGGCTTGCCGAAGATCGTGCATTACACGGCCGAAGCCGCGGCGATCGAAGATCCGTTCCATCTCGGCCGCACGCTGTCGATCCTGTTCGCGATCTTCGCGGAGGTCGTGTGCCCGGTCTTCGTGATCGTCGGTCTGTATCCGAGGCTGGCGGCGCTGCCGGTGATGATCGTCACGCTCGTCGCGCTGGTGTTCGTCCACCCCGACTGGCCGCTGCGCGATGCGCAGTTCGCGTGGATGCTGCTGATCCTGTTCGGCACGATCGCGATCGCGGGTGCCGGCCGCTACGTGTTGCCACTGCCGTTGCCGGGCGTCATGCGCCGGCGCGCCTAGCGGCGGCCAGTGCGTCGGCGGCCCGCACGCCATGTGCGTGACGATTCCGTCCGCGCGGCGACGTACGTGCTGCCGCGCCCATCCTTTCGCGCGCCGCGCGTGCGTTCCGACATGTTGAATTTCTCCGATACGGCGATCTACGGTGCGCCGATCGTGCTGGCCGATCTCGCCGCGTGGCGGCTGTTCGGGCGCGGTCGCTCCGCGGCGCGCGCCATCCGGCGCTGCGCGGCGTTCGCCGCGTTGACCGCGGTGCTGTTCGCGACCGGCGTGAGCCCGCTCGCCGTGCCTGCGTCGCTCGCCTGGCTCGACCGGATCGCGGTCCAGGCCATCTGCATCGCCTGGTGGCTCCAGTGCGCGATCGTGTTCAGTCTGCTGCTCAATCATCTGCTGCTGCCGCGTGCGTGGCGCAACCAGCGGCTGTTTCACGACCTCGCCGAAGCCATCGTGTTCGGCGCGGCCGCGGTGGCCGCGCTCGGCTACGTGCTCGGCCTGCCGTTGAGCGGCCTGGTCGCGACCTCCGGCGCCGTGGCGGTGATACTCGGCCTCGCGCTCCAGAACACGCTGAACGACGTGTTCTCCGGGCTCGTGCTGAATACCACGCAACCGTTCCGGCTCGACGATACGGTCTCGATCGGCGAGCTCGAAGGGCGCATCGTCGAGAGCAACTGGCGTGCGACGAAGCTGATCGACAGCCTCGGCAACCTGGTCGTCGTGCCGAACAGCACCGCGGCGCGCGCGACGATCGTGAATCTCAGCGAACCCGCGGGCCTGCACGGCGTGACGCTCGCGCTCGACCTCGATCCCGCGGTGCGGCCGGCGGTGGCCGTCGGCGCGCTGGAGCGGGCCGCGGCGAGTTCGCTCGACGTGCTCGCGCGCCCCGCGCCGATCGCCGTCGTGAAGGCGTTCCGCGCGAACGCGATCCAGTACGAACTCGTCTGCTACGTCGACGCACTGCAGAAGAAAATTACCGTGCGCAACGCGCTCTACGATCTCGCGCATCGGCATCTGGCCGCGGCGGGCGTCGCATGGCGGCCGCTAGCAGGCTCTGCGCCGGCGTCCGTATCGACATCGCTAGGGCAGCCGGTATCGCGTCGGCTACTGCTGTTGCGCGCGGTCGAATTGTTCGCGCGCGTGGACGACGACGATCTGGCCGTGCTGGCCGATGCGCTGGTTGCGCGTTCGTTCGGCAAGGGCGACGTGATCTATGCGTCGAATGCGGAGTCGCGCGTGCTGACGATCGTCGAATCGGGCGTCGCGGCGGTGTTCGTGCCGGGCGCTTCCGGCGATGTCGAAGTCCGGCGCATGGCGCCGGGCGATGCGATCGGGCAGTCGGTCGTGCTCGCCGGCACGCGGCTTCATGCGACCGTGCACGCGGTGACCGCGATGACCGTGCATCAGCTTCGCAGCGAGGATCTGTCGGCACTGATCGCGAGGAAGCCGGCGCTCGGCAGGCTGATGTGCGAGTCGCTCACCGACCATATCGCGACCGAGGAACGGGTGATGATTCCGCCGGTCGAGAAAGCGCACGCGGGGTTCAGCCTGATCGGGTGGCTCGAGAAGGAAATGAAGCGGCTGCACGATTCGCTCGGCTGACGCCGGGCCGGATCGCGAGGGGCGCTGGCGGCCCGCGAACGGGCGTGTCAGTCCGGCGTCGTGAAACGATCGACGAGATCCGGCTGGTCGAGTTGCTCGACCCACCAGTGCAGCGCGCGGCCCGCCTCGTCGCCGCGCCACGCGAGATAGCAGTGCGTGGTATCGCGCATGCCGGTCACCTGGCGTGCGACGAGCTTGCCGTCGGCGATCGCGCGCGCCGCGATGCATTCCGGCAGCGTGCCGACCGCGAGCCCTTCGCATTGCGCTTCCAGCTTCGCGGCCAGCGTCGGTACCGCGAGATACGGCTGGCCCGCATCGATCGCTACCGACTGCGGCTGCAGTTCGCGCGACGTATCGCTGATCACCGCGCCGCGATACTGGACGACCGACGCCATCGCCAGCGGTTCGGGCAGCGACGCGAGCGGATGGGACGGCGCGACCGCGAACACGTGTTTCAGCGAGCCGATCGGCCGTGCGACGATGCCCGGCAATTCCGGCGGTTCGCCCGCCGCGCCGACGACGAGATCCGCCCGCCGCGAAATCAGCGCATCCCACGCGCCGCCGAGCACTTCGGTCGACAGCCGCAACCGCGTGTCCATCCCGAGCGCGTAGAACCGGTGGACGTACGGCCACAGCGCGTCGAACGGCAAGATTTCGTCGATACAGACGCGGACTTCCGTTTCCCAGCCCTGTTGCGCGCGCAGCGCCTTCATTTCGAGCTGCTCGGCCGCCCGCAGCAGGCGCCGGCCTTCCTCGACGACGATGCGGCCCGCATGCGTGAGCTTCGCGCGCCGTCCGCTGCGGTCGAACAGCGCCACGCCGAGATCGCTTTCGAGTTTCTGCACCAGGTAGGTGAGCGCGGACGGGACACGATGCAGCAGTTCCGCTGCTTCGGCAAAGGTGCCGGTGCGGTCGATCGCGTCCAGGGCTTCGAGCGCTTCGAATGACAGCTTCATCGCGAATTCCGGTAGGGGGTGGCTGGCGCATCATACCAGTGCGGGGTGCGGCGCGAGCAGCGTGCGTCGCCGCGATTTGCTAGAGTGACAAGCCTCGTCATTCACCTTCCCGCATCGCCCCATGAGCGCCCCTCAGCCGGACACCGCATCGTCCGATTTCATCCCGGCCGACGTCAGGCAGACCGTCGTCACGCAAGCGTTGCCGAACGGGCAAATCGGTATCGTCCGGCTCAAGACATTGCGCAGGAACATGGGGTTGACCGCGCCCTATGAACTCGAGAATACGGATCTGATCGTGCTGCAGTTGCAACCGTTCGGCGAGCAGGATCTGTGGCTCGACGGCCGCCCCGCACCGTTCGTTCCGTATGACGCGGGAACCGTGTCGATCTACGATCTCGACCGTCGCTGGGTGGCCGATCTCCAAGGTGCGTTCGATTGCCTGCATTTTCATCTGCCGCGCCACACGCTCGAGGAAACCGTCGACGACCTCGGCGGCCGGCAGCGGCCGCAGCTTTATCTGCCGCCGCATCTGAGCACCCACGATTCGGTCATCCATGCGCTCGGACACGCGCTGCTGCCTGCGCTGGCCCGGCCGGGCGAAGCGTCGCAGATCTTCATCGATCACGTGGGGCTGGCGTTTCAGGCGCACGTCGCGCATCGTTACGGCGGCGTCGGCGAACGGCGGGAAAGGTCGGACGGCAAGCTCACGCCGTCGCAGGCGCGCCGCGCGAAGGAGTTGCTGCTCGCGCACCTCGACGGCAACATCGGCCTGGCCGACGTGGCGAGCGCGTGCGGGCTGTCTCGCGGTCATTTCGTCAAGGCGTTTCATCGAACGACCGGGCTGCCGCCGCATCGCTGGCTCATCGTGCAGCGCGTCGAACGGGCGAAGGAATGGATGCGTGACCCGAACATGCCGTTGAGCATGATCGCCGTTGCATGCGGCTTCGCCGATCAGAGCCATTTCTCGCGCACCTTCACGCGCCTGACCGGTGTCACGCCTCGCCGGTGGCGCGCGGACCATACGTGATCGTCGCGACGCGGATGCGGGGCGCGGCATGGCAAGCGCGGCGACGTGCAGGCATGCAACTTGCGCGGCCGCACGGGCCGCACTACTTTGGAGAGATTTCCATGAAACGACGCTGGCCGCGACAACCGATGCTCGCGATAGGTGTGTTCGCAACATTCGCGCTGCACGCAGCCGCTGCATCGGCGGCGCCCGACGTCTCGATCAGCCGCGCGGATTACGGCACGACCGCGACCGGGCAGGCGGTGAGCCAGTACACGCTCGCGAACCGGCACGGCGTGACGCTGAAAGTCATCACGTACGGCGGCATCGTGACCGCCCTCGACGTGCCCGACCGAACCGGCCACGCGGCCGACATCGTGCTCGGCTTCGATTCGCTGCGCGACTACGAGGCACACAACGGCAACATCCATTTCGGCGCGCTGATCGGCCGGTATGCGAACCGCATCGCGGGCGGGCGTTTCACGCTCGGCGGCAAGACGTGGAAGCTGCCGGTCAACGACGGGCCGAACACGCTGCACGGCGGCCCCGACAGTTTCGATGCGAAGGTCTGGACGGTTACCGGCACGCACAGCGACGCGACCGGTTCGAGCGTCACGCTGCGCTACGTGAGCCCCGACGGCGAGAACGGCTTCCCCGGCACGTTGACGACCGACGTGACCTACACGCTGACCCGCGACAACCAGATCCGCATCGACTACCGCGCCACGACGGACAAGGACACGGTCGTCAACCTGACCAACCACAGCTACTTCAATCTGGCCGGGCAGGCGGGCGGCAGCGTCGAGCGGCAACTGATCGAGATCGCCGCATCGCGTTTCACGCCGACCGACGATACGTCGATTCCGACCGGGCAACTGGCGAGCGTCGCGGGCACGCCGATGGACTTGCGCCAGTTGACGCCGATCGGCGCGCATGTGCGCGATGCACATCCGCAGCTCGCGATCGCGCATGGCTACGACCAGAACTGGGTGCTCGACCAGGGCGGCCAGTCGGCTCCCGCGTTTGCCGCGCGCGCCTACGACCCGGCGTCGGGGCGTTTCCTCGAGCTGTACACGACGCAGCCGGGGCTGCAGTTCTATACGGCCAACGGGTTGAACGGCAGCGTCGCGGGCAAGGGCGGCGCGATCTACCGGCAAACCGATGCGTTCGCGCTGGAAGCCGAGCATTTTCCCGATTCGCCGAATCGTCCGGCCTTTCCGTCGACGGTCCTGAAGCCCGGCGAGACGCTGCACGAAGTGACGGTGTGGCGGGTGGGCGCGCGGTGAGCGTCGGCGTCGGCCGCATCGCGTTCGTCAAACGTTGATCACGCCGCGCCCGATTTCGATCACGCGCCCGCCGACGCCGATTTCGCCCGCGGCATTGACCGACAGGCGCAGCAGGCAAGGGCGGCCGACGGCTTCGCCCTGTTCGATCCGAAATGCGGCCGGCAGGTCGTGCCCTCCGGCCAGCAGCCAGCCGCCCAGGTTCGCGCAGGCCGAACCGGTGCCCGGATCTTCCGACACGCCGCCGCCTTGCTTCACGAAGAAATAGCGGGACACGACCGTTCCCGGGCGTGCGTCGTCGAACGCGAACACATACGCGGTCTTGCGGCCGAGGCTGCTCCGGGGCCAGATGTCGAGGTGCGCGCTGTCGGGTTGTGCGCGCCGCACGGCGGCCGGGTCCTTGAGCGCGACCAGCAACTGGTCGGCACCGGTATTGACCCACAGCGGCGGCGCGAGCAGATCGTCCTCGGCGAGCCCGAGCAGCGCCGCGACCTGCGCAGCGGACAACGCGCACGGCGCCGTGTTCGGCATGCCTGAGTGCGGCGCGGTGAAGGTCCACACGTCGTCGCGCGCCGTGACGTCGACGACGCCGGCCTTGAATTCGAGCGTGAGCGCGTCGCCGGCATTCAGCCGCTCGCGCACGACGTGCGCGGTGCCGAGCGTCGGATGGCCGGCAAACGCCATCTCGTAGCCGGGCGTGAAGATGCGAACGCGTGCATGCGCGCGTTCGGACGGCAGCACGAAGGTCGTCTCCGACAGGTTGAACTGCACGGCCAGCGCCTGCATGGTCGCATCGTCCATGCCGCGCGCATCGTCGAATACGCAAAGCGGGTTGCCGCCGAACGTCGATTCGGCGAAGACGTTCAACAGACGGAAGGTGTAGGAGGGCATCGATATCTCGTACGGGTCAGCTCGGCTTGTCGAGCGGCGCAAGCATCGCCTGCATGTCGGGATGCTTCAGTACTTTCCGGTATTCCGCCGGACTCATGGCGTCGATCAATACGCGGCCGCTCACGTCGGCCTTGATGTACTCGACCGCGAGCAGCGCGATGACCGGATTGGTCGTCAACGTCGCATGGTCGGGCGACTGATCGCCGAATTCCGCGACCACGGCCTCGGTGTCGTCCGCGATCGCGACGGCCAGCCTCCGCCCCGACAGCCGAAGTCGCGCGCTGGCGCCGCATTTGGCCATGTCGTAGCAGCGCGGGCCGTTGAGCGTGCGATTGCCGTAGATCGCCACGTGCGTATCCACGCCGCGCGCCGCGGCTGCTTCGAGCAGCGGCCCGAGATCGTCGATTTCTTCGTCCCAGACACCCGCGAAGATCGCCGTCTTCGCATGGTCGATCACGCGCGCGAAGGCGCTGACGATCGCCTCCCGCCCGCTCAACGACCAGACCAGCCCCGGCTCTTGCCGCACCGGCAACCGGTCGAGCGCGTCCGCTGCGAGCTCGAGATCCGCGTTGAAGCGCGTGCGCAGTTCTTCCAGCAGCGACCGGTGCGGCACGGCCGCATAGCGGACCGGTTCGGAGCGGTTCACGAGCACCGCGCCGCGCGCCTCCAGGCGGCCCAGGGTCTCGTAGACCTTCGATGGCGGCATGCCGGCGCGCCGGCCGACTTCCGCACCCGTCAGCGCGGCTTGGCCGACGAGCGCCGCGTACGCCTGCGCCTCGTATTGCGTGAAGCCAAGCCGGATCAGTGACGTGATCAGTTCCGCGTTGTCGTTCATGTGGATGGATTCGGATTGCCGTGACGCGCTTCAGGGGATGCTTGATTAACTACCGAAGTAGTATAGAATCGATCTCGCTTACTACTGAAGTAGTAAGCGAGATTTCCCAACCTTACCGAGGAAGATCATCGAGATGCGTCAACGGATCAGTACCGGCTCCCCGTGGGAGCCGAAGGTGGGCTATTCGCGTGCCGTGGTCGTCGACAACACGATCTACGTATCGGGGACGGCCGGCAAAGGCGACGACGTGTATGCGCAGACGCGCGATGCGTTGGCGACGCTCGGCAAGGTCCTCGCGGACAGCGGATTCGCACTGTCGGATGTCGTCCAGAGCCGGCTGGTGGTCGCGGATTTCGACCATTGGGAAGACGCCGCACGTGCGCACGGCGAGATATACGGCGAGATCCGGCCGGCATTCTCGCTGGTCCATGCGTTGCCGTTCGTCGATCCTGAGATTCGCGTCGAGGTCGAGGCGATCGCGGTGCGGACCGCCGCATGACGGTCGCCGGCCCGCCCGCCTACCTGTCCCGCACCGCGATCGCGATGCTGGCGCTCGCGGCGGGCGTCGCGATCGCCAACGGCTATGCGCTGCAGCCGTCGCTGTCGGCCATTGCCGGCGATTTCGGCGTGTCGGCTGCGCGGATGGCGACCCTCGCGTCCGTGACGATGCTCGGCTATCTGGCCGGCCTGGCGCTGCTGGTGCCGCTGGTCGACCGGTTCGGTCCGCGCACGCTCATTCCGGCGCAAATGGGGGGGCTCGCGGTGTTGCTCGCGTGCGCGTCGCTGTCGTCGACGCCGCTCGCGCTCGACGCCTGCTTCGTGCTGGTGGGGGCCGCCACCACGGTCGCGGCGCAATGCAGCGCGGTGGTCGGCAAGCATGCGGAGCCGCGTCGGCGGGGCGCGGCGATGGGCGTGGTTTCCGCGGGCATTTCCGCCGGCATCCTGCTGAGCCGTTTCGTCGGCGGCGCGTTGTCGCAGTGGTGCGGATGGCGGGGCGCGCTGCTCGCGCTGGCCGGCTGCGTGGCGCTGGCGGCCGTCGGCAGTGGCGTGCTGTTGCCCGGCGGTCGGCCCGAACGGCGTTCCGGCCACGCAGCCACGATCGGCGCGATTTCGCGGCTGTTGCGCGACAGCACCGCATTGAGGCGCCGCACCGGCGCCGGCATGCTGTGGTTCTTCGCGTTCAATCTGGTCTGGGTCGGATTGGCGATCCGTCTGGCCGCGCCGCCGTACAGCATGGGGGCGGCCGCGATCGGCGCATACAGTCTCGCCGGCGTGCTCGGCCTGGGTGTGACGCGCGTGGCCGGCAAGCTCACCGATCGCTTCGGCGATCGGGCGGTGATCGGCTGGGGGCTCGCGGTGGCCGCGCTTTCCACGTTGCTGCTTGGCGTCGCCCTCGGACATCCAGGCTGGCTGGGCGTCGGGCTGGCGTGGTTCGATGCCGGTTGTTTCGCTGCCCAGGTCGCGAACCAGGCGCGGGTCGTGGCGATTCAGCCCGCGCGGGCCGGTGCATTGAGCGCCGCGTACCTGACGCTGTACTACGCGGCCGGCGCGGGCGGCGCCGTGGCGGCAGGCATGCTCGTCGAACGGATCGGGTGGGGTGCGATGATGTTCGTCGCGGCCGTTGCCCTGGCGGCAGCCGGGTGGGTCGGGGCCGCACGCGTGAGCGTCGATGCCTCGGGCGAACCGACGTCCGCCGGTTGAGTGCGTGCGGGACCGGCGACGGTCATCGGCCGGATGTTCGCGCCCACCTCAATGCGACGACACGAACACCGCATCGTCGAACGCTTGCGGAATCGCGAAGCTCGCGCGCATGCGCTGTGTTTCCTTCGCCGGCGTCAACCCGAACAGGCGCTTGAATTCCCGGCTGAACTGCGACGGGCTCGTATAGCCGACCGCGTAGCCGGCCGCCTCCGCCGTCAGATCCTGGCGCACCATCAACAACCGCGCCTGATGCAGGCGCGTCGATTTCAGGTACTGCATCGGCGACACCTGCGTGACCGCCTTGAAGTGACTGTGAAAGCTCGGCACGCTCATGCCGGCTTCGTTGGCCAGTTGCGACACGTCGAGCGGCCGCGCGTAATCGGCGTGGATCATGCGTAACGATCGTCCGATCCGGCCGAATTGCCCGCGCATCGCCAGTGCGCTGCGCATCGCGTCACCTTGCGCGCCGGTCAGCACGCGGAAATACAACTCGCGAAGCAGCGCCGGGCCGAGCACCGCGGCGTCGAGCGGCCGCTGCAGCGCCTCGACGAACCGCAGCACCGACGCGTGCATCGCTTGATCCATCGGCGTCGACATCATGCTCTTCGGCGCCTGCACGGTTTCCGCGCGGCCAGCGCGGTCGATCTGCGCGGCGAGTTCGGCGGCCAGCGTGAAATCGAGGTGCAGGTACAGCGCGAGCAGCGGGCGCTCGGGCGTGGCGTCGGTTTCCATGCTGAACGGGACGGGCACGGAGACGGCCAGGTAATGGTGTTCGTCGTACAGATAGCGCTCGCCGCCGAAGTAGCCGCGCTTCGATCCCTGGCACACGATCACGATGCCCGGGTCGTACAGCACCGGCGTGCGCGACAGCGCGCGGTTCGCGCGCAGGATGCGCACGCTCGGCAGCGCGGTCAGGTTGTAGCCTTCGTCGGGCGCCAGCGTGCGCAGCAGCGTCACCAGGCGCTTCCGGTCGCGCGGCGGCAGCGCTGAAGAGCGAACGGAGGCGGGCGAGATGCTCATAGTTTTGTGCAAGAAAATCAGCGGAATCGGGCTTATTCGGCGTGGTTCGTCAGACTAGTATGCACGCTTCAATCGACATTCGGGAGAAGCTCAGATGGCATCCGGCAACATCATGCTCATTACCGGCGTCAGCAGCGGTTTCGGCCGTGCGCTGGCCCAGGAAGCGCTGGCCGCCGGTCACACGGTGGTCGGCACGGTGCGCAGCGCGCAGGCGGCGCGCGACTTCGAAGCGCTGTCCGCGCAGGCGGCCGTCGCGCGCGTGCTCGACGTGACCGACTTCGCGCGCATCGACGGCGTCGTCGCGGACATCGAGGCGAACGTCGGGCCCGTCGACGTGCTCGTGAACAATGCGGGTTACGGACACGAAGGGATCCTGGAGGAAGCGCCGCTCGACGAGCTGCGCCGGCAGTTCGACGTGAACGTGTTCGGCGCGGTCGCGATGATGAAGGCCGTCGTGCCGTTCATGCGCGAACGCCGGCGCGGCCGCATCCTGAACATCACGTCGATGGGCGGCCACATCACGATGCCGGGCATCGCGTACTACTGCGGCAGCAAGTTCGCGCTGGAGGGCATTTCCGAGACGCTCGGCAAGGAGCTGGCGCCGTTCGGCATCGCGGTGACGGCCGTCGCGCCGGGTTCGTTCCGCACCGACTGGGCCGGCCGTTCGATGGCGCGCACGCCGCGCTCGATTGCCGATTACGACGCACTGTTCGATCCGATCCGCCGCGCGCGCGAGGAAAAAAGCGGCAAACAACCGGGCGATCCGGCGAAGGCCGCGCGGGCGATGCTCGCCGTGATCGCGGCGGACCATCCGCCCGCGCATCTGCTGCTCGGCAGCGATGCGCTGCGGCTCGTGCGCAACAAGCTGGCGGCGCTGGACGACGAGATCCGCGCGTGGGAAGCCGTGACGGTGTCGACGGACGGCTGACGGCTGACGCGCGCCGTGTCGTTCGTTTCCTGCCGGTGGATGATCGGCCGTTGCATTGCACGATGGCATCGTGGTTTCACAATAATGGCCGATAATGGCAACCGGCCCGTTCGCCACGTTCATCCACCTCACAGGAGCATCGCGATGCCATACGTCACCACGAAGGACAACGTCGAGATTTTCTACAAGGATTGGGGTCCGAAAGACGCGCAGCCCGTCATGTTCCACCACGGCTGGCCGCTGTCCAGCGACGACTGGGATGCGCAGCTGCTGTTCTTCGTTCAGCACGGCTATCGCGTGATCGCGCACGATCGCCGCGGCCATGGCCGCTCGGCGCAAGTCTGGGACGGCCACGACATGGATCATTACGCGGCGGACGCGTTCGCGGTCGTCGAAGCGCTCGATCTGCGCAATGCGGTGCATATCGGTCACTCGACGGGCGGCGGCGAGGTGGCGCGCTACGTCGCGAAGCACGGCGAGCCGGCTGGCCGCGTCGCGAAGGCGGTGCTGGTCAGCGCGGTGCCGCCGCTGATGCTGAAAACCGATTCGAACCCCGAAGGCCTGCCGCTCGACGTGTTCGACGGTTTTCGCAAAGCGCTCGCCGACAACCGCGCGCAGTTCTTCCTCGACGTGCCGAGCGGCCCGTTCTACGGGTTCAACCGCGAAGGCGCGACCGTGCACCAGGGCGTGATCCGCAACTGGTGGCGGCAGGGGATGGAAGGCAGCGCGAAGGCGCATTACGACGGCATCAAGGCGTTTTCGGAAACGGACCAGACCGAAGACCTGAAGTCGATCTCCGTCCCGACGCTCGTGCTGCACGGCGAGGACGACCAGATCGTGCCGATCGCGGATTCCGCGCTGAAGTCGGTCAAGCTGCTGAAGAACGGCACGCTGAAGACCTACCCGGGTTATTCGCACGGGATGCTGACGGTCAACGCCGACGTGCTCAACGCCGACCTGCTCGCGTTCGTACGGGCGTAATGACGGCGGCGCCGGCCCGCCGCGGCGGGCGGCGCCGCGATCGAAGGCGGGCGATCCGGACGCGCGTGGAAAAGGACGGATCGCCCGCCATCTGCTTCACCCCGGACCGACGAAACGAACGCCCGGATACGCGAGACGCGGCATCCGGCCGGCCAGGAACGCGTGCAGTTCGCGTACCTGCGCGACCTTGGCGGAATCTTCCGGCCACACGAGGTAATACGCATCGCCGGTGCTGACGGCCGTCTTGAACGGCAGCACGAGCTGCTTCTCGTCGATGGCCGTCGCACACAGCGCGAGATCGCCGATCGACAGGCCGTGGCCGGCGATGGCCGCCGCGATGCCCTGTTCGAGCATGTCGAACACCTGCCCGCGCGTGATGTCCAGGTCCAGATCGTGACCGCTGCCGTTGAGCCAGCGGCGCCAGTCGCGCCGGTCGGGCGACGGGTGGATCAGCTCGCACGCGGCGGGATTCGCGCGAGCGACCGTGGCGGTGGCCCGCGAGCACACCGGAATCAGCCATTCGTCGAACAGCTTCACGCAATGCGTGCTCTCGCCGAACCTGCCCGCGCCGAGCAGGATCGCGCAATCGTAGGATTCGCTGAAGAAATCGACGGTATCGACGTCCATCCACACGCTCGCGATCTGCACCTCGAACGCCGGCCGCGTGCCGCGAAACGCGGCCAGCGCGTCGAGCAGCCAGCGCATCGTCAGCGTGGACGGCGCCTTGAGCCGCAGCACGTCGCGTTGCGTGCGGAACAGCATGCACGCTTCCTCGACCTGCCGGAAGCCGCGCCTGAGGCCGGCCGCGAAGATGTGGGCTTCCGCCGTCACGGTCATTTTCGGCCCGCGCCGGACGAACAGCTTCCGGCCGAAGTAGGCCTCCAGCGTCTTCACGTGCTTGCTGACCGCGCTTTGCGTCAGGCTCAGTTCCTCGGCGGCCAGCGTGAACGAGCCGGTGCGGGCGGCGCTCTCGAACGCGCGCAACGCATAGACGGGGGGAAGCGGTTTGGCCTTCATGGGTTTCGAGTATGAATAAAACTCATGTCATCGGACAGGATTTTCCGTTTTCGGTCGGCGGCCCGGGCGCGTGATACTGCCAGAAACCGCGCTTTTCGATCCATCGGGTCTCCATGATGCCATCGTGACGGGCGTGCTTCTCGACTCATCGAACAACTTTTTGTCATGACACTCCATTACCCGCTGCTGTTCGCCTATCTGGCCGCGATCGTGCTGCTCGTCGCGACGCCCGGCCCGGTCGTCATGCTCGTGACGGGCACCGTCGGGCGGCGCGGATTCCGCCAGGGCGTGCTGACCGCGGTGGGCGCGAATGCCGCGAGCCTCGTGATGATCGCGGGCGCGATGCTGATGGTGTTCGGCGTCGTGATGGTCAGCGCTCGCCTGCTTGCCGGCCTGCATGTCGCGGGGTGCCTGTTCATCGCGGTGCTCGCGATCCGGACGCTGCTCGGCGAATGGCGCGCCAACCGCGCACGGCATGGCGATGGCGCGGCGGCAGGCGAACCGATACCGCAGCCGCGCGGTTTGCCCGGCGTCGTGCGCGGCTTCCTCGTCGGCATCGCGAATCCGAAGGACCTGCTGTTCTTCGTCGCGTTCTTTCCGCAGTTCGTCGGCATCACGCCCGATTCGCGCGTGAGCCTCGCGATCCTCGCCGCGTTGTGGATCGCGGTCGATTTCACGATCCTCGCCGGCTACATGGCCGCGATCAACCATCCGGCGATTCATCGGAAGCAGCGCTGGATCTCGGCCTCGTCGGCGCTTGCGCTGCTCGCGATTGCGCTCGCCGGGCTCGGCAGCACGATCGCGGGCGCCGCGTAGCGCATCGGCGATCTGCGTTACGCTTCGTCGGCACCGATTCTTTCATCGAGTTCGATCATGTCCCGTTCCGCCCCGGCTTTCTCCGAGCACCTTTTCTCATATGGCACGCTGCAGCTCGATCAGGTGCAGCTCGCCACGTTCGGCCGCAAGCTCGACGGTCACGCGGACGCGATGCCCGGCTATGCGATGACGATGCTGCGGATCGACGATCCGGACGTGGTCGCGACGAGCGGGAAGACCCATCATCCGGTGGTGACCTATACGGGGCAGACGGGCGACCGCGTCACGGGCACCGTGTTCGCGATCACCCGCGACGAACTGCAGCACGCGGACGATTACGAAGTCGATGCGTATCGGCGCGAGCGCGTCGTGCTCGAATCGGGTGTCGCCGCATGGGTGTACGTGGACGCGCGTTCGCCGCGCGCCGACTGAATCCGCTACGCGGGCGGGATCGACGCCGTCGCGTGTGCGGCCGCTAGCCGTTGCGCAGGAACACGACGTAACCGCGGAACCACGGATTCGTTGCGAGGTACGGCGGCGCGTCCCATTCGCCGCCCTGGATCACGCCGATGCGAAACGGCAGCTGCAGCCGCGCGACGCGCGGCAGGTAGGCCGCGTAGTCGGGAATCGTGCGGCTGCCCTGGTACGTCTGCACGACCACCTCGTCGACGATGCCCTTGAGCTGGTTGACCTGGTCGGTATCGATGCGGCTGCTCCAGTCGAGCAGCCCCGTGATGCTCAGCCGGCAATCGGCGGGCAGGGTGTCGCGCAGCGTGCGCAGGAACGCGAGGTAATCCTCGAGGTGGCGCGTGCCCGCATCGAAGTCGATCTGGATGCCGGCGATCGTGCGGCCCGACGCACGCCAGCGCGCGAGCTGCGCGAGCATGATCTGCGTGACGCGCGGCGTCCAGCGCAGCGTATGCGCACGATAGACGAGCCACACGCGCGCGTCGGGCGCGGGCGGCAGCGCGACGCCCTGCGCGATCACGCGCACCTGCGACTCGTCCCGCGGCGACGCTTCGATCTGCCCTTGCAGCACATAGACGGCGCGCGCGCCGTGCACGACCGCCTGCGGCTTCACGCCCGCCCACAGCCAGAACGCGTCGTACCGCGCGGCGTCGACGGTGCCGGCCAGCGCGACGCGCGCGGCCAGCAGCAGCGCGATGCCCGCGATGCGCTTCATGCGCCGCTTACCAGTAGTAGCGGAGCTTCTGCGCCCACGGGCTGCCCGGATAGGCGGTCTTCAGCGTGTCGAACCAGCGCTTGCGCGTGCTCTTCGACACTTCCTTGCCGCCGCATTCGTTCGCGCCGGCCGGCGCATAGCACTTGATCGCGCGGTAGAACGCGTACGCGCGATCGTTCGGGTTCGCCTGCGTATCGGCCATCACCGCCACGTAGCTCGACATCCGCTCGTACGGCTTGCCCGCGAACTGCGACGGCGCCGCACCGAGCGTCGGCGGCACGCGCGTGGCGGCCGTGCTCGACGCATTGCGGATCCACGGCGGCACCGGATCGCTTTCGATGCCGGCCGCGGGCGGATGCAGGCGCACGAAATCCGCGAGGCAGTTCAGCCCTTTCGGGTCGGCGGGATTCTGCTGCAGCGTCGCGGCGATGTCGCGCGCCGACAGGCACGTGTAGCCGTCTTCGTTTTTCGCGCCGGCTGCGATGAACGGCTTCAACGGATCGGCGGGCGTGCCGGACACCAGCGCGGTATCGGCGAGGAAGTCCGCGTAGTGCGAACGCGTGAGCTCCTTGTACAGCAGCGTGTACAGCGCGGTGTCGCGCAGCGCGCCGCCGGTCGCCTGGTTTTGCGCCTGCGCGCGCAGCAGGTCGGCATTGGCCGCGCGCTGCAGCAGCACCGCGCGGATCGCCGCGTTCTGCACGAGCGAATCGTCGGCAAACGCGTCGTTGACGAGCCCGGCCTGCTCCAGGTTGATCGCGAGCGCGAGTTCCAGCATTTCGCGCTGGAAGCGGAATTTCGCGAGCGGGATCAGGTCGCGCCACAGCTGGCGGGCCTTGTCGTTCTGGCCGCTGTCTTCCAGCGCGAACCCGCGCAGCGCCTGCTGGCTCAGGCCGAAGTAGTCGAGCGGCGCGGCGGGCGCTTGCGGCAGCAACTCGAGGGCGGCATCCGGCTTGTGCCCGATCTGGACGTACCAGGTCGCGAGCAGGTAGCCGTAGAGCGCGGGCGCGTTCGCGAAGCGCGGCTTCTGCGCCTGCAGCTCGTCCAGCGTCATCGGCTTGCGGCTCGCGTCGCTGCTGTCGGACGCGCGCATGCGCAGCAGGTCGACGGTGGCGAGCACGGTCGGCGACTGGATCTGGCTCGCGTCGAATTCCGACCCGAACAGCAGCTTGCTGTCGAGTTCGTTCGCCAACTGCATCAGCGGCACGTTCGACGTGGCCGGCGACCAGCGCGCGAGCGCGTGGCCGTACAGGTCGGCCTGCTGCGTGACGTTCCCGCCGAGCCACGCGACACGCCGCAGCAGCCCGGTCGCGGAAACCGCATAGCGCCCCTTCGGATACACCTTCAGGTAGGTCCGGAATACCGTGTTCGCCGCGTCGAGCGAGACCTTCGTCACGCGTGCGCGCGACGGCGTCGGGCCGTCGTTGTCGAATACGTTGGCCTGCGCGGCGTTCAGCTGCGCGCGGCCGGCCATGTAGAGGCCGGTTTCCTTCAGCCACGGGTCCGCGCTGTGCGATGCGTTCGCGAAGGCCCGCGTCGCGGTGAGGAAGTCGGCGCGGTAGAACGCGTTCGTGCCGTCGAGGTACGCGGCGAACTGCTGGCCGAGCGGCGACTTGACCGGCGGCTTCGTCCACGCGGCGCCCGCGCCGCCCGCGGTGCAGGTCTTCTGCGCGATGTCGGCGCGTGCCGCGCGCAGGCGGGCGGCTTCGTCCGCGGGCAGGCCGCCTGCGCCGCCCAACGCGTCGTCGAACGCTGCCGCGCCCGCGCTCATGCTGCGGCAGATGCTGCCTTCGCCGTCGGCGTACCGGCTCGACGACGCATCGGCATCCGCTGCGCCGCCGGCCTTGTCGGGCTCCTTCTGACCGATGTAGATCCAGCCGGAGAAATCCATCGGGAACGGCACGACGATCTGGTTGATCCGCTCTTTCGCGGGGATGGTCCTCGGGTCCGGAAACACCTGCGCGACCTTGGCGCTGTCGACCATCATCAGCATCGCGTTGATGCGCGTGTCGTTGGCGGGCGTCAGCATCGGTATGTTGCCGCACGAGTAGGAAGTCTGCCGGAGCGTGTTCGGTACGTAGCAGCCGTCGTCGCCGCTGGCGTGGGCGGCCGGCATCCAGAGCAGGCTGGCCGCCAGCGCGGCGAACAGGTTGCGGTGCAGCGTCGGGTTTCTTCGCATTTTTGTTGTGCTGGGTAGGGGGCCGCGACGGCCGGGTCTCTCAGGGGGGCGCTTTGCCCCGGCGCGTATCGTACCTCACGGCGCGCACACGCCCGTCGAGCGGCGGCCCTGCTCGCGCATCACGCGCACACGCTGCTGGCGATGCCGCCTTCGTCGATGTCTTCGATCGCGGCGCGCAAGTCGTCGATCGCCACCATCAATTCGCGGACCTGCCGCAACGACGGGTACTGATGCAGCACGGCCTGCCATTGCGGCAGGGTCAGCAGCGCATGCCAGATGACGCCGAGGCCATCCGGATCGGCATCCGGCTGCTGCGCGAGCGCACTCGCGTATTCGAGGCTCGCCTGCGCGGACAGCAACTGCATCCGGCTCGCGGCGCCCAGCAGACGCGGCGTCGCGTCCGCGGACGCGTCGCAGCAATACAGCACTTCGCGTGGCAGCGTCGTTTCGTCGGTCGTCAACGCGTGCAGCGATGCGCCGTGCACGTGCACCGTGCCCTGATGCGTCTCGAATGCATAGACCGTGTCGGGCGCTGCCTGCGCGAGCAGGGTCAGGCCGCGCAGCAGCCGCGGCAGGTCGGTCGTCGCGGCATCCGCGGAGGCCTTCGCTTCGACGAGGAAGCGCACGTTCCACGGGGACGCCGGGTCGCTGCCGCGCGCGCGTTCGAGCAGAATCGCGTCCCATTCGGTTTTCGCGCGGTCGTGCCGGCCCGGGATCGACGAAGGCACGCGCATCGACGTGACCACGCGGTAGGTGCGCTGCGCGTCCACCGCGTCGAGCCGGCGCGCCAGTGCGTCGAGCGCCTGCGCCGCCAGTGCTTCGACGGCGGCGCCGCGCTGCTGGGACGCGGCGCCCTGCGCGACGGCGACCGTGCTGCCGACGAGCGGACCCTGGCGGACCCACAGCGCGCGATATCGACGGACGTCCTCGTCCGCGGCCAGCGCGTCGAGCCGCAGCATGCGTTCGAGCGCGGGGCCGTCCTTGAGCTTCACGATGTCCTGCTCGAACGCCGCGTCGGTCGCCATCTCGGGCAGCGCGAGCAGTTGCGCGAGCGCGGCATGCAGTTCGGCCCACGATGCCGCGGTCGCGGCCGCATGCAGGCGCGCGAGGCCGTCGCGTTGCCAGGCCTGCGCGCTGCGTTCGAGCTTGGCCGGATGCGCGATCGCATTGACGGCGGAGTGGAGCGCGCGCCGGTCCTGCTCGGCGTGCGCGGACAACGACGCGTATTCGCGTACGTTCGGCGCATCGTGACGCAGCACCGACGCCTGAAACGACGGATCGCCGGATGACGGGTCCATCGCGTCGCGGATCATCCGCGCGAGCGCATCGATGAAGCGCTGCCGCAAGTCCGCGCCGGGCGCGTGGCCATCCGCCCGCACCCTGCGCGCTTCCTCGATCACGATCGCCAGCGCGGTGGCCGGGTTCGTCGCGTCGGTCAGCGACGACGCGCGTTCGAGCGGCGGCAGCCGGTAACGGCGCGCGACGGTGCGCAGGGTGGCGTCGAGCAGGGCGGGAAGCGGTGTCAGCGACATGGCGGGTTGGGCGTGAAAGAGACGTGACCCGTCACGCCGTCAACGTCACCGACAGGCTGCCGAGCTCGCCGAAGCGGACCGTCAGCGCGTCGCCGAGCGGCACCTCGATCGCACCCGCGTACGAACCCGTCGTCACGATCTGGCCGGCGCGCACCGCGTCGCCGCGCGACGCGAGGAAATTGACGAGCCACACCAGCGGCTTGAGCGGATCGCCGTCCGGATGGCGGCCGTCGATCGTGCGGTTCAGCGCACCGTCGAACGACAGCGCCAGCGTCGCGAGCGGCACGTTCAGCCCGTCGGGCACGACCGGGCCGACGCACAGCCCCTGGTTGAATTGCCCGTCGGCCAGCAGCTCGAACTTCGACGCGCGCGCCGGCTCCGCATAGCGGCAGCCGAGCACTTCGAGCACGATGCGCACTTCGCGGATCGCGGCGCGCACGTCGCTTTCGTCGTACGGCTGCTCGCGCTCGGGCAGATCGCGATCGAGCACGAACGCGATTTCCGGTTCGATCCGCACGATCGGCCCGCCGACGACGCGGTACGGCGCATCGGCTTCGCGGATCGTCGACGCGAAGATCGGCGCGAGGATCACGCGATCGGGCGGCGGCAGTGCGCATTTCCAGCCGCCGACGGGTTCGCCGAGCAGGTCGGCGACGCGCTGCTGGATCGCGAGCGCGGTGTCGATGTCGTCGGGGCGCAGTGCATCGGGCAACAGCGGGCCGGGCGAGCCGGCATGGCGGGCGGCGACGAGATGCTGGGCGGCGCCGTCCACGCGTTCGGTAGTCGTTGTCATGTCGGTTGAGCGAGTCGAAAGTGGGGCCGGCAAAAAAGGGCCGGACGAAAGTCGCATCGTCGATGATAGCGCCTTCGGCGCGATGGCCGCTCGAAAGCCCGTCGGCTCATGCGTTGCCGGTCCGGTTTCGGTTGGCCGAGAACGCAGGCTTCCCGCTTCCCGTCGTGCCGTTTTGTCGCATGCGTGATCGCCGCCGCGGCTTGACCGCCGTCAACATCCGAACCTGCCGTCGGCCGATGATGGTGACATGGCCGCGCGCGACAGGGTGCGCGGCAGCTCACCCCAGCGAGGTTCGCATGTACGAGAAAATCATGGTGGCCGTCGACGGCAGCGCTTCGTCGAAACAGGCGCTTGCCGAAGCCGTGAAGGTGGCGCTGGCGGGCGATGCGCACGTCAGCGTCGTGTATGTGGTCGACAAGTCGGTGCTGTTCACGTACGCGGGCCGTGTCGATCCGCACGCGCTCGTCGAGGAAATCCGCGACGACGGGCGCAAGGTGCTGCGCGAAGCCGAACAGATCATCGCGTTGGCCGGCGCGAAGGGCGAAGGCGAACTCGTCGAGACCGAGAGCATCGGCGAGGACATCGCGGAACGCCTGCAACGCTACGTGAAGGAGCACGGGATCGACCTCGCAGTGGTCGGCACGCACGGGCGGCGCGGCATCCGGCGCGTGCTGCTCGGCAGCGTCGCCGAGCGTTTCGTGCGCGGCTCGAAGTGCCCGGTGCTGCTGATTCGCGGCGACGACGCCGGCGAGCCGGCCGCCGCGGCCGCGGCATGACGCGGCGCGCGCGATGATACGTCGCCAGTACCGCATCGTCGTCGCGGCGATCGCCGTGTTCGTGTCGCTCGCCGGGATGATGGCCGTCGTGACGGGCCTGCTGTTCGATGCCACGTCGGCGCTGCGCGGCGGCGCCATCGCGTTGATCGTCGGCGTGGCGGGCTTCGTCGTGATGCTGAACCCGGGGCCGAAAGGCGAGGAGTGACCGCCACGGGCGAAGGGGCGGCGCACGTCCGGCCATGGTTTGACGACGGCCCGCGGTAGCCGTTGCCTCGCCGGCGATGTCGCCTAGTCGCTCGTCGTCGCCGGCGCCTGCACGCCGTCCTGCACGATCTGAATCATCAGCCGCTTCAACGTTTCCGCCAGCGCGGTGTTGTTCGGCTGAAGCTTCCCTGCCTGCGCGAACGCATCGCGCGCTTCATCCTGGCGTCCCAGCTTCCACAGCACTTCGCCCTTGTGCGCCAACCCGGTCGCACGGGCTTCGCGTGCGTCGCTGTCGTCGTCCTTCGCGAAGATCGCGATCGAGCGGTCGAACCACACGAGCGCGTCGTCGTGGCGGCCGAGGCGATACAGCGCCCAGCCCTTGCTGTCGAGCGCATACGCATCGTTCGGCGCTTGCGCGAGATGCGCGTCGATCATCGCGAGCCCGCGCTCGACCGCGACGCCCGCATCGGCGAGCCGATAGCCGATGTCGTTCAGGCGGTCGTCGGGAATCCTGTCCAGGTCGAGCACGGCGGTCACGCGGCTCGCGTCGCGTTCGGCGATCGCGAGCGACAGCAGCTTCGCGACGATCTGCCGCCGCAAGCCATTGCTGATCCGCTCGCCGTTGGCGACCAGGGTGCCGAGGTACTGCGTATACAGGTCCGGTGCGCCGGGGGTGTTCGCGCTGTTCGCGATGGCCAGGCCCGGGCCCGCGCACCAGTCGATATCGGCCGAGCCGGCCAGCGTGCCGACGTAAAGATCGACGTTCCTCGGCGTGCGCGACTGCGCGTAGTAGGTGTAGCCGTTCGCATCCGAATACCCGCACGCCAGATATTCACTGTCGACGTCCAGTATGTACGGGACGTGGCCGAGCATCGCCTTGCCGCCCGGGTCGACCAGCCGGAACGATTCGCCCAGCTCGCCGTCGCCGACGACCGCGTTGAACACCCACTGCTTCTGAGGATGGCGTGTCGGCAGGCGGACCTTGGCCGTGCGCCCGGCCACATCCGTCGTGCCGAAAATCACGCTGTCGTGCTGATCCGGCTTGGCGGGCAGCCCCGCGATCACCTGGCCCGGCAGGAACAGCCGATAGCGCGCATTCGGCAGCGGCTGATGCGTGGCTGGATCGCGCAGCACGAACTGGTGAACGTAAGCCCCTTTGCCGAGCGACGCCGTCGGCGGGACATAGGTGCGGGCGTGGGCGGCCGGCAGCGCGGCGCAATTCAAGGTCGCGACGATGAGCGCGGCGAGAAGTCGGGGTGTCATGGAATTGCAGTTCTTTCTTGTAGGTCGTGGTTTTATCGTGCGACGGCCGGAAATGCACGGAACGACCCGCACCGTCCCAGAAAAACGACGGGCGACGGCGGGCGAATTCCAATCGATTGGGTCGAATCGTCCCGTGCAAATCAATGCGAATCCCGCGTGCGTCGGTGCATTGAAGCGCCGGGCGGGTGGTGCGGGAATGCAGTGCGCAGCATAGCAGGCTGCTGCGGCTCGATCCGATCCCCGGTGGGTTTCGTTGTTGCGGGTGGGTGAATGATTTCGTGATTTGTATCAAGTCGTGATATGTCCATCCGTCTGACAATGGGTTCGACACGGTGAGCAGGGCGAAACGATCGACATTCGGTCGTCCTTTGCAACCGGTATTTCACGTCCTTAAACAATCAGGGTCTGCCGAAAGACCGGAAAAACGAGATCCCCATGAGCCATTTCCTGGATAGATTGCGTTATTTCTCCACCACGAGGCCACGCTTTTCCGACGGCCATGGCGCCGTCACCGACGAAGACCGCAAATGGGAAGACGGTTACCGGATGCGCTGGCAACACGACAAGATCGTCCGCTCGACCCACGGCGTGAACTGCACGGGTTCGTGCTCGTGGAAGGTCTATGTGAAAGGCGGGATCGTCACCTGGGAAACCCAGCAGACCGACTACCCGCGCACGCGTCCCGACATGCCGAACCATGAGCCGCGCGGCTGCTCGCGCGGCGCGTCGTACTCGTGGTATCTGTACAGCGCGAACCGTCTCAAGCATCCGATGGTGCGCAGCGCGCTCGTGAAGCTGTGGCGCGAACGCCGCCGCACGCTCGGCCCCGTCGAAGCATGGCGATCGATCGTCGAGGACGACGATGCACGCCGCTCGTACCAGCGCCGGCGCGGGCTCGGCGGCTTCGTGCGTTCCAGCTGGAGCGAGGTCAACGAGATCGTTGCGGCCGCAAACGTGCACACGGTCGAGCGGCACGGCCCCGATCGCGTGGTCGGCTTCTCGCCGATCCCGGCGATGTCGATGGTGTCGTACGCGGCCGGCTCGCGCTACCTGTCGCTGATCGGCGGCGTGTGCCTGAGCTTCTACGACTGGTACTGCGACCTGCCGCCCGCGTCGCCGCAGACCTGGGGCGAGCAGACCGACGTGCCGGAATCGGCCGACTGGTACAACTCGACGTTCATCATGATGTGGGGCTCCAATGTCCCGCAGACGCGCACGCCCGACGCGCATTTCCTCGTCGAGGCGCGCTATCGCGGCACCAAGATCGTGTCGGTGTTCCCCGATTACTCGGAAGGCGCGAAGTTCGGCGACCTGTGGCTGCACCCGAAGCAGGGCACCGATGCGGCGCTGGCGCTCGCGATGGGGCATGTGATCCTGAAAGAATTTCATCTGGCAGGAAAGAGCGACTACTTCGCCGACTACTGCAAGCGCTACACCGACATGCCGTGCCTCGTGCGCCTCGTGCCGCACGGCGGCGGCTACGTGCCGGAGCGCCTCGTGCGCGCATCCGACTTCGACGACGCCCTCGACGAAGCCACGCATCCGGAGTGGAAGACCGTGATGATCGACGACGCGAACGGCGAATTCGTCGTGCCGGTTGGCTCGGTCGGCTTCCGCTGGGGCCAGCAGGACGACGCCGACAAGGGCAAGTGGAACCTGCGCGGCGAGACGTCGAAGGGCGCGGCGCTGTCGCCGCGGCTGTCGTGCACGGCCGCGCACGACGACGTGGTCGACGTGCTGTTCCCGTATTTCGGCAACCAGCCGCACGCGCACTTCAACGGGACGCAGCACGCGTCCGAGCTATCGCGCCGGATCGGCGTGCGGCGCATCGCGACACGCAACGGCGAGATGCTGGTCGCGACCGTCTACGACCTGTTCGTCGCGAACTACGGGCTGGACCAGGGGCTCGGCGGCCGCGACGTGGCCGCGAGCTACGACGACGACCTGCCGTACACGCCGGCCTGGCAGGAAGCGATCACCGGCGTGAAGCGCGCGGACGTGATTTCGGTCGCGCGGCAGTTCGCGGAGAACGCGCACAAGACGCAGGGCAAGTCGATGGTGATCATCGGCGCGGGGATCAACCACTGGTTCCACATGGACATGTCGTACCGCGCGATCATGAACATGCTGATCATGTGCGGCTGCATCGGCAAGCCGGGCGGTGGCTGGTCGCACTACGTGGGCCAGGAAAAGCTGCGGCCGCAGACGGGCTGGACCGCGTTGTCGGGCGCGCTCGACTGGAGCCGCCCGCCACGCCAGATGAATGCGACGTCGTTCTTCTACGCGCATACCGACCAGTGGCGCTACGACCCGATGGACCCGGCCACGCTGCTGTCGCCGCTCGCGGACAAGTCGCAATTCCACGGCGCGCCGATCGACTACAACGTGCGCGCGGAGCGGATGGGCTGGCTGCCGTCCGCGCCGCAGCTCGCGACGAACCCGCTGAAGGTCGGCGCGGCGCTTGCCGATCCCGCACACGCCGGCGCGGACGTCGCGCAGCAATTGAAGGCCGGCACGCTGAAGCTGGCGAGCGAGGATCCCGACGCGCCCGGCAATTTCCCGCGCAACCTGTTCGTGTGGCGCTCGAACCTGCTCGGCTCGTCGGGCAAGGGTCACGAGTATTTCCTGAAGCACCTGCTCGGCACGACCCACGGCGTGCAGGGCGAGGATCTCGGTGCGACCGGCGGCCGGCGCCCCGAGGAAGTGACTTGGCACGACGAAGCGCCGCGCGGCAAGCTCGACCTGCTCGTGACGCTCGACTTCCGGATGTCGACGACCTGCATGTATTCGGACGTCGTGCTCCCGACCGCGACCTGGTACGAGAAGGACGACATGAACACGTCCGACATGCACCCGTTCATCCATCCGCTGTCGGCGGCGGTTGACCCCGCATGGGAATCGAAGAGCGACTGGGAGATCTTCAAGGGGATCGCGAAGCGCTTCTCCGAGCTGTGCGACGGGCATCTGGGCGTCGAGCGCGACGTCGTGCTCGCGCCGATCGCGCACGATACGCCGGGCGAACTCGCGCAGCCGTTCGACGTGCAGGACTGGAAGCGCGGCGAATGTGAACCGGTGCCGGGCCGCACGATGCCGAACGTGACCGTCGTCGAGCGCGACTATCCGAATACGTATGCACGCTTCACGTCGCTCGGGCCGTTGATGGACATGCTCGGCAACGGCGGCAAGGGCATCGGCTGGAACACGCAGGACGAAGTGAAGCTGCTCGGCGAGCTCAACTACACGGTCGCCGACGGCGCCGCGCAAGGGCGTCCGCGCATCGACACGGCGCTCGATGCGGCCGAGGTGATCCTCGCGCTCGCGCCCGAGACCAACGGCGAAGTGGCGGTGAAGGCATGGCGTGCGCTGTCCGGCATCACCGGCATCGATCACACGCACCTGGCCGCCGCGCGCGCGGACGAGAAGATCCGCTTTCGCGACATTCAGGCGCAGCCGCGCAAGATCATCTCGTCGCCGACGTGGAGCGGGATCGAATCGGAGCATGTGTCGTACAACGCCGGCTACGTGAACGTGCACGAACTCGTGCCGTGGCGCACGATGACCGGCCGCCAGCAGCTCTATCAGGATCACGCGTGGATGCGCGCGTTCGGCGAATCGCTGTGTGCGTACAAGCCGCCGATCGATACGGGCAGCTACGAACACATGGTCGGCAAGCGCTCGAACGGCAACCCCGAGCGTGTACTGAATTTCCTGACGCCGCACCAGAAGTGGGGCATTCACAGCACGTACACCGATAACCTGCTGATGCTGACGCTGTCGCGCGGCGGCCCGATCGTGTGGATATCGGAGGACGACGCGAAAGCGATCGGCGTGGTCGATAACGACTGGATCGAGTGCTACAACTCGAACGGCGCGTTGTGCGCGCGGGCCGTCGTCAGCCAGCGGATTCCGTCCGGGATGGTGATGATGTATCACGCGCAGGAGAAGATCGTGAACGCGCCGGGCTCGGAGATCACCGGCACGCGCGGCGGCATCCACAACTCGGTCACGCGCATCGCGTTGAAGCCGACGCACATGATCGGCGGCTACGCGCAACTCGCGTACGGCTTCAACTACTACGGCACGGTCGGCTCGAATCGCGACGAGTTCCTGATCGTGCGCAAGATGAGCAAGATCGACTGGCTCGATGGCGAAGAGACCGCGGTCGACCCCACCACGCACGCAGTACGGGCCGGAGAAACGTCATGAAAATACGCGCACAGATCGCGATGGTGCTGAACCTCGACAAGTGCATCGGGTGCCATACCTGCTCGGTGACCTGCAAGAACGTATGGACGAGCCGCGAAGGGATGGAATACGCGTGGTTCAACAACGTCGAAACGAAGCCGGGCATCGGCTATCCGAAGGACTGGGAGAACCAGGACCGCTGGCGCGGCGGCTGGCAGCGGCGTGCCGACGGCAAGATCGAGCCGCGTCTGGGCAGCAAGTGGCGGCTGCTCGCGCAGATCTTCGCGAACCCGCATCTGCCCGAGATCGACGACTACTACGAGCCGTTCACGTTCGACTACGCGCATCTGCAGGAAGCCGGCAACACGCGTGCGATGCCGGTTGCCCGGCCGCGTTCCGTGATCAGCGGCCAGCGGCTCGAGAAGATCGAGTGGGGCCCGAACTGGGAGGAAATCCTCGGCGGCGAGTTCGAAAAGCGCGCGAAGGACACCAACTTCGAGAACGTGCAGAAGGACATCTACGGGCAGTTCGAGCACACCTTCATGATGTACCTGCCGCGCCTGTGCGAGCACTGCCTGAACCCGGCGTGCGTCGCGTCGTGCCCGTCGGGCTCGATCTACAAGCGCGAGGAAGACGGCATCGTGCTGATCGACCAGGACAAGTGCCGCGGCTGGCGCATGTGCGTGTCGGGCTGCCCGTACAAGAAGATCTACTACAACTGGCAGAGCGGCAAGGCCGAGAAGTGCATCTTCTGCTATCCGCGTATCGAGGCCGGCCAGCCGACCGTGTGCTCGGAAACCTGCGTGGGCCGCATCCGCTATCTCGGCGTGCTGCTGTACGACGCGGACCGGATCGGCGACGCGGCCGGCGCGGAGAACGAGAAGGACCTGTACGAGGCGCAACTGTCGCTGTTCCTCGACCCGGACGATCCGGCCGTGATCGCGCAGGCCGAGCGCGACGGCGTGCCGGCCGCGTGGATCGAGGCCGCGCGGCGTTCGCCGACCTACAAGATGGCGATCGACTGGAAGATCGCGTTCCCGCTGCATCCGGAATACCGGACGCTGCCGATGGTGTGGTACGTGCCGCCGCTGTCGCCGATCAACGCGGCGGCCAACAGCGGCGATCTCGGCATGAACGGTTACCTGCCGGACGTCGAATCGCTGCGCATTCCGCTGCGTTATCTCGCGAACCTGCTGACGGCCGGCGACGAGGCGCCCGTGAAGCTCGCGCTCGAACGGCTGCTCGCGATGCGCGCGTTCATGCGCGCGCGCCACGTGGACGGCGTCGACGCACGCGGCGTGCTCGACCAGGTTGGGCTGTCGCTCGCGCAGGTCGAGGAGATGTACCGCTATCTCGCGATCGCGAACCACGAGGATCGCTTCGTGATCCCGACCACGCACCGCGAATACGCGGAGAACGCGTACGACCTGCGCGCGTCGTGCGGCTTCTCGTTCGGCAACGGCTGCTCGGACGGCCGTTCCGGCGCGAGCCTGTTCGGCCCGAGGAAGGGCAACAAGACGATTCCGATTCACGAGGCTTCCCGATGACGAGCACCGCATCCGATCCGACCTATGCGGCGCTCGCCGCGCTGCTCGACTATCCCGACGAATCGCTGGTCGCCGCGCTCGATTCGATCGACACGCACCTGCGCGAGCGCTCGCGTTTGCCGAAAGCGGTGCGCGCGGGCCTCGACCGGTTTTTTGCGTACGTGCGCGAGCGCGATCTGCTGACGCTGCAGGAGAACTACGTCGGGCTGTTCGATCGCGGCCGCGCGACGTCGCTGTACCTGTTCGAGCACGTGCACGGCGAATCGCGCGACCGCGGGCAGGCGATGGTCGACCTGCTGCAGATGTACGAGCGGCACGGGCTGTTCCTGAACCCGGGCGAACTGCCCGACTACCTGCCCGTGTTTCTCGAATACCTGTCGCGGCTGCCGGCGCCCGATGCCTGCAAGCTGCTCGCCGAAACCGGCGAGATCCTGCGTGCGCTGGCCAAGCAGCTTTCGCAGCGCGGCAGCCACTACAGCTTCGTCGTCGGGGCGTTGCTGCCGATGGCCGGCCTCGCACCCGTCGACGCGCCGGAGGCGGCCGACGACGACGTGGCCGCCGAGCGGCCGAGCGCCGACGACTACCGCGCGCTCGACGCGTCGTATGCGGACGAGGCCGTGCGCTTCGTCGGCGCGGCAACACCGGCGCGCGCGGAGCAGACGGTGCGCTTCCATGACAAGCGGCCGGCCCGCGGCGCGTAAGCGCGGGCCCAACTGGGGAAAGACATGAACGCTTACCTGCATCAGTTCCTGTTCGGGATCTACCCGTACATCTGCCTCGCCGTACTGCTGGTCGGCAGCCTGATCCGCTTCGACCGCGAGCAGTACACGTGGAAAAGCGATTCGTCGCAGCTGCTGCGCCACGGCATGCTGCGGCTCGGCAGCAACCTGTTCCACTGGGGCGTGCTGGTCGTCGTGCTCGGGCACTTCGGCGGCTTCCTCGCGCCGCACTGGCTCGTGTCGCCGTTCCTGTCGGCATCCGGGCACCAGTTGGTCGCGATGGTGGCGGGCGGCGCGGCCGGCGTCGCGGCGATCATCGGGCTGACGATCCTGATCGGGCGCCGCCTCGGCGACCCGCGCGTCCGCGGGAACAGCCGCACGTCCGACATCGTGATCGTGCTGATGCTGTGGGTGCAGCTCGCGCTCGGGCTCGGCACGGTCGTGCTGTCGACGCGCCACATGGACGGCGTGATGTTCGAACAGCTGACCGACTACGTGAAGGGCGTCGTCACGTTCCGCCCGGACATCGCGAGCCTGCTCGTCGGCGTGCCGCTCACGTACCGGCTGCACATCCTGCTCGGCTTCACGATCTTCCTCGTGTCGCCGTTCACACGGATGGTGCACGTCTGGAGCGGGATCGCGTCGGTCGCGTACCTGATCCGTCCTTACCAGCTCGTGCGCAAGCGCTGAGGAGGCCGCATGAACGACGTTCTCTCCGAGGCCGCAACGGCGCCGCTGACGATCAACGGCGTCGGGATCGACGCCGCGGCGATCGCTGCCGAAGCCGAGCACCACGGCGCCGCGCGCGATCCGCTCGATGCGGCGAGGCGTGCGCTTGCGGTACGCGAACTGCTGCGGCAGCGCGCGGTGGCGCTCGCGTTGCTCGACGAACGTGCGCCGCTCGACGATGTGGCCGTCGACGCATTGCTCGAACGCGAGCTCACGCACGTGCCCGATCCCGATCGCGCGGCGTGCGAGCGCTATTACGCGCGGCATCCGGCGCGCTTTCGGCGCAACGACGTCGTCCATGCGAGCCACGTGCTGTTCGCGATGACGGATCGCATGCCGCTCGCGCCGCTGCGGCAGCGCGCGGAACAGGTGCTCGCCGACGTGGTGGCCGCGCCCGATACGTTCGAAGCGGTCGCGCGCGCGTCGTCGAATTGCCCGTCGGCGGAAATGGACGGCAGCCTCGGGCAACTGCTGCGCGGCGACACGGTGCCGGAACTCGAGGCGGCGCTGTTCGACACCGACGGCATCGGCGTGCTGCCGACACTCGTCAACACGCGCTTCGGCTTCCACATCGTGCGTATCGAGCGCCGCGTGCCGGGCGACGCGGTGCCGTTCGAAGCGGCCGCCGACCAGATTGCCGCATACCTGTCGGCGCGCGTGCGGCGGCAGGCGATGCGGCAGTACGTGGCGATTCTCGCGGGCGGCGCATGCGTCGAAGGCATCGAATTCGACGGTGCGAACGGGCCGCTGGTCCAATGAAACGGGGTTTTGCATATGGCAACTCAACAAGGTAATGCGGGGCCGGTCGTGAACGCGCCGGCCGTGCCGCTGCGTGCGTGGTCGGTGCTGGCCGCGAGCACGCTCGCGTTCATGGTGTGTTTCGTCGTGTGGATGATGTTCGGCGTGCTCGGCGTGCAGCTGCGCACCGATCTCGGACTGAACAGCACGGAGTTCGGGCTGCTCACGTCGACGCCGGTGCTGACCGGCGCGCTGATGCGCTTGCCGCTCGGCACGTGGACCGACCGCTTCGGCGGCCGCATCGTGATGACGGTGCTGCTGGTCGTGTGCGCGGTGCCCGTCTATGTGGTCAGCTACGCGACGCAGCTGTGGCAGTTCCTGCTGATCGGGCTGTTTCTCGGCTGCGTCGGTGCGTCGTTCGCGGTCGGCACGCCGTATGTCGCGCGCTTTTTCCCGCCGCAGCGGCGCGGGCTCGCAATGGGCGTGTTCGGCGCGGGCACATGCGGCGCGGCCGTCAACCTGTTCGTCACGCCGCTGCTGCTCGACGCGTACGGCTGGCGCGTCGTGCCGCGCATCTATGCGGTCGCGCTGCTCGTCACCGCGCTGATCTTCTGGTTCGCGTCGGCGCCCGATCCGGGGGCGGGCAAGCGCGGCGGGTCGATGCTCGATTCGTTCAAGGTGCTGCGCGACCCGCGCGTATGGCGGCTCTGCCAGTACTACTCGATCACGTTCGGCGGTTTCACCGCGCTGTCGCTGTGGATCCCGCAGTACCTGAAGAGCGAATACGGGATGTCGCTCGTGATGGCGTCCGCGTTCGCGGCCGGCTTCTCGCTGCCGGGCTCCGTGCTGCGCGCGCTCGGCGGCGCGCTGTCCGACCGCTTCGGCGCGCATGCGGTCACGTGGTGGGGGCTGTGGGTCGCGTGGATCGCGCTGTTCCTGCTGTCGTATCCGGCGACCGACTTCGTGATCCACACAATCGACGGCACCGCGACGCTGAACGTCGCGATGCCGGCGGCGGGCTTCGTCGCGCTGACTTTCGTGCTCGGCGCGGTGTTCGCGCTCGGGATGGCGTCGACCTTCAAGTACGTCGCCGACGACTTCGCGGACAACATGGGCGTCGTCACGGGCATCGTCGGGCTCGCGGGCGGGCTCGGCGGCTTCCTGCTGCCGATCCTGTTCGGCATGCTGCTCGACCTGCTGCGCGTGCGCACGACGTGCTTCATGTTCCTGTACGGGATCGTGTGGGTGTCGCTGATCCTGATCTACCTGTCGGAAGTGCGACGCACGCCCGTCGTCAAGGGCTGAGGTCGGTTCGACCGATCCGATGCGCTGGCGCGATGCCGGGAGGGGCCGGGGCGCGCTGGCGCAGTGTCCCGTCCGGGATGGCGCGCGCGACGTATCCGGCCGCGCACGCTTCTGTCAAACTGGCGCCCATGAAACCGCGCCTGACGTCACCGCTTTCCCCCGATTCCGCGCCTGCGCCCGCAGGCTTTCCCGATGCCGACGAACTGGCTGCCCTGCGTGCGTGGTACGCGGGCATGACCGTGCGCCAGGCCGTCGAGCGCTACCTGCCCGACCGGCTCGGCGACGGGCGGTCGGCGCGCGGCGTGATCGGCGCCATTCGCCGCCGCCTCGTGCGCGTCGCGCGGCAGGTGGGCCGCGCCGATCTCGCGGCACGGCTCGGCCATCCGGACGGTGAGCGTTTACGGGAGGCGAAAGCCGCAACCGACGCGATCGGCGTGCTGCGTCATGCGCGCGCGCCGGTCCCGCAGATCAGCGACAACGTCGGCCTGTGGCTGCCGACGCGCGCGGTCGTTGCATTGCGTGCGCACGGGATCGCGACGCTCGCCGACCTGACGGTGCGGATTCCGCGCCGGCGCCAGTGGTGGCGGGCGATCGCGGGCCTCGGCATGGCCAGCGCGCGGCGCGTCGAGGCGTTCTTCGCCGCGCATCCGGACCTGACCGAACGCGCGCGTGCGCTGATCGCCGCGACGCCGCGCGGCAGCATCGTGCCGTGGGAGCATCTGAAGCTGCCGCACGAAGTCGACGGCTCGGCCGGCACGTTCCGCGCGCCGCGCGCGACCAGCACGCTCGACGCGGACAACGATTACGCGGCCGTGCACGCGTGGCTGTCGCTGCACGAATCGGCCGCGACGCGGCGCGCGTACCGGAAGGAGGCCGAGCGGCTGATCCTGTGGGCGATCGTCGAACGCGGCCGCGCGCTGTCGTCGCTGACGACCGAGGACGCGCTCGCGTATCGCGCGTTCATCCGGCGGCCGACGCCGCACGAACGCTGGGTCGGGCCCGTGCGGCCGCGCGGCGCGCCCGACTGGCGGCCGTTCTCGGGCGCGCTGTCCGCGCGCTCGGCCGCGTACACGCTGTCGGTGCTCGGCGCGCTGTTCCGCTGGCTGATCGAACAGCGCTACCTGCTCGCGAATCCGTTCGCCGGCGTGAAGGTGCGCGACACGCGCGGCGCGACCGCACTCGATACGTCGCACGCGTTCACCGAAGGCGAGTGGCTGCTGGTCCGCACGATCGCCGACGGGCTCGAGTTCCAGACGCGCCCGCTCAAGGGCGCGCCGCAGTCGGGCTGGACGCCGGCCGCCGCGCAACGGCTGCGCTTCATTCTCGATTTCGGCTACGCGACGGGGCTGCGCGCGAGCGAACTGGTCGGCGCGACGCTCGGCGACATCGAGACGGACGCGCACGGCGACGCGTGGCTGAAGGTAATCGGCAAGGGCAGCAAGGCCGCCCGCGTCGCGCTGCCGCCGCTCGCGCGCACGGCGCTCGATCGCTATCTGGTCGCGCGCCGTCTGCCGGTCACGCCGGCGCGCTGGCGGCCCGATACGCCGCTGATTCCGAGCCTCGCGGAAGACGACGCGGCCGCGATCACGAGCGTGCGGCTGTGGAAGGTGATGCAGCGTTTCTTCGCGCAGACGGCCGAGCGCGTCGAGGCCGACCACCCGGCGCTCGCGCACAAGCTGCGCCAGGCAAGCCCGCACTGGATGCGGCATACGCATGCGACGCACGCGCTGGCGCGCGGCGCGGAGCTGACGACGGTGCGCGACAACCTGCGGCATGCGTCGATCTCGACGACGTCGATCTACCTGCATGGCGACGACGTGAAGCGGGCGCGGCAGATGTCGAGCGCGTTCGGTATCGACAAATGAGTTGAACGGCGCGGCGTCGACGCAGGTCAGACGAATTTTCGGTCCTGGAGATTCGGATGGCATCGAGCCAGAGCACAGTCGATTTCATCGTCGAGCAGATCGCGGCGGCCGGTACGGTCTCGGCGCGCAAGATGTTCGGCGAATACGGCATCTATTGCGACGGCAGGATGGTCGCGCTCGTCTGCGACGACCGGCTGTTCGTCAAGCCGACGCCCGAAGGCCGCGCGTATCTCGGCGTGTGCGACGAAGCCCCGCCGTATCCGAGCGCGAAGCCGCATCTCGTCATTGCCGGCGATCGCTGGGACGATCGCGAATGGCTGTCGACGCTGATCCGGATCACCGCCGCGCAAGTGCCGCTGCCGGTGAAGCGCAGCCGATGACGATCGCGCCGCCTGCCACGCCGCGCGGCCGGCAGGCGTATTCTGTGACACATGCGCGCGGCCACCGTGCGCCCGGGAGTACCAACATGGAGACATCCGCAGCTTCGCGCGGCACGCGCCGTGCCTGGCGCGCGCTCGTCGCAGCCCTGTGTGCAGGCTGGAGCGCGCTGTCGTTCGGCGCGGAGGGCGCGAACGGCGCGGCCGCGCTGCTCGACCGCTACCGCAGCCTCGGCGCGCAACTGAAGGACAACGCGTTTCACCGGCCCGTGGTCCTCGAATCGTCGGAAGCGTCGTCGTCGCTGAAGGGCGACATCTACGCGGTCGTCGATTATCCGTTCGCGGTCGTGAACGGCCAGCTCAACGATCCCGCGCAAGGCCCCGCGAACTGGTGCGCGGTGCTGATCCTGCACCTGAACACCAAGTACTGTCACGCATCGAGCGGCGCCAACGGCCCGGTGCTCGACGTGAACCTCGGCCGCAAGATCCAGCAAAAGTTGCCGGATACCTATCGCGTGCAGTTCCGCTATCGCGTGGCGGCCGCGACGCCCGACTATTTCCAGGTCGACCTGACCGCCGACAGCGGCCCGATGGGCACGAAAGATTACCGGATCGCGCTCGAAGCCGTGCCGGTCGGCGCGTCGCGCACGTTCCTGCACCTCACGTATTCATACGGGTTCGGCACGGTCGGCCGGATGGCGATGAAGACCTACCTCGCGACGGTCGGCAGCGACAAGGTCGGGTTCACGACCGTCGGTGCCGCGTCGGCCGCGCAGCCGCAGTACATCGGCGGCGTGCGCGGGCTGCTGGAGCGCAACACGATGCGTTACTACCTCGCGATCGACACCTATCTCGCGACGCTCGACAAGCCGCTCGACCAGCGCCTCGCGCGCTGGTTCGACGCGACCGAGCAGTATCCGCAGCAACTGCACGAGGTGGAGCGCGGCGCGTATCTGCAGATGAAAGCGCAGGAGGTGCAGCGGCAGCAGACGGCGCGGTAGGCGCCTGCATCGCCGTCAATCGAGCAACCCCGCGACGACGTCGACGATTCGCTGCAGCAGCGCTTCGTCGTAGGGCAGCCACGGCACCGCGCGCAGCGGCGACGGCGGTGGCGCGATCGCCGGTTCGACCGGCTCGCCGTCGCGCGTCACGTGGCCGGTCGCGCAATGCACCGACCATGCGCCGACGCGCACGTGGCGTTCGTCGATCGTGATCTTTCCTTGCGCAACCGGCTCGGCGAACACGAGCGACAGCACGTGTTTGCGATGCTGCGCCATCACACCCAGCGGCAGATCGGACAACCGGTTCAGGCGCTGCCAGCGTTCGGCTTCGAGCTCACGCAGGCGGACCGGGTCCGCCGCGAGCGAAGCGGTCGCCGCACGTGTCGCATCGTCGTCGAGCGCGAACGCGGACACGCTGACGAGCAGGTCGACCGCGCGCGCCGCTTCCGAGAACACCACCCGATCGATCTCGCCGATCGGCAGCGGCAGCCAGCGGGCGCCGTGCCGGCGTTCGAAGTGCAGCCGGCGCGACGTACCGTGGCTTTCCGAACCCGGATAGAGGCGCGCATCGACGCGGAAGGTCGCGCGCACGTCGCCGAATTCGCGGACGAGCGCGTCGTCATAGGCACGGATCGACCAGCCTTCGCGGCGTGCGACGCCGAGCAGCGGCCGGCTCGACAGCACGTGGCCTTCGAACATCGCGGTATCGCTGGCCGACGCGTCGTCGTCGCTCGGCACGTAGTACTCGCGGAACGCCTGCCTGACCGGTTGCCGCAGCGACCGGCCGACGATCGCGCGCTGCCACGCGAGCCGCTCGTCCGCGTCGGCCAGCAGCGGGTGCCATAGCCGGATCTCGCAGTCGTCGGCGATCTCGCATGCGCGGCCGGCCGCGTCGCGCAGCACGACCTTGCCCTTGGCGATATCGGGCGTGAACGATTGCGTCGAGCCGTCGCCGCGGCGTGCCTGCCAGATCATCCGCGCCGAGAACGCGACGCCGGCCGGCGCATCGACGAGCCGCTCGCGCCATTCGGCGTGGCCGAGCGTCAGCGGCTGCCAGAAGCCGGTCTCCATGCACGTGGCGAGCATCGCGAGGGACTTTTTGTCGGGCTGCGCGTCGAGCGTCATTCGCAGCGCGGTACGCGGCCGCTCGCCGAGTGCGCGTTCGGCCGGCTTCAGGTTGCGCGCGAGTTTCTTCTGCACGCCCGCGTGACGGACGACGGCCAACGCGTCGCGCAGCGCGCGCACGCCCTCGGGCGTCGGGATCGTCTCGATCGCATGGCCGAGCGCGATGGCTAGCGATTGCGACGGCGCGGTTTTCGCGGCCGTCGGCGCGACGCATACCCCCGTCAGCAGCGGCCCGATCAGCGGGCGCAGCCATGCTTCGTCGCGATAGGCGGCCACGCGCGCGGCGCGGGACAGCACTTGCGCGTCGTCGGTCGTGAACGCGCGATCGGCTTCGTACGGCACGGCGCCGGCATGCAGCGCGGCGACCTGTCGCGCCGCTTCGGTCAGCGCGTCGCGCGCGAACGCGACGTACGCGGCTTCTTCCGCGAGCGTCACGGCCGGATCGCTGAGGTCGAGCCACAGCCGCTTCGGCGCGAAATAGCCGTCGTTCGTTGCAGCCAGTGCGAGTAGCGCGGCCGCTCCGAGTTCGGGCAACACGTCGAGTTCGCGCACGCGAAACGGCGAACCGGCCAGCGCCTGCGCACAGGCTGCGCGCCGCGCCGAGAAGTCGCGGCGGCCCGCGAACCAGTCGAGCGCATACGCGGCATAGGCCGACGCCGCGCGCAATCCGCCTTCTTCCGGTTCGTCGGCGATCCGCGCGAGTTCGGCTTGCAGCGCGGGCGACGGCAGCGCGTCGAGGTACGGCAGATCCTCGAGCGCGCGTTTCCACCCGCCGGCCGGAATGGCGCGGAAGAGTTCGAGCGCCGCATCGGCGTCGATGAGCGGCACGAGGCCGAGCGCATCGATCTGCCGGTGCACCGTGCGCGCGAATTCGGCGCGCGGGTCGCCGAACGCCTGGTCGCGCACGAGGATCTCGTGCTCGACGCGCCGCAGCGCCGGCCACACGGTGCCGAGCGCAGGCGCGTCGAGCGCCGACAGGTCGATCGGCTCGTCGATGGCGCCCGCGTGGGCGGCCGGGTCGGTCAGCCGCCCGACGAGTAGCGCTACGAGGGCGCGATCAGCCATGCGTACGTGCCCGGTCGGCCGCACCGTTCTGGCGCGATTTCTTTTGTGCCGGTCGCGCGACGCGTCTCGCGCCGCCGAGGCCGGCTACGGGTTCGATCGTGTGCTGCATGGTCTGGCTCTCATCGTGAAAAACCGTGCGGGCGCACAGTATTGCACCCCCATTGATCCGCGCGCGCGGAGGCCCGTGCGGCGGGCCTCCCGGGCCGATTCACCCGCGCCGTGCCAGCCGACCGACCGTCCGGCCATTTCATAAGACGTACAGTTTTCCCGCGATGCGCGATTCGCGCCGAACTGTACTCTTGTTCGCGTGCTCGATGTGTGTACTCGTCACCAACTGTTCTTCTCTTAAGATCCGATCATCAAGTGCACAGTGCCGCAGATCCAGTTGGTCCGGACCGCTGGCGGCGCATCTTCAAGAGAGAGCCAGTGCGATGGAAAAGGCAAAACCGGAGGGAAAGATCAGGAATCACGACGGCCCGGTCGGCGGGCGAAACACGTGCAACGCGTGCGTATCGGGCGCACACGGTGGGGCGGCGGGGCGGCGTGCGCCGGCGGGAGACGCACGATGAAACTCTATGAAAAGCTCGCGGACGATATCGAGCGCCTGATCCGCCAGGGCGTGTACCGGCACGGCGACCGGATTCCGTCGGTGCGGCAGGCGAGCCAGCAGCACCGGATCAGCATCACGACGGTGCTGCATGCGTATCTGCTGCTGGAAAGCCGCGGGCTGCTCGAAAGCCGGCCGCAGTCGGGCTATTTCGTGAACCTGCGGCGCGACGACAGCCACGCGCCGGTGCGCGAGCTGCGGCCGTCGAAGCCGATCGCGATCTCGTCGTCGGTGGACGTGAGCCGGCTCGTGCTGTCGACGCTGCGCTCGATCGGCACGGACGACGCGGTGCCGCTCGGCTCGCCGTATCCGGACCCGAGCCTGTTTCCGTTCGAGAAGCTGAACCGCTACGCGTACGCGGCCGGCCGCGACAAGTCGCTGTGGGGCGTGACCGACGGGCTGCCGCCGGGTCATCCGCGGCTGATCCGGCAGATCGCGCGCCGCTACCTGGAAAACGGGATGTCGGTGGACCCGAACGAGATCATCGTGACGGTCGGCGCGACGGAGGCGATCAACCTGTGCCTGCAGGCGGTCGCGAAGCCGGGGGACACGATCGCGGTGGAATCGCCGACGTTCTACGCGATGCTGCACGCGATCGAACGGATGGGGATGAAGGCGATCGAGGTGGCCACGCATCCGGAATACGGGATCGACATCGCGGCGCTGGCCGCGATCGCGAAGTCGCAGCCGATCGCCGCGTGCATGGTGATGCCGAACTTCCAGAACCCGCTGGGTTTCCAGATGCCGGACGAGCGCAAGCGCGAACTGGTTGAGTTCGCAACCAAGTCCGGGATGCCGATCATCGAGAACGGTGTGTATAACGAACTGTATTTCGGCGATACGCATCCGAGTTCGCTGAAGTCCTACGACCGGACCGGGATCGTGCTGCATTGTTCGTCGTTCTCGAAGAGCCTGACGGCTGCATACCGGATCGGCTGGGCGCTACCGGGCCGCTATCGCGATCAGGTCGAGAAGCTGAAGTTCCTGAATACGCTCGCGACGCCGTCGTTGCCGCAACTGGCGATTGCGGAGTTTCTCGAACGCGACGGCTACGAGCATCACCTGCGGCGCTTGCGCAAGGCGTATGCGCAGCAGGCGAACCTGATGCGCGCGATGGTGTCGCGGTTCTTTCCGGAAGGCACGCGCATTTCGAGCCCGGCGGGCGGCTACGTGCTGTGGGTCGAGTTGCCCGCGCAGGTCGATGCGATGCGGCTGTACCAGCTCGCGCTGGAGCAGGGGATCACGATCGGGCCGGGCTACATGTTCTCGATCACCGACAACTACCGGAACTTCATCCGCCTGAACTACAGCAGCCCGTGGTCGCCGGAGATCGAGCAGGCGGTGATCACGGTCGGGAAGCTGGCCGCGGCGTGCATGCGGTGAACGGGCGGGTGACATGGATCGCGGGCGGCGGGACCTGCCGCGTGCGATTCATGTCGTTCAAGCCCAGCCGGCCGCCGAAAACGACCGTGCGGCCGATCGCAGCCAACTGCAGAACGCATCGATTTGCGGCCGCGCGGCGGCCGCGCGCGTCGTCAACAGATGGTAGCTGTAGGGGCCTTGCACCGGCTTGCCCGGCGCAATGGCCAGCAGCCCTTGCCTGACCGCATCGGCGGCGAGGACGTCCGACGCCACGGCCACGCCCTGACCCGCGATCGCGGCATCGAGCGTCAGATAGGTATGCGAGAAGCTCGGCCCCTGTCGCAAACGCGCCGCGCTCGCGTGCCCGTCCTGCATCCGGCACCAGCGCACCCAGTCCACCTGCTCCGGAATGCGCGCCTCGTATTCGTCGTGCAGCAGGGTTGCACGCAACACGTCGTCCACGGTGCGCAGCGGCTTGCATAGCGACGGTTGGCCGACCGCGAGGAACGTTTCCGACATCAGCTTTTCCGCGACGAGCCCCGGATAGGGGCCCCCACCCAGGCGGATCGCCACGTCCACGCGCTCGCGGCTGAAGTCGACGGCGGGCACCGAAGCCAGCAGGCGCACCTCGATGTCGGGATGCAGCCGCCGGAACTCGCCCAGGCGCGGCATCAGCCAACGCGTGACGAACGACGGCATCGCGGTGACCGTTACTTCCGGCGAATCCGCGGCCTGCCGGATGTCGAGCGACGCGCGCTCGAGCTCGTCCATCAAGCGCTCGATTTCCAGGAAGTAGCGCCGCCCGATCTCCGTCAACTGGACCGACCGGGCGCCACGCATGAACAACGGCGTGCCCAGCCACTCCTCCAGCAGCCGCACCTGATGACCCACCGCACCGGACGTGACGCACAGCTCGTCACCTGCCCGGGCGAAGCCGCCATGGCGCGCGGCCGCCTCGAATGCGCGGACGGAGAGCAGCGGTGGAAGTTGTCGCGACATGACTGAATTGAATTAAGGCTCAGTGCGGAAACGTTTGATTTGTTACGCGGGAAAGGCCTGCTTAATCTACAAGCCTCCTGTCACGAGGCTCAGAAATAGTGAGCCATGCCATTTCCGGAGTCAACATGGATCTCAGCATTCACGGCGAGTCGAATCCCGCGCTCGCGTCGTCGTTTCGAAAGGTGCTCGTGCCCTGGGCGGTCCAGGGCGGGCTCAATCCGCCGGTCATCACGCATGCGCACGGATGCTACTTCTACGATGCGAACGGCAAGCGCTACCTGGACCTCACCAGCGGCTATGTCGCGGTGTCGTTGGGACATGGCCATCCGAAGGTGGTCGAGGCGATCCAGGCGCAGGCCGCGCGCATGTGCTGGGTCGCGTCCAGCTACTTCAACGACGTGCGCGCCGAATACGCGGAACGTCTGAACAGCGTTTCGCCGTGGCCGGAAGGGCTGCGCGTGCACTTCACCTGCGGCGGTGCCGAGGCGAACGACGATGCGGTGAAGATCGCGCGGTTGGTGACACGCCGGCCCAAGGTGCTGACCGCCTACCGGTCGTATCACGGCAGCACACTCGGCGCGAGCGCGATGACGGGCGTGGACCGCTGGCGCGATCCGTTCCCGGCGCTGTCGGGCATGGTGAAGTTCTTTGCGCCGTATCCGTATCGCAGCCCGTTCCATACGTCGGAGCCGGCCGAGGAAACCCGGCGCGCCCTCGATCACCTGGCGCGCGTCCTTTCGCACGAAGGCGCACAGAACGTGGCCGCGATCCTGATGGAGCCGATGACGGGATCGAGCGGGGTCGTCGTCTACCCGCCGGGGTATCTCGCAGGCGTTCGCGACCTGTGCGACCGGCACGGCATCCTGCTGGTCTTCGACGAGATCATGACGGGCTTCGGGCGCACGGGGGCATTGTTCTGCGCCGAGCGGGTCGGCGTGTTGCCGGACCTGATTTCGTTCGCCAAGGGGGCCAGCTCTTCGTATACGCCCCTTGGCGGCGTCCTGGTGCGCGAAGGCGTGGCCCGCCACTTCGATACGGAACTCTTCGACGTGGGCCACACGCATGCGGGCCATGTACTGGCGGTCGCCGGCGGCCTCGCGGCACTGAAGGTCTATCTGGAAGAGGGCTTGTTCGAGCGGGCGCGCGAGATCGAAGGCTGGCTGCGCGACGGTCTCGGCGAGCTGGCGGAGCGTCATTCGTCGATCGGCGACGTGCGGGGCATGGGCGCCCAGTTCGGCATCGAGCTGGTGCGCGACCGGGAAACGCGCGAGCCGCTCGTCGAGTGGCACCACCCGGCGGGATCGGCGCCGATGCGCGCGTTCTATGGCGAACTGCTGAAGCGCGGCGTTCACGCGTACGGGCGCTACAACGTGGTGATCGTGACGCCGCCGCTCGTCATCTCGCGCACGGAGCTGGACGAGGGGCTCGACGCGCTCGACGCGGCGCTGACGGTGTTGGAGGCCGCGCGATGAACTACGAGGACATCCTGTATCGCGAAGCAGGCGGCGTGGCGACGATCACGATCAACCGTCCGTCGGTGTACAACGCGTTCCGCGCGAGGACGGTCGACGAACTGCTGCACGCGTTTCAGCAGGCGGGCTGGAATCCGGAGATCGGCGTGATCGTGCTGACCGGCGCCGGCGACCAGGCCTTTTGCACCGGCGGCGACCAGACGAGCCACGGCGATGGCGGCTACGGCGGGCGCGGCACGATCGGCTTGCCCGTGGACGCGTTGCAGAGCCTGATCCGCGACGTGCCGAAGCCGGTGATCGCGCGCGTCAACGGCTATGCGATCGGCGGCGGCAACGTGCTCGTGACGGTGTGCGACCTGGCGATCGCGAGCGAAGCGGCGCAGCTCGGGCAGGTGGGGCCCAGGGTGGGGTCGGTGGATCCCGGCTTCGGCACGGCGTTGCTCGCCCGCGTCCTCGGCGAAAAACGCGCGCGGGAAGTGTGGTTCCTGTGCCGGCGCTACACGGCGCGCGACGCGCTTGCGATGGGGTGGCTCAATGCGGTCGTGCCTGCCGATCGGCTCGACGGGGAAGTCGCGCGATGGTGCGACGAAATCCTTGCACTGAGCCCCACGGCGCTCGCGATCGCCAAGCGGTCGTTCAATGCGGACTCCGAGCATATCCGCGCGATCGGTGCGCTGGGATTCGAGGCGCTGTCGCTGTACTACGCCACCGACGAGTCGAAAGAGGGCACACGCGCCTTCCGCGAACGGCGCAAGCCCGCTTTCCGGCGCGCAAAGGCACGCCATGATCCTCAACCCTGAACGGTCGCCCTGCCTGCTCGACGCGATCCGGCAGGGCGGCATCGTGCGACAGACGATTCGGACGGAGCACTTTGATGAGCACCACTGACGTACTTTGGCAACCACCGGCCGACTGGCGGACCAGCACGCTGCTGGGTGAACTCTGCGCGCGCGTGGGCGCCTCGTCGTTCGAAGATCTGATCGGGATGTCGCTGCATGAGCCGCAACGCTACTGGGCCGCGGTGATGGCGCACCTGCAGTTCCAGTGGCGGATGCTGCCGCGGCGGCATGTCGATCTTGCGAGCGGGCCCGCGTTTCCGCGATGGTTCCCCGGCGGTCGGCTGAACTGGGTCGATCATGTGCTTGCGCACGCGGACGGCCCGCGTGCGCTGCAGGCGGCGGTCGTCACGGAGACGGAGGACGGGCGCGTCAGCACGACCAGTTATGCCGCGCTGGCTCGGGATGTACGGCAACGGGCGTCGCGGCTGGGCGCGCTCGGCGTCGGCGCGGGCGATCGGGTCGGCATCATGATGACGATGGGGGCGCAGGCCGCGGCCAGCCTGATTGCCGTATCGGCGCTCGGCGCGATCGCCGTGCCGCTGTTCACCGGCTTCGGGGCGGACGCCGTCGCCGCGCGACTGACGCTGGCCGACGCGCGTGTGTTGCTGGCGAGCGGCGGCTACCTGCGCCGCGGACGCACCGTCGACCTGAAACCGGTATTCGACGCATTGCAGGAACGGATGCCGGGTTTGCGCATCGTTATCCAGGGCGACGAGCCGGCGGGCCCCGTCACGCCAGACGCCCGATCTTCGCTGCACGCGGCGGCGCCCCATGCGTTCCCCGCGCAGGACCCCGACCAGCCGTTCATGATCGTTTTCACATCGGGAACGACAGGGTCGCCAAAGGGCACGGTGCATACGCATGCCGGCTTCCCGTTGAAGATCCTGCACGATTGCGCATACCACTTCGAGTTGCGCCCCGGCGACCGCTGGCTGTGGCCGAGCGACATGGGCTGGATCGTCGGCCCGCTCACGACGATCGGCGCGCTTGTCCGCGGCGCGACCCTGGTGTGCTACGACGGCGCGCCCGACTATCCGGACGCCGGGCGTCTGGCCGAAGTCGTCGACCGCCACCAGGTCACGCACTTCGGTGCGTCGCCCACGCTGATCCGCAGTCTGGCGGCGTCGCCGCGGGCGGTCGACGGCGCGGTGCTGGACAGCCTGCGCGTGCTGATGGTGGCCGGCGAGGTGATCGACCCGGATCACTTCGCGTGGTTCTTCCATGCGTTCGGCCGGTCGCGGTTGCCGGTGATCAACTACAGCGGCGGCACGGAGGCGTCGGGCGCGCTGTTGGGCAATGTTCCCGTGCGCCCGATCCGTGCGTGCGCTTTCAACGCCGTATCGCCGGGCGTCGACGCGTTCGCGGCCGACGAGCAAGGGCGGCGCGTGCGCGGCGTTCCCGGTGAACTGGTGATCGCCGCGCCGTTCGTCGGGATGACGTCGGGATTCTGGAACGCGGCCGACCGCTACGAGGAAACGTACTGGCGCCAGCGGCCCGGGCTGTGGACGCATGGCGACCTGCTGCTCGAAGACGATGACGGACAATTCTTCATCCTCGGCCGCGCGGACGACACGCTGAAGATTGCCGGCAAGCGGCTGGGGCCGGCCGAGGTCGAGTCGGTCGTGCTCGGGTCGCCGCTCGTGCGCGACGTGGCGGCCGTTTCGCTGCCCGATCCGGTGAAAGGGGAGCGGCTGGTGGTTTGCGTCAGTACCCAAGGCGAACCGCCGGGCGCGCTGGCGACCTCGCTGGCCGACCGGATCGAGGCGGCGCTGGGCAAGCCGTTCCGTCCGGGCATCGTACATCTCGTGCCCGATCTGCCGCGCACGCGCAACGGCAAGGTCATGCGCCGCGTGGTGCGAAACGTGTTGCGGGGCTTGCCGCCGGGCGACGTGAGCGCCCTCGAGAACCCGGCGGCGCTTGCAGCCTTGCAGGCGCTGGCCGGTCAGGGCACGGCATGACGGATCGACATCGGAACGGGCGGGGCGCGGTGTAACGTCATCCGCCCGTCACCGGTGGAAAGAACGCAACTTCGCTGTCCTCGCGCACGACGAATTCCCCGGTCACCATTTCGAGGTTCACGGCCGCCCGCACCGGGCGGTCCATCCGCAGCGCGTCCGCACTGCGCGCGTCGCGTGCGGCCAGCGTGCCGCGCAGCGCGTCGACGGTGAGTTCGCGCGCATCGATCTCGACGGTTTCCTCGTCGAGCGCCAGTTGTTCGCGAATGCTCGCGAAGTATTTGATCGTCAGTTTCATCGAGTGGTCTCGGGCAGGAGCGGCGGAATCGGAAAACGCGAAGCGGGTGCGGTCAGCCCCAGCGCCGCATCGCCAGGTCGTCGTGCGCTTTCGCCTCGACCCAGCCGGATTCGCCGTCGTGCCGGATTTCCTTCTTCCAGAACGGCGCATGGGTCTTCAGGAAATCCATCAGGAATTCGCATGCATCGAACGCGGACGCGCGATGCGCGGCGGCCACCACGACCAGCACGACCGGCTGGCCGAGCGGAATGCGGCCGACGCGGTGCACGATCCTGACCGCTTCGAGCCGCCAGCGCGCGGTGGCCTCCTCGACGATGCTCCACAGTGCCTGTTCGGTCATCGTCGGGTAGTGCTCGACTTCCAGCGCGACGACGTCGTCGACGTCACCTTCCTTGCGCACGACCCCGAGAAAGTTCACGACCGCGCCGACATTCGGATTGCGAACGATCGGCGCCAGCTCCGCGCCCGCGTCGATCGGCGCATGCTGCACGCGTACTTCGAAGCCCGCGGCAATCGCGGGCGCCGATTCGGGGTGCGGGTCGGTCGCGTCGACGGGCGGCGGCGGGCTGGCGGCACGCAGCGGATCGTCCGGCAGCCCGGCGCGGGATTCGGTGAAGGTCGTCATGACAGGTTCTCCAGTGGGCGGCGCATCCGGTGTCGCGCGGCGGCCCGTCAGCCGCCGACGAGCGACATGCGCACGGTCGGATAGGTCTTGCCCGGCGCGCGGGCCGGCCGTGCGGCCCGGCGCTCGGAATAGCGGTCGTCGCGCTGCGTCCAGCGTGCGCGCACGGCGGCGGCGAGGTCGGCGCTCGACGCCGCGTCGTCGAGCCACGGCCGCAGGTCGGTGCCTTGCGTCGCGAACAGGCACGTATAAAGCTGGCCGTCGGCCGACACGCGGGCGCGCGAGCAGGTGCCGCAGAACGGATGCGACACGCTGGCGATGAAGCCGACTTCGCCCGCGCCGTCGATGTGCGCGCAACGGATCGCGGTGGCGTCGTGCCCCGGCTCGCCGACGAGCACGAGCGGATAGTGGGCGTCGATCAGCTCGCGCATCCGCGCGGCCGGCACCACCTTGTCGCCGGACCAGTAGCTGGCGCCGCCGACGTCCATGTATTCGATGAAACGCACGGCTACGCCCGTATGCCGGAAGTGCCGCACGAGCGGCAGGATCTGCTCGTCGTTCACGCCGCGCTCGATCACCGCGTTGACCTTGACCGGCGCGAGCCCGGCCGCATGCGCGGCCTCGATGCCGGCCAGCACGCGCGCCACGGGCACGTCCGCGTCGCTCATCCGGCGGAACACCGCGTCGTCGAGCGCATCGAGGCTCACGGTCACGCGCGACAGCCCCGCATCGCGCAATGTGCGTGCCTTCGCGGCGAGCAGCGAGCCGTTGGTCGTCAGCGCGATTTCGACCGGCTTGCCGTCGATGGTGGTCAGCGCGGCCAGCCGTTCGATCAGCGCTTCGAGGTGGCGGCGCAGCAGCGGTTCGCCGCCCGTGATGCGGATTTTCTCGACGCCGAGCGACGTGAAGGCGTGCGCGATCTTTTCCAGTTGCGCGAACGACAGGCGCTCGGACGACGGCATGAACGCGTAGTCGGCGCCGAAGCTTTCGCGCGGCATGCAGTAGCCGCAGCGGAAATTGCACTGGTCGATCACGGACAGGCGCAGGTCGCGCAGCGGGCGGCCGAGCGTGTCGGACGGGCGGGGGAAGGCGCCGGGCGATGCGCCGCCGGATGAAGCGGCGACGGCCGGCGCGGCGGAAACGATGGCATTCACGATCGGGTCGTCGGCCTGCATGAAGTAAGCGGAGGGGCGTCGCCGTTCGGCCGTGCGGGTGCCGACGTGTCGGCGCACAGGTCGTGACGAGCCTCATCGTGAGCATAGTCCGCCGGATTTTTCCGGCAGAGACACAATCGCGCCCGAATTGCAGGAATACAGTTCGCCGCGCCGGACGCGCGACAGGCGCGGCGAATGGCGCGAATGCGTCGCGCCGGGCGGGTAGTCGGCGTCGTGTTCATGCGAGCCAGGGAGTGAATTCGTAGTACGGAACCGCGTCGCCGCGCGCGAGCGTGCGCCCGGCCGGCAGCCGCGCGAGCCCGGTTGCCTGCACGAGCGACTGCAGCGTGCCGGCGCCTTGCTGGCGCAACGTGTCGAGCATGGGCGCGCCATCGGCGCCGACGATGCGCCGCACGCGCACGAAGCGTTCGCGCTGCGCATCCGGCTCGAAGCCGGTATCGATCGGCAGCGACGGCACGACCGGCAGGCAAGCGTCGCGCCCCTGCAGGCGGCGGATCAGCGGCGCGACGAACAGCGCGAACGCCGTCATCGCGGCGCCCGGATTGCCGGGCAGCAGTACCACGGGCCGCGCATCGAGCCGCGCGAGCGCGACCGGCTTGCCGGGCTTCATGCGCACACCGGTGACGAGGAACGACGCACCGAGCGCGGCCAGCGCGGGGCGCAGCAGGTCCTTGTCGCCAACCGACGCGCCGCCGACGCAGATCACGAGGTCGCACCGCGCGTGCAGGTCGCGCAGCGCCCGCTCGACGGCGGCCGGCGTATCGGCCGCATGCAGGCTCATCGCGACGTCGGCGCCGGTTCCCGCGGCCAGCGCGGCGAGCATCGGCGCGTTGCTGTTGTAGATCTGCTGCGGCGCACGCGGCTGGCCGCACGCGATCAATTCATCGCCGGTCGTCAGGATGCCGACGCGCAACGCCGCCCGCACGTCGATCCGCGCGAACCCCTGCGCGGCGGCCACCCCGACGTGCATCGCGCCCATCCGCACGCCGGCCGGCACGAGCAGGTCGCCGGCGCGCACTTCCTCGCCGCGGCGGCGGATGTGCGAACCGATGCGTTGCGGCGCGTCGAACGTGACGCCGCCGTCCTGTTCGTGCGCATGCTCCTGCATCACGACGGTGTCGGCGCCGGGCGGAATCAGGCTGCCGGTGAACAGGCGTGCGGCGGTGCGCGGCGCGAGCGGCGCGGGCGTGTCGCCTGCATAGCAGCGCTGCGCGACGCGCAGCGGCTCGCCGTGCGCGAGGTCGGCGTGCCGCACGGCATAGCCGTCCATCGCGCTCTGGTCGGCCGGCGGCTGGTCGAGCACCGCGGTCAGCGGCGCGGCCAGCACGTGGCCGGCCGCGTCGGCGACCGGCAGGGACGCGGCGGCCGCGAGCGGCGCGAACGCACCGGCGAATTGCTGCTGTGCGGTATCGAAATCGAACAGGGGTTTCATGACGAATGGACCGGGTGCACCGGTGCAGGCAGTGGGTCGAGGTGAACGGCGGCGGGCGACACGTATTCGACGAAGCCGTCGTCGCGGCAGAAACCGACCAGCCGCACGCCGGCTTCGCGGGCGACGTCGATCGCGAGCGACGTCGGCGCCGAGATCGTCGCGAGCATCGGGATGCCGACCCGCGCGGCCTTGCGCACCAGTTCGTAGCTCGCGCGGCTCGACAGGAACACGAAGCCCGCGCGCAGGTCGGCGCGGCGGCGCGCGAGCTGGCCGATCAGCTTGTCGAGCGCGTTGTGGCGGCCGACGTCCTCGAACACGTCGAGCACGGCGCCGTCGCGGTCGCACCACGCGGCCGCGTGGATGCCGCCCGTTTCGCGCATCAGCGTCTGCCGGGCCGGCAGCGCACGCGCGGCGCGCGCGATCGCATCGGCGCCGATGCCCGCGGCCGTGCCGGCGGCCGCGATCCACGGCGGGTGCAGGTCGAGCTGCGCGATGCTTTCGATGCCGCACACGCCGCAGCCCGTGCGGCCGGCCAGCGCGCGGCGGTGCGCCTTCAGCGCCATGAACGCCTGCTGCGACACCGTGAGCCGGACTTCGGCGCTGCCGGGCCGGCATTCGCTTTCGATGTCGAAGACGTCCGACGCGCGCTCGACGATGCCTTCGCTCAGCGCGAAGCCGAGGCCGAACGCGTCGAGGTCGATCGGCGTCGCCATCATGACCGTGTGCGCGATGCCGTTGAACACGAGTGCAACCGGGGTTTCGTCGACGACGCGATCGACGGTGTCGCACGCGGCGCCGGCGCGGTGGCGCGTCACCTGACATGCGGTGCTGCCGGTCGGATCGTCGCGGCGGGTGCAGGACTCCATGCGGGTTTCTCCAGGCGGGACGGCCGGCGGGCCGGCCGGGCTCGGCGCGGGCGCCGAACGACGGGATTCGATGCCGCCGGGCGGGCGCCGCAGGGCGCACGACCGCCGCGGGCAGGCGTTGCATAACATGTTAAGTGGAGTGAACAGTGCGTCGCAGACACAGCGCCGCCACGCGGAAAGCAGTACAGCTGAGCGTCCCGCCGGCACGGAAACTATTTTCCGTGCACACATCTTTGGCGGCGCAAGCAGCACAGTTTCAGCGCACGTTCGAGTGATTGCGAGTATCGTTGCAAACGCGATATCGTCATTCACGCTTCGATGCCATGCGAGTGACCCGTTGTGTTCGCATGTGTCATCGCCAAGCCGTCGCGCGATTTCCTGCTTCGGGCGTACGTCCTCACAACCACGAGCAAATTACGGTCATGGAAATCTTCGATGCGTTCCATCTCGCCCGATTGCAATTCGCATTCACGGTGTCGTTCCACATCGTGTTCCCCGCGATCAGCATCGGCATGGCGAGCTTCCTGGCGGTGCTGGAATGGCGCTATCTCGTCACCGGCGACGCCGCCTACAAATCCATGTTTCAGTTCTGGTCGAAGATCTTCGCGATCGGTTTCGGCATGGGCGTGGTCTCCGGCGTCGTGATGGCGTACGAGTTCGGCACCAACTGGGCCGGCTTCTCGCGCGTCGCGGGCAACATCACGGGGCCGCTGCTCACGTATGAAGTCCTGACGGCGTTCTTCCTCGAAGCCGGCTTCCTCGGCGTGATGCTGTTCGGCTGGCAGCGCGTCAGCCCGCGCGCGCACTTCTTCGCGACGCTGATGGTCGCGGTCGGCACGCTGATCTCGACGTTCTGGATTCTCGCGTCGAACAGCTTCATGCAGACGCCGCAAGGCTACAAGATCGAGAACGGCCTCGTCGTGCCGGTCGACTGGTTCAAGGTCGTCTTCAACCCGTCGTTTCCGTACCGTCTCGTGCACATGACGATCGCGGCGTTCATCGTCGCGGGCTTCATCGTCGCCGCGTGCGGCGCGTGGCACCTGCTGAAGGGGCGTCGCGACGAACCGGTGAAGCGCAGCTTCTCGATGGCGCTGTGGATGCTGCTGGTGCTCGCGCCGATCCAGATCGTCGTCGGCGACGCGCACGGGCTGAACACGCGCGAATACCAGCCGGCGAAGATCGCGGCGATCGAAGGGCTGTGGGAAACCGAGAAGGGCGGCACCGCGCTGAACCTCGTCGGGCTGCCCGACATGCAGGCCGAAACCACCCGCTATGCGATCCAGGTGCCGCACCTCGGCAGCCTGATCCTCACGCACAGCTGGGACGGCGAGATCCGCGGGCTGAAGGAATTCCCGCCGCAGGACCGTCCGTATTCGCCGATCATCTTCTGGACGTTCCGGATCATGGCCGGCCTCGGGATGCTGATGCTGCTGACCGCGCTGCTCGGGCTGCTGCTGAGAAAGGGCGGGCGCCTGTATGAAACGCGCTGGTTCCAGTGGTTCGTGGTGGCGATGGGGCCGTCGGGCATCGTCGCGCTGCTGGCCGGCTGGATCACGACCGAGGTCGGGCGGCAGCCGTGGACCGTATACGGCGTGCTGCGCACCATCGATTCGGTCTCCCCGCTCGACGCTCAGCAGGTCGGCGTGTCGCTGCTGGTCTTCGTGGTCGTGTATTTCCTGGTATTCGGAACGGGTATCTACTACATGATGAAGCTGATGAAGCGCGGGCCGGCGGCCCAGGCCGGCTACATCGAACTGCACCGGCATCCGGGGCTGCGCAAGAGCGCGCTGTCCACGCCGCTGAACGTCACCGAGGCGGAGTAACCATGCACATCGATCTTCCTGTCGTCTGGGCCGCGATCATCGGCCTCGGCGTATTCATCTACGTGATGCTGGACGGCTTCGATCTCGGCATCGGTCTGCTGTTTCCGTTCTTCGATGCGAAGGCCGAGCGCCAGGTGATGCTCGACACCGTCGCGCCGGTGTGGGACGGCAACGAGACGTTCCTCGTGCTCGGCGGCGCGGGCCTCTACGGCGCGTTTCCGGTCGTGTATTCGACGCTGCTGCCGGCCAACTACCTGCCGCTGGTGCTGATGCTGGTCGGGCTGATCTTCCGGGGCGCGGCGTTCGAGCTGCGCGCGAAAGCCACCCGCACGCAGCACATGTGGGACCTCGCGTTCATCGGCGGCTCGGCGCTGGCGGCGTTCTGCCAGGGAATCGTGCTCGGTTCGCTGCTGCAGGGCATCAAGATCGAGAACAACCACTTCGCGGGCGGGCCGTTCGACTGGCTGTCGCCGTTCAGCATGATGTGCGGGATCGGCGTGCTCGTCACCTATGCGACGCTCGGCTGCGGCTGGCTGATCCTGAAGGTCGACGGCGAACTGCAGCGCAAGATGCGGTTGCTGATGAAGCCGCTCACGGGCGTGCTGCTCGCGGTGATGGGCGTGGTGAGCCTGTGGACCGTGATCGGGCTGCCGGCCGTCGCGCACCGCTGGTTCGGCAGCGGCAACCTCGGCTGGTTCCTGCCGGTGCCGGTCCTCGTCGTCGCATGCGTGTGGGGCATCTTCCACACGGTGAAGCGCGCGCACGAGGCCACGCCGTTCCTGCTGACGCTGGCCCTCGTGTTCCTCGGCTACACCGGGCTCGTGATCAGCATCTGGCCGAACATCGTGCCGCCGTCGCTGACGATCTGGGACGCGTCGTCGAGCCATTCGAGCCAGTTGTTCGCGCTCGTCGGCACCGTGATCGTGCTGCCGATCATCCTCGTGTACAACGCGATGCAGTACCGCGTGTTCCGTGGCAAGGTGCGCGAGGGCGACGTCGGCTATCACTGAGCGGCCAGCGCGGTGACGGGGCGCGGCGCTCGCGTATCATCACGCGCGGCGCGGCGCCCGACACGGCACCCGATACGAAAGCGGCCCGCCACGCGCGGGCCGTTGCGCATCGGGTGCGGGCGCAACGGGTTGCGCATTTCCTTGGCAGTCGAGAAAACATCATGATCGTCAGACCACGACAGAACTGGCTCAGGATGCTGTTCGTATGGAACGGCTCCGTGCTGCAGTCGATCATTCCGCAGCTCGTGTTCATGGCGATCGTCAGCACGCTGGCGGTCTTCACGAACGGGCGCATCTTCGGCGAGAAGATTCCGCTCAACACCGCGCCGTTCACGCTGTTCGGGCTTGCGCTCGCGATCTTCCTCGGGTTTCGCAACAACGCGAGCTTCGAGCGCTTCAAGGAGGCGCGGCATCTGTGGGGCAACCTGCTGATCGCCGCGCGCACCGTGACGTCGCAACTGCATCGCTACCTGCCCGACAGCGTCGGCGACGCCGAGCGCAACCGGCTCGCCGATCTGCTGATCGCGCTCGCGTATGCGCTGAAGCACCAGCTGCGCCATACCGATCCGACCGCGGACCTGCAGCGCATTCTCGGCGCGGAGCGTACGGCCGCGCTCGGCGGCAAATGCTACAAGCCGGTCGCGATCCTCGACGAACTGCGCGGCGGCATCGTCCGTGCGCTGGGCCGCGCGCCGGGCAGCGACGCGACCTGCTGGATGTTCGAGACGCAACTCGACGAGCTCGGCAAGTCGGTCGGAGGGTGCGAGCGCATCCTGTCGACGCCGATCCCGTTTTCGTACAGCGTGCTGCTGCATCGCACCGTGTATGCGTATTGCGTGTTGCTGCCGTTCGGGCTCGTCGATTCGACGGAGTTCTTCACGCCACTGATCTGCGTGTTCATTGCGTATACGCTGATCGCGCTCGAAGCGATCGCGAACGAAGTGGCCGAGCCGTTCGGCCTCGCGCCGAATGCGCTCGCGCTCGATGCGATGACGCGTACGATCGAGCGGTCGGTGCTGGAACTCGGGGATCGGCCGATGCCGGAGGAATTCGTGCCCGCGTCGACCTATCAGATCACGTAGGCTGCGGGGCGGTAGTGTAGTCGTCTGTAAGGTTGATCGGCCGGAGCGATGACGGGTGTGTAGACTCGTGCTCGTTCAATGGAGCCCACACCATGCAACTGCTCGATCACGTGTCGATCGGCGTGCCGGATATCGACCAGGCACGCCCCTTCTACGATGCCGTCATGGCTGCGCTGGGCGCGACCAAGGTCTATGACCGGCCCAATGCGCTCGGTTACGGCGAACGTTGCAGCGCGAATGATCCGGGGTCGACCTTTCTGGCGGTGTATCTGGATCCCGCCGAAATCGGTGCGAGCAAGCGGCACTGGTGTTTCAAGGCGACTTCCCGCGAGCAGGTGCATGCGTTTTTCGAGGCCGGCCTCGCGACAGGCGGCCAGTCCGACGGCGAACCCGGGTTGCGGCCGCAGTACCACGCCGACTACTACGCGGCTTTTCTGGTCGATCCGGCCGGCAACCGGGTCGAGGCCGTGTGTCATGCGGCGGCCGGCGCCGGAGCGTGAGCGGCCGTGACGGCATCGCTCAACCGAAATACGTCAACCCCATCGCCCCCTTCACCTCCGCGAGCGTCGCCCCCGCCACTTCCCGCGCATGCAGCGTGCCGTGCTTCAGGATCGCCATCACTTCGGCCTTGTCGGCTTCGAACTCACGGCGGCGCGCGCGGATCGGCTCGATCAGCGCCTGCAGCCGCTCGTTCAGCACGCGCTTGACGACGCTGTCGCCGAGGCCGCCGCGGCGATAGTGGGCCTTCAGCTCGTCGACCTTCGCCACGTCCGGCTCGAACGCATCGAGGAACGTGAACACGACGTTGCCCTCCACTTGGCCGGGGTCGCTCACGCGCAGGTGATTCGGGTCCGTGTACATGTCCTTCACGGCCTGCGCGATCTCGTCCGGCGTCGAGCCGAGCGTGATCGCGTTGCCGAGCGACTTGCTCATCTTCGCCTTGCCGTCGATGCCGGGCAGCCGCGTGACCGATGACAGCACGGCCTCGCATTCGACCAGCACCGGCTGCTCGACGGTCGCGTTGAAGCGACGCACGAGCTCGTTGGTCTGCTCGATCATCGGCAACTGATCGTCGCCGACCGGCACGTGGGTCGCCTTGAACGCGGTGATGTCGGCTGCCTGGCTCACCGGGTAGGTCAGGAAGCCGGCCGGGATGTCGCGCTCGAACCCGCGCAGGCGGATTTCTTCCTTGATGGTCGGATTGCGTTCGAGGCGCGCGACCGTGACGAGGTTGAGGAGGTATTGCGACAGCTCGGCGAGTTCGGGCACCTGCGACTGCACGACGATCGTCGAGATCGCCGGATCGATGCCGACGGCGAGGTAGTCGAGCGCGACCTCGATCACGTTTTCGGTCACGCGCTGGCGGCGGCCCATGTTGTCGGTGAGCGCCTGCGTGTCGGCGAGCAGCAGGAATTGCGTCGCCTCGTGCTGCATCTGCACGCGGGCGCGCAGCGAGCCGATGTAGTGGCCGAGGTGCAGCGGGCCGGTCGTGCGGTCGCCGGTGAGGATGATCGGGCGGGTGGGGTGCGTCATGGTCGTCGTGGGCTCCGGGTTGTCGAAGCCGCCAGCCATGGTCTCGGCGCAGAAACGCAAATGCCGCCATGGCTGGCGGCATCACGTTTGGGACATGCAAAAGGAAACGGGCCGCCTGGGTCAGGCGCGCCACCAGCAATGCACGATCGGCGAGGCAGGTCGGGTTTCCATCGCGCCAGTATAGCGCAGTGCGCGGCAGGACGCGTGCGTCAGCGGATCACCGACTCCATCGCGAGGTACGCGGTTTCGGCGGACGGCCACAGCAGGTACAGCAGGCCGGCCATCAGCAGCAATGCGCCGGCGCGGACGAACGGCGTGCGGTCTTTGTCGCGGGGATGGGTGGGCTGCTTCGATTTCTTCATGCTTGCAGGCGCGGGGTGCGCCACTCCAACGGTTACTGCAACGGCTCGCGCGGGGCGAGGCCGAGGTATGACGGGTTTTACGGGACTGGGATGCTGTCCGGGGCCCGGGTCGTCCGGGCCGAGCGCGAAGTTTACCAGCCGCGGGGCGTGAAAAAGGGGACGGTTGAGAGGTCGTGCCGGCTGCCCGCGTCGAGGCGACCGGCATCCTACCAGTTCAACGGGCCGGACACAGTCAAGAATTGTCGGGAACGGGCGCGGCCGGCGCGCCGGCCCCGTTCCCGACTTCACAGACACGTCGCATGGTTCGTCCCTGCAGCGGTCCGCCGAAATTTCCGGCCGGGCCGTCGCACCTTCCTTTCCCGGAGAACCCCATGCGATATCCATTGCAGCACGCCGATCAGGCCGCCGTGGCGCGGCGTCCATCCGAACCCGACCCTCGCGTCCCCGTGCCGGGGCGTCCCTCGAGGAGGTGTGAGCCATGAGCAACGACACACTCGACCCCCTGCTGCGCCAGTTTGCGGAGAAGCGTCTGGGCCGGCCGCTCGAGCCGGGCGAAGAACAGGCGCTGCTGGAGCGGCTGCCGAGCAGCCAGGGGCACCCGTCGGCGTCCGCCGCCGGCCCGGCCACGCCGGCGAGCACCGCGAATCCGTCCTTGCCGCAGTTGAAAACCCGGCGCGAGGCGCGCGAACAGATCAAGCATTTTCTGCAGCTCAACCAGCAAAAGGCTTACGAGAAGATGCGCGGCATCCTGCAGACGATCGACACGCAGAACGAGACGACCCTCGGCATGCTGGCGTCGGAGCAGCGGAAAGTAGCGGGCGTGCTCGACGCGCACGAGGCGGCGGGCGACGCGCAGGCTGCCGGCGCGGCGGAGATTCAGGACAGCACCCGCGAGGCGCTGACGATGATCGGCGAACAGCTGACGGGCCTGATCCGGCAGGAAATCGAAACGTGCTTCCGCCAATACGGCGATGCGCTCGCCGAACGGCTCGCGGCCAGGTTCGACGCAATGGAGGACCGGTTGCGGCGCATCGACACCGGCCCGGTTGAACGATCCGAACCTGCCGCTGCCGTTCACGACACCGTCGGCCGAGCGTCCATGGAGTAGCACGCGGGTCATGCGACCGAACGCGGAACCGGCCGGCCCCGATGTGCGACCTCTCAACTACGTGAACCAAGGAGCAACAAATGGCTGATACGTGTCAAGTGTGCCAGGTCAATCCCGCGATTACCGATGCGGTCACACAGGTCAACGTCAAGGTGGTCGCGGAAGCGCCGGCGATGGCGATGGGCTCGCTGTACCAGGCCCAGAGCCATTCGCTGAGCATCCTGTTCGAGAACGCGGTGCAGCAGCAGTCGCAGGCCGCGATCCAGTCGCAAACGTCGACGAACGTGGGGACGATGCAGCTCTACACGATCGGGCCGGAAAGCGCGGGCGCGGCCGCCACGGAAATCGGCGCGAACGGGATCATTTCCATTCTGGCCGACGTGATCGCGATCGGGAAGGCGGTGGCCCGGCCGTAAGGCGTCATCGCAGCGCCGTGGTTGAAGCGGCGGCGGCCGCGGCACGCGCCGCCGATCCCGCCGCCGCGGCGCGGATTCGCAGCATGGCCGCCGGCGCCTGACCCACGGTGCCGTGCGGTGTTCCGGAGCAAACGACGGAGCGGGCAGCGCCGATTCGATGCGCAGCCCGTTCGCGAAACAGGAGAAATACGATGGCAAATGACACAAACGACGCGAAGGACCCCTGCAAGACGTGTGCGGTCAACGCCGCGATCACCGACGCGGTCACGCAGACCAACGTCAAGGTGGTCGGCGAGGCGCCCGCGATGGCCACGGGCTCGCTGTACCAGGCCCAGAGCCATTCGCTCAGCGTGCTGTTCGAGAACGCCGTGCAGCAGCAGTCGCAGTCCGCGGTGCAGCTGCCGACCTCGACGAACGTGGGCACGATGCAGCTGTACACGCTCGGGCCGGCGAGCGCCGGCGCGGCCGCGACGGAAATCGGCTCGAACGGCGTGCTGTCCGTGCTGGCCGACGTGCTCGCGCTCGGCAAGGCGCTGGCCTGACGCGTAGCCCGGCGTCGGCGCCGGGCGGTGGCCCCGATCGCGGTGGCTGCCGCCCGGCGCCCGACATCGTGTCGACGCACGTGACGGCGGACACCCCGTCACGTAGCGTCGGCGCCGGCCGACCCACTCATGCGCTCGCCACGACCGCGCCGCGGCGGCGAGCCAACCAGGAGCCAAGACATGCCGGAACAGGTTTCCCCCGCGACGACCGATGCAGTCACGCAAGCCAACGTCAAGGTAGTGGGCGAAGCGCCCGCCGTGGCGTTGGGCACGCTCATGCAGTCCAACAGCCACGCGTCCGCGATCCTGCTTCACAACGCGGTGCAGATGCAGGCGAACCAGGCGGCATCCAACCTCGCCGCCACGACCGTCGGCATCATGCAGCTCTATGCCGGCTCGCCTATAGCGCTGGCCAGCGCGGCGCGGTCCGCGAACGACAACTTCGTCTCGCAACTGGCCGCCGTCGCTCAGTTGATGAACGCCATCGGCCACGGGCGCGGCTGACCTTCACCGCGCGCCGCGCAATCCGGCGCGCGCAACCATGCCCGCATGGCGGCGCTGCCCGGCGCACGCGCTTGCCGGGGCATCAATTGGCGGCGACGATGGTCCGGAGCTGCTCCGGTTTCTCGATCGTCACACCGTGTTCGTGTAGCCGGATCAGGCCGTCGCGCTGCATCTTCTGCAGGCTGCTGTTCAGTCGCGGCCGGCTGACGTTGAGCATCGCGGCGAGGATGCTCTGGTTCTCCGGCAGCGGCACCTCGAGATCGTTTCCTTGCATGCGGTTCAGCAGATGGCGCGCGAGCCGTGCTTCGAGCCGGTACAGGCATGCCGACTCGACGAAGTCGCTCAACTGGTGAATGTGCCGGCACAGCTGCTCGTGGATGCGCGCCATGAATTCCGCGTTGGCCTGCAGCGGCGCGAAGTGCTGGCGATGCAGCAGCGAAATGCGGCAGTCGGGGCTCAACTGGGCGGTGAAGCTGCGCCGGTGCGCGCGAATCAGCGTGTTCTCGCCGATGAGGTCGCCCGGCATCGCGTGACCGAGAATGATCTCGCGTCCGCCGGGTTCGTGCAGCGTCTTGTAGACGCGGCCGCGGTGCACGAACGCGACGAAATCTCCCGGATCGCCCTTGAAGAACAACAGGCGATTGCCGTGTTCCGGCCAGGACGTGACGTGCCGCTCGATGTGCGCGAGCAGGCTCTCCGGAAGATCGGCGAGTATCGGTATATTGCGCAGCGTTTGAGCGTTAGCAAGGGCAGGCATGTTTTCCGCGCGAGGTTGTTTGACGATGCAGCCACCTAGCGAAAAACGCTGCCTTTGGCATTGCGTGAAAAATGAATAATGAAAGTATCGAAATAATCGGCAAGCGGTCCGGACGGGGCCGTGTTTTGGCGGCAAGCGCGCTTGTTCGACCGACAGGGGAAGCCGCATGCCGACGCACGGGCGCATCGCGGCGGGAGTCCTGCTTGTTCATCGCAATGCCGTTATCCGGTCAGGCCCGGCGACGCACCTGAAACGACGGATCGGGCTATGCCGGTGAATTAAAATTTCCGTTCATAATAATCAAGAAAATTTACTGAAACCGATTATCGTTATATCGGTGTTACACGGGTAACAGCGCCATTCCCGGCGTCGAATCGATTCTGTGTTTTCCATAAAAAAGGAAGACACGGGATGACAACCTCGAACCAGCACGCTGCCCCGCCGCCCGAGTCTCCGGCGCAGCAGCTCGACCGCACGTGGCGGGAAATGCAGGGAAAATTGCGGCGCCGCGCGCGCCTGTTGTGCAAGGGTGATATTCACCGTGCCGACGAACTGCTTTCCGATACCGCACTCAAGGTCCACATTTATCTGCAGCGCTCGCCCGAGCGCGTCCGGAACCTGACGGGTTTTCTCTTTCTGGCGCTGAATCACGCGTTCCTCGATGGCGCGCGCCGCCGTCTGCGCGAAAGCGGCATGCTCGAATTCGACCCGGGCTGGGACGACGATCACGCCGTCGAGCTGGCCGGCCACGCGCCGTCGGTGGAGCAGCAACTGCTGCTGCGGCAACAGCTGCTGCGCCTCGAGCAGGCGCTGTCCATGCTGTCCCCGCAGCAGCAGATGCTGTTCACGCTGAAGTTCGAGGAGGACCGGCCTTATCTGCACATCGCCGAGACGCTCGGGATCAACGAGCCGCTCGCCAGAAAACGGGTCGAGCTGCTGCGCAAGAAGTTGCGCGAGGAACTCGCGTGAGCGCGTTCACGAATGCCGGCACGCAGCGTTCCTAACGGCATGCGCGGCGTCGATGGCCTGCCGGCCCGCCCGTTCCTTCAATCGCATGCCGGAGCCGAGATCCGAGGAGGCCTCGTGGCAGACAAAGTCAATGAGCAGATTACCGATGCGCTGACGCAGACCAACGTCAACGTCGTCGCGGGATCGCCGGCCCAGGCGCTGGGCATGCTGTACCAGATGTTCAGCCAGGCCGTCGGCATCTCGGCGCAGAACATGACCCAGCAGCAGGCGGCGCTGAACCAGATCTCGAACGCCGTGGTGTCGAAGGCGGTGGCCATGATCCTGTCCGTCGAAGCGTCGCCGAAGCCGGCATCGGGCGGCGCGTCGCTGCCCGCGGCGGGCGGGCCGCCGACGGGCTCCACGCACTAGGACGCGACGTTATCAGGATATCTGAATAATGAACATGAAAGGTCTTTTGGGCGGCCGCGCAGACGGCGCGACGCAAGTGCCGGACGGCGCCGCGGACGCAACAGCCGCCACATCCGCCGCAGCCGAAGCAACGACGCCGGCCGATGTCGCGCCGCACGCCGCTGCTTCGGCAGCCGGCACGCGCGCGTGGCCGACCAACCGGCTGCGCAGGTTCACCGATGCGCTGAAGGCGCCGGACCAGATCGCGGGCGCGAGAGGGTCCGCCCACTCGGCGCTGCAGACCGTGCAGGCGATCAACGCGGAGGCTGCGTCCTACGCGACGACGCAGATCGCCGTCGGCCCGAACATGATGATCACGCAGGCGGGCGGCATGGTCGCGCAGGCGGCGGCCAACTACTTCGAGGCGTCGACGTCGCTGGCGATCGCGGGCAAGAGCGTGCTGATGAAGGATCTGGCGCAGAAGACCGTCGACGAGGACGTGAAAGGCATGGCGATGGATGCGGTGGGCCTGCTGTTGACGGACCTGTTCGTCGCGACCGCGGCGGTCGTCGCGGGCGCCGCGGAGGCGATCGAAGGCGAGGCCGCGAGCGTCGCGCTCGACAGGATCGACGAGAGCCTGCAGAAGTATCAGGCGTTGCTGGACAAGAAGGGCACGTAGGGGCGCGACGTCGATCACGAACGTCGCGGGCGATCGCCTGTCGCGCGAGTGGCGGCAACGCATCGATCGACACGACCCGCCGGGCCGCCCGGCCCGATGCGGGATGTGAGCGGCAGGCGCGACGCGCGTTCTTCGTCGAACACGTCGCGGCCTGCTACCGGCAGTCCAGTCCAATCATGTGAGGAACCCATGTCCTACATCATTCAGCACGTAAACGGTCCCGCGCCGCTGGCGGTCGGCGAGCGCCAATGGGGAGATGCGACGGAAATCGATTTCGGCGCGATGACGAGCTGCATCGCGCTCGTCGAGCAGACGCCGGGTCAGCCGACGATGGTGCGCGGCATCCATCTGTCGATCGTCGGCCCCGACGGCACGAAGGTCTACGACACGGCGGCGAATGTCGCCGGGCAGGTCGAGACGATCATGCAGCAGAGCGGCGACATGCGTGCGTGCCTCGGGCGTATCGACGTCTGGCAGGCCAACGAGTCGCAGGAGGTGCAGGATTTCTTCGCCGCGCTGATGCAGAGTCTCGACATGTTCGAGTGGGTGCAGGTGCCGGACGGCAATCTGCGGGTGCGAATCCATGGTGGCGTGATGGCGTATCGGAAGGGCACCGACGGGTGGACCAACGTGTAGTCGGCACGAGCCGGTGACATACCGGTGGGGCGCGTCGACGATCGGTTCGGCTGCGTCGGGACATCGGATTTTTTGGCGCACCCATGCGCTCGTGTCGAACCGTTCCCGACCGGCATTGCGCTTCGGCTGCCTGCTTGCACGCTGCGCGCCACCGCCTCCCGCCCCAGCTTTTTGCTCGTCAACACCAACAAAAAACCTCATTTCGCGCCAGACGCCCTGTTCGCAGAATGTCTCCATTCCAGCTCACGCAGCGACACGCGCGTCGCATGAGCCGCACTTCAGAAGGAGACAGCCGTGGCAGTCGAAACAACCTCAATCGATACGCTCGTCGTCGGCGCCGGGCAGGCCGGCGTGGCCATGAGCGAACATCTGGGCAAGCTGGGCGTGCCCCATCTCGTGCTGGAGCGCAGCCGCATCGCCGAACGCTGGCGCACCGGACGCTGGGATTCGCTGGTCGCGAACGGCCCCGCGTGGCACGACCGTTTCCCGGGGCTCGAATTCGACGGCCTCGATCCCGACGCGTTCGCGTCGAAAGACCAGGTCGCGGACTACTTCGAAGCGTATGCACGCAAGTTCAACGCGCCGATCCGTACCGGCGTCGAAGTGAAGCACGTCGTGCGCAACACGGGCAAGCCGGGCTTCGTCGTCGAGACGTCGGACGGCACGATCGAGGCGAACCGCGTGGTGGTCGCGACGGGGCCGTTCCAGCGCCCGGTGATTCCGCCGATCGCGCCGGACGATGCGCGCCTCGTGCAGATCCATTCCGCCGACTATCGCAACCCCGGTCAGCTTCCGGCGGGCGCGGTGCTGGTGGTCGGCGCCGGTTCGTCGGGCGTGCAGATCGCCGACGAGCTGCAGCGCGCGGGGCGGCAGGTGTACCTGTCGGTCGGGCCGCACGATCGTCCGCCGCGCGCGTATCGCGGCCGCGACTTCTGCTGGTGGCTCGGCGTGCTCGGCGAATGGGACAAGGAAGTCGCGACGCCCGGCCGCGAGCACGTGACGATCGCGGTGAGCGGCGCGCGCGGCGGCCATACGGTCGATTTCCGCGCACTGGCGAACCAGGGCGTGACGCTGGTCGGGCTGACGAGGTCGTTCGACGGCGGCGTGGCGGTGTTCGAGCGCGATCTCGCGATCAATCTCGCGCGCGGCGACGAGAACTACCTGGCGCTGCTCGACGCGGCCGACGCGTATGCGGCACGCAACGGCCTAGACCTGCCGGAAGAGCCGGACGCGCGGCGCATCCTGCCGAATCCCGAATGCGTCGCGCATCCGATCCTCGCACTCGACCTCGCCGGCGCCGGCATCGCGTCGATCGTCTGGGCGACGGGCTATGCGGTCGACTACGGCTGGCTGAACGTCGACGCGTTCGGGCCGGACGGCAAGCCGCAGCACCAGCGCGGCGTGTCGAAGGAGCCCGGCATCTATTTTCTCGGGCTGCCGTGGCTGTCGCGGCGCGGCTCGAGCTTCATCTGGGGCGTGTGGCACGACGCGAAACACATCGCCGATCACATCGTCACGCAGCGCAAGTACCTCGCGTACCACGACGCGTCGCAGCACCGCGCGGCCGCGCAAGCGGCACGGCCCGACGCCCGCCCGCTCGCCGAAGCGGCGAACTGATCCCCGACACATCCCGCCGCGCCGCGATTGCTTCCGGCGCGGCGGGCAACCCACCGACACTCGAAGGACCTCGATGAGCCAGCCCACCCATACGCGTATCCGCATGTTCAACACCCGGGATACCTACCCGAACCAGACGCTCGACAACGACCTGTGCCAGGCCGTGCGGGCCGGCAACACCGTCTACGTGCGCGGCCAGGTCGGCACCGATTTCGACGGCAACCTGATCGGCCTCGGCGACGCGCGCGCGCAGGCCGAGCAGGCGATGAAGAACGTCAAGCAATTGCTCGAGGAAGCCGGCAGCGACATCACGCACATCGTGAAGACGACGACCTACCTGATCGACCCGCGTTACCGCGAACCCGTGTACCAGGAAGTCGGCAAGTGGCTGAAAGGCGTCTACCCGATCTCGACGGGGCTCGTCGTCTCCGCGCTCGGCCAGCCGCAGTGGCTGATGGAGATCGACGTGATCGCGGTGATCCCCGACAACCGGCAGCCGAACCGCGCATAGGAGGCGACATGACTTTCTCCATCATCGGGCGCTGCCCGGAAACGGGCCAGCTCGGGATCGCGATCAGCTCGTCGAGCATCGCGGTGGGCGCGCGCTGCCCGTGGGTGCGCGCGGGCGTCGGCGCCGTCGCGACGCAGAACATCACGCTGCCGGCGCTCGGGCCCCAGATCCTCGACCTGATCGAGCACGACCCGCTCACGCCCGCCGCGGCGCTCGACCGCGCGTTGAGCGCGAACGGCTGGAGCCAGTACCGGCAGGTCACGGTGATCGACGGGCAGGGGCAGACCGCATGCTTCACCGGCAAGGAGGCGCTCGGCACGCATCACGCGGTGCAGGGCGAGCAGTGCGTGGCGGCCGGCAACCTGCTCGCCGCGCCGACCGTGATCGACGCGATGGTGCGGGCCTTCGAGCAGGCGCCCGGGCTGCTCGCGGATCGCCTGCTGGCCGCGATGCACGCGGCGATGGCGGCCGGCGGCGAGGCCGGGCCGGTGCATTCGGCCGCGTTGAAGGTGGCGGGCGACGTGACCTGGCCGATCGTCGACTTGCGCGTCGACTGGGCCGACGCCGATCCGATCGGGCAGCTCGATGCGCTGTGGCGCGCGTATCGGCCGCAGATGCAGGACTACCAGACGCGCGCGCTGAATCCGACCGCCGCGCCGAGCTACGGAGTGCCGGGCGATGAGTGATCCGTCGAGCCGCGCGCTGCTCGAACGGCTGATCGGCTTCGCGACGGTCAGCCGCGATTCGAACCTCGAGATGATCGGCTTCATCCGCGACTATCTCGCCGGGTTCGGTGTGGCGAGCGAACTGTTCTACAACGCGGAACGCACGAAGGCGAGCCTGTACGCGACGATCGGCCCGTGCGATCGCGGCGGTGTCGCGCTGTCGGGCCATACCGACGTGGTGCCGGTCGACGGGCAGGCGTGGACGGTCGAGCCGTTCCGGCTGACCGAGCGCGACGGCCGCCTGTACGGTCGCGGCACGGCCGACATGAAGGGCTTCATCGCGTCGGTGCTCGCGGCCGTTCCGGCGTTCGTTTCACGGCCGCTGGGCCTGCCCGTGCATCTGGCGTTCTCGTACGACGAGGAAGTCGGTTGTCTCGGCGTGCGGCCGATGCTCGACCAACTGGCCGTGCGCGAACATCGTCCGCGGCTGTGCGTGATCGGCGAGCCGACCGAACTGAAGCCGGTGCTCGGTCACAAGGGCAAGCTCGCGATGCGCTGCCACGTGAAGGGCGCCGCGTGCCACTCGGCTTACGCGCCGTCGGGCGTCAATGCGATCGACTACGCGGCGAAGCTGATCGGCCGGCTCGGCGAGATCGGCGCGGCGCTCGCACGGCCCGAGCATCACGACCGCCGCTTCGATCCGCCGTTCTCGACCGTGCAGGCCGGGCTGATCAAGGGCGGCCGCGCACTGAACATCGTGCCGGCCGAATGCGAATTCGATTTCGAGGTGCGTGCGTTGCCGGATTTCGATGCGCACGACGTGCCGAGAAAGCTGCAGGACTATGCGGAATCCGAACTGTTGCAGAAGATGCGCGCGGTGCAGCCCGATACCGACATCCGGTTGCAGCCGCTCGGCGCGTATCCGGGGCTGGCGACCGCGCCGGACAGCGAGGCCGCACGCGTGCTCGCGCTGCTGAGCGGCTCCGATGCGTTCGGCACGGTGGCGTTCGGCACCGAGGGCGGGCTGTTCGGGCAGGCCGGCATTCCGACCGTGGTGTGCGGGCCGGGCAGCATGGATCAGGGGCACAAGCCCGACGAGTTCGTCACGCTCGACCAGCTGCACGGATGCGACGCGATGCTGGGCCGCCTGGCCGCGTATCTCGCTTCCGCCGCCTGAACGTGCGGCCGACACGCACGCACCGCATCCGGCGGCGCGTGCGTGGTCCTGTTCCCGCTCGCGATCCTGTCGTCCTTATCGCGCCGATTGTGCCGATTGCGCGACGATCTGCGCGAGCCGTTCGCGGCAGAAATCGACGAACGACTGCGCCTGCTTGGTGAGCTGGCCGCGCTTCAGCCGTGCGCTCACGAGCCCGGACGGGCTGACCGTTTCGCTGAGGGCGATCGTCACGACGCGCTGGCCGTCGTACGTATAGTCGGAATGCGGGCGCGTGACGAGCAGCGAGAACCCGAAGCCCTGGCCGACCATTCCGCGCACCATCTCGATCGACGGCGAGCCGAACACGATGTTCGGCGTGAGCCCGAGTTCATGAAACAGGCTCACGAAGTACGTGCGGCTCGGTTGCACGTCGAGCAGGATCATCGGCTCGACGCACAGGTCGCGCAGCGACACGTGCGTCTGGCCCGCGAACCGGTGGTTCTCCGGCAGCAGCACGTACGGCTGCTGCGGCGGCATCAGCGGCTCGGTTTCGATCGTGCCGTCCAGATCGTGGTCGTACATCAGTGCGAGATCGAAGGTGCCGGACGTCAGTCCCTGCACGAGTTCCTGCTGGTCGCCGTCGCGCAGCCGGATGTTCACGCCCGGGTAGCGCTCGCGAAAACCGGCGATCAGTTGCGGCAGATAGAGCGGCGCGACCGTCTCGAAGCAGCCGATGTCGATCTGCCCGGTGATCACGTCGTTGTCGGCGAGCGCGTTCTGTTCGAACTCGTGCGCGATGCGCAGCAGTTCCTGCGCTTTCCGGTAGAAGCGCGTGCCGCTCGGCGTCAGCGACACGCCCTGCGCGTGGTGGCGGATGAACAGCTTCACGCCGAAGCTCTCTTCGAGCCCCTTGATCGCGCTGGAAATCGACGGCTGCGCGATGAAGAGCTGGCGCGAGGCCTCGGCGACGCTGCCGGATTCGACCGTCGTGATGAAGTATTTCAGTTGCCGCAAAGTGTAGTGAGCCACAAGCACCTCTGATGCCCGGCCCCGGCGTGCCGCCGCGGGCGCATGCGCGTTCCGTAGGGAAACAGACCCTGGCACCTTACCTGAAGTCGTTCCGCGCCGAAATTTCCGCTGCAGAGCTTTTTCGTATGTCGCGGAAATATTTTTAGTATTTTCCGGTCCCGATGCACGTGGCGCACCATCGTCGCCGACCTGGATCGCGGCGAGGCCGCGCGTGCGGGCGGAGGCGGTCATCCGTCCCCGCCTGCCGCGCATCGTTCGCCTTGCCGACCCGGCCGCGTGTGCACGCGGCGCGGCGTCGCTCGCGCATCCGGACCCGATTGCCGGCGCGCACCCCGACGCGCGCCGGCGGAAACGGCACGCGCGCATCGCCGCGCAGGACAGGAGACATCACCATGACGAACGCGGAACGCAATGCGTCCCCGATGATAGAGAAGCACACGATCGGCTATGTGCCGCCTGCGGAACGCCACGGCAAGGTGCGCGACCTGTTCACGCTCTGGTTCGGCGGCAACATCGCGCCGCTGCCGATCGTGACCGGCGCGCTCGGCGTGCAGATGTTCCACCTGAACCTGATGTGGGGCATCGTCGCGATCGTCGTCGGCCAGGCGGTCGGCGGCGTGCTGATGGCGCTGCATTCGGCGCAGGGGCCGCAGATGGGCATCCCGCAGATGATCCAGAGCCGCGCGCAGTTCGGCTCGTGGGGCGCGCTGCTCGTGACGGTGATCGCGGCCGTGATGTACGTCGGCTTCTTCGCGTCGAACATCGTGCTCGCCGGCAAGTCGGTGCACGGCATCGCATCGTCGGTGCCGGTTCCGGTCGGCATCGTGATCGGCGCGGTGGGCTCGGGGCTGATCGGGATCGTCGGCTACCGGTTCATCCACATCCTGAACCGCATCGGCACGTGGGTGCTCGGCATCGGCATCGCCGTCGGCTTCTGGATGATCCTGTCGCACGTGAGCACCGCCGATTTCCTGACGCGCGGCGGCTTCGACTTCGCGGGCTGGCTCGCGACGGTGTCGCTGTCGGCGCTGTGGCAGATCGCGTTCGCGCCGTACGTGTCGGACTATTCGCGCTATCTGCCGGAGAACGTCGGCGTCGCGTCGACGTTCTGGGCGACCTATCTCGGCTGCACGCTCGGCTCGACGCTCGCGTTCATCTTCGGCGCGGTGGCGGTGCTCGCGGTGCCGGCCGGCGCGGACACGATGGACGCGGTCAAGCAGGCGACCGGCCCGCTCGGCCCGCTGATGCTCGTGCTGTTCCTGCTGAGCGTGATCAGCCACAACGCGCTGAACCTGTACGGCGCGGTGCTCGCGGTGATCACGTCGGTACAGACGTTCGCGTACAAGTGGATTCCGACCGCGAAGGCGCGCGCGGTGGTGTCGGTCGTGATCTTCGTCGCATGCTGCTACGCGGCGATCGGCGCATCGACGAACTTCGTCGGCAACCTCGTCGATCTGGTGCTCGCGCTGCTGGTCGTACTGGTGCCGTGGACGGCGATCAACCTGATCGACTTCTACGTGATCCACAAGGGCAAGTACGACATCCAGTCGATCTTCATGGCGGACGGCGGAATCTACGGCCGCTTCAATCCGCAGGCGCTGCTCGCGTATGCGATCGGTATCGTCGTGCAGATCCCGTTCATGAACACGCCGATGTATGCGGGACCGATTCCCGCGCATCTGGGCGGCGCGGACCTGTCGTGGCTCGTCGGCCTGCTGCTGACGTCGCCGCTGTACTACTGGCTCGCGACGCGCGACAGCGCATATCGGCGCCGGCAGGGCGGCGCGCACCTGCCGCCGACGGCGGCGCGGTAAGGAAGGGGGCCGCCGCATCGGTTGCGACGCGGCGGCAAGCAGTGGAAGGAACCGGGCAGGCCAGCGCCGGACTACAGGGTGCAGGCCTGCCGCGGCATCAGACCACCGCCGAGCGCGCGACGCGCACCGGCACCGATTTGTACGACGGCGTGCCGCTTTCCTTGTCGATGTAGTCGAGCGGCACGAGCACGTTCGCTTCCGGATAGTACGCACCGACCGAGCCCGGCGCGATGTCGTACTCGATCGCGGTGATCTTTTCGAGGCGCAGCGTACGGCCCGACGCGGTCACCGTCTCGATGTCGACGAGGTCGCCGTGTTCGAGCCCGTACTTCGCGAGATCGGCCGCGTTCATGAACAGCACGTCGCGCCGGCCGAATACGCCGCGATAGCGATCGTCGAGGCCGTAGATCGTCGTGTTGTACTGGTCGTGGCTGCGCAGCGTGATCAGCCGCAGCACCTGCTCGGCGCCGAGCACGTCCGCGTCCTCCTTCACGCCCTTGTAGACCGAGAACATCGCCTTGCCGGTCGGCGTCGGCCACACGCGCTCGGTGGGCGGCAGCGGCAGCCGGAAGCCGCCCGGCGTGCGGATCCGCTCGTTGAACGCCTCGAAGCCGGACACCGTCTTGTCGATCAGGTCGCGGATGCGGTCGTAGTCGGCGATCAGGTCGAGCCACGCGACCTTGCTGTTCGGCAGCGTCGCATGGGCGATGCCCGCGACGATCGCGGGCTCCGAGCGCAACTGGTCCGACGCGGGCTTGAGCTTGCCGGCCGATGCATGGACCATCGACATCGAATCCTCGACGGTGATCGACTGCCGGCCGGTGGCCTGCATGTCGAGCTCGGTGCGGCCGAGCACCGGCAGGATGAAGGTTTCCTTGCCGACCAGCAGGTGCGAACGGTTCAGCTTCGTGCCGAGATGCACGCTCAGGTCGAGCTTCGCCATCGCCGGGAACGACACCTCGGGGTCGGGCAGCGCGACCGCGAAGTTGCCGCCGAGGCACAGCAGCGCCTTTGCGGTGCCGTCGATCATCGCCTGCATCGCCTGCACGGCGTCGTGCCCGTGCTGCGCGGGCGGCGTGAAGCCGCACACGTCCTCGATCTTCTTCAGGAATTCGGCCGACGGCTTCTCGGTGATGCCGACCGTGCGGTTGCCCTGCACGTTCGAATGGCCGCGCAGCGGACACACGCCGGCGCCCGGCTTGCCGATGTTGCCGCGCATCAGCAGCAGGTCGGCGATCAGGCGCACGGTCGCCGTGCCCTTGTTGTGCTGCGTGACGCCCATCCCGTACGTGACGATCGTCGCGTTCGACTTCGCATACGCGAGCGCGACCTGTTCGAGCTGCGCCTGGCTCAAGCCGCTCGCGCGTTCGATGTCGTCCCACGACGTCGCCTCGAGATCGGCCGAGAATGCGTCGAAGCCGTTGGTGTGCTGCGCGATGAAGTCGCGGTCGAGCACGTTGCCTTGCTCGGCTTCGAGTTTCAGCAGCGCCTTCATGATGCCTTTCAGCGCGGCCGCGTCGCCGCCCGCGTCGACCTGGTAGTACGTCGACGCGATCCGCGTGGAGCCGAACGACGCCATCTCGATCATGTCCTGCGGATCGGCGAAGCGTTCGAGCGCGCGTTCGCGCAGCGGGTTGAACACGATGATCGGCACGTTGCGGCGCGCGCACTCGTGCAGCGTGCCCATCATCCGCGGATGGTTCGTGCCGGGATTGTGGCCGATCGAGATGATCAGCTCGCAGTGGTCGAAATCCTCCAGCGACACGGTGCCCTTGCCGATACCGATCGACTGCGGCAGGCCGACGCTGGTCGGTTCGTGGCACATGTTCGAGCAGTCGGGGAAGTTGTTGGTGCCGAGCTCGCGCGCGAACAGCTGGTACAGGTACGCGGCTTCGTTCGACGCGCGGCCCGACGTATAGAACTCGACCTGCTCGGGCGGCAGCGCGCGCAGCACTTCGCCGATGCGCGCGAACGCGTCGTCCCATTCGATCGCGCGGAACGTGTCGGTCGCGCGGTCGTAGACGAGCGGATGCGTGAGCCGGCCCATGTTCTCCAGTTCGTAGTCCGACATGCGCAGCAGCGACGACACGGTGTTCGCCGCGAAGAACTCGGGCGTCACGCGCTTGGTCGTCGCTTCCCACGTGACGGCCTTCGCGCCATTCTCGCAGAACTGGAACGTCGACTTGTGTTCCTTGTCGGGCCACGCGCAGCCGGGACAGTCGAAGCCGTCGGGCTGGTTGGTCCGCATCAGCACGATCGGCGCCTCGATGGTTTCCATTTGCGTGCGCACCGCATCGGCTGTCGCGCGAAGCGCGCCCCAACCGCCGGCGGGCCCATCGTATTTCCTGATGCCTGGCACTTCGCGTCGATTTGTCATGGTGAATCTCCAATAGCCGGGCCCGGTGCGGGTGGCTCGGTTGCGCCGTGTCGCGGCGTGGGGCGGCTCCGTCCGGCGGACGGAGCCGGTCATGCATGCCCCGGGTTGCAGGGCATGCGTTGTTTTAGTGTGCGTCCTTTTTCGCGCCGGACGACTTCTTGCCGGGCTTCGCCGCGGGCGGCGGAGCGTCGGCGGGCGTGTCGTCCTGCTTCGCGTCTGCTGCTGCCTTGGCGGCCTTGCCGTTGGGTTTGGCCTTGCCGTCGGCGTCCGGCTTCGCGTCCTTCGCTTCCGGTGCCGCGAGCGTGTTGAACTTCACTTCGTCGCTGTTCTTGTCGTAGTCGACCTCGCACTTGTCGCCCGACTTCAGCCGGTCGGCGAGGATCTCCTTCGCGAGCCGCGTCTCGATCGTCTGGCGGATCTGGCGCTTCAGCTCGCGCGCGCCGAATTCCGGCTGGTAGCCGACTTCGGTCAGATGGTCGACGAGCGAGTCGCCCATCACGAGCGTGATGTCCTGCGCGGCGGCCGTGCGCACCACGCGGTCGAGCTGGATCTGCACGATCGAGCGGATGTTGTCCTTCGACAGCGCGTGGAAGACGATCACCTCGTCGATCCGGTTCAGGAACTCGGGACGGAAGTGCCCCTTGAGCACCTGCATCAGTTCCTCGCGGATCGCCTTGTCGGTCTTGCGCGCGGCTTCCGGCTGCGTGAGGTTGTCCATGATGATCGCCGCGCCGAGGTTGCTGGTCGCGATGATGATCGTGTTGCTGAAATCGACCACGCGGCCCTTGCCGTCGGTGAGACGCCCGTCGTCGAACACCTGCAGCAGCACGTTGTAGACGTCCGGATGCGCCTTCTCGATCTCGTCGAGCAGGATCACGCTGTACGGGCGGCGCCGCACACGCTCGGTGAGCTGGCCGCCTTCGTCGTAGCCGACGTAGCCGGGCGGCGCGCCGATCAGCCGCGCGACCGCGTGGCGCTCCATGTATTCGGACATGTCGATGCGGATGATCGCCTGCTCGTCGCCGAACACGGTCTCGGCCAGTGCTTTCGCGAGCTCGGTCTTGCCGACGCCCGTCGGCCCGAGGAACAGGAACGTCGCGATCGGCCGATGGGTCTGGCCGAGCCCCGCGCGCGACAGCCGCACGGCATCGCTGACGGCGACCACCGCATCGCTCTGGCCGACCACGCGTTCGCGCAGTTGCTCCTCCATCTTCAGCAGCTTCTGGCGTTCTTCCTGCGTGAGTTCGGACACGGGGATGCCGGTCAGCCGCGACACGACCTCGGCCACCGATTCGACGGTCACCTCGAGCGTCTCCGAGCCGGTCTTGCGCTGCCACGCCTCCATCATCTCGTCGACGGCCTTCTGCTTCGCGTTGATCTGCTCCTCGAACTGCTTCGCTTCGTCGAAGCGCTTGCGCGAGGTCGCATAGTCCTGCTCGCGCTTCAGTTGCGCGATCTGCGCTTCGCCTTCCTGGATGTCGACCGGGCGCGACGTCGCGCCGATCCGCACGCGTGCGGCCGCCTGGTCGATCAGGTCGATCGCCTTGTCGGGCAGGAAGCGCGACGTGATGTAGCGGTCGGCGAATTCGGCGGCCGCGACGAACGCGTCGTCGGCGAACGTCACCTGGTGGTGCGCCTCGAGGCTGTCGCGCAGCCCGCGCAGGATCACGATCGTCTGCTCGACGCTCGGCTCGGGCACGAACACGGGTTGGAAACGGCGTTCGAGCGCGGCGTCCTTCTCGATGTACTTCTGGTATTCGTTGAGTGTCGTCGCGCCGATCAGGCTCAGCTCGCCGCGCGCGAGCGCGGGCTTCAGCACGTTCGCGATGTCGAGGCCGCCTTCGCCGCCGCCCTGGCCCGCGCCGACGATCGTGTGCAGCTCGTCGATGAACAGGATCAGTTCGTCCTGCTTCGCGGTCACTTCGTCGATCAGCTGCTTCGCGCGTTCCTCGAATTCGCCGCGATACTTCGCGCCGGCCACCATCGAGTTGATGTTGACCTCGACGAGCCGCTTGTCGCGCAGCACTTCCGGCACGTCGCCGTTGACGATCCGCTGCGCGAGGCCTTCGACGATCGCCGTCTTGCCGACGCCCGGCTCGCCGATCAGCACCGGGTTGTTCTTCTTGCGGCGCGCGAGCACCTCGATCGTGCTCTCGATTTCCTGCGCGCGGCCGAGCACCGGGTCGAGCTTGCCCTGGCGCGCGATCGCGGTCAGGTCGCGGCCGAACTTGTCGAGGTTCGGCGTGCCGGTCGGCGCATCGACGCGGCCGTCCTCCGCGCCCTTGCCGACCACCTTCACGACCTTCTGGCGCAGCGCCTCGGGCGTCACGCCGTATTTCTTCAGCAGCGTGCCGGCGACGCTGTCCGGCACCGACGCGAGCCCGATCAGCAGATGCTCGGGGCCGATGTACGAGTGGCCGAGATCGCGCGACGCCTGGAACGCGTACTGCACGGCCTTTTTCACGCGCGGCGAGATCGACAGCTTGTCGAGCGGCGCATCGGGGTCGGCCGTGCCGGTGTGCGCGTGCTCGTCGATGTACGCGCGGATGTCCTGCGGCGACAGCTTCAGTTCCTTCAGCAGCGCGGCGCAGACGTCGGTGTCCGCGAGCGCGTACAGCAGGTGCTCGGAATCGAGTTCGCTGCGACGCAGTTCATGCGCCTTCTCGGCCGCGCGCTGCAGCAGTTCGAGCGTCTGTTCGCTGAACGCGTCGGTCGGGTCGACCGATTCGCGCGGAATCTCGGCGGCGAGCGGCGATTCGTCGCCGAGCCCGCCGAACAGCGACGGGCCGCCACCGCCCAGCAGCGAATCGAACGGATTCAGCATGCTTTGATGCCGCATCAACTGACGGAAGTGGTAGTCGCAGATCGAGATCGTCTTGCGCTCGCCGTCCTGCATCACGGTTGCGCGCGCGACGGCCGGCCGGGCGTGACAGATATCGCAAAGTGCGGGCATGGTGGTCTGGCTCCTGTCGGTGAAGGTGGGTCGAAGGGTGAAGCCCGATGCGGTGCGGCGCCCGCGCGTTCCGACCGCGCACGCACGACGCGCACGACACGCATCGCGGCGGCGCGCGTGCGGCACCAGTGCGTTCGCGCGGCGCGCGCCGGCGTGGCGCACGGTCGCGGTCGGGGCGGGAAGCGCGAGTGCTGCGAGGAGCCCACGGCATCGCTTCGACTGCGTTCAAAATAGCGAATCGGCACGGGCCATCCAAGACACAGTTCCATGCCGGGCCGGCCGTGAATTGCACCCTCACATGCGCGCGCGATCCGGCGACAAGGAGTACAGAGGGGCAAGCGCGCCGCGGCGCGGGCGTGCGCGGCGCATGCGGCCTGCGGTGGAAGGGAACGGGAAGGGGCGGCGCGCGAACGACGCGCGGTGCGGGCGCGCGGCGGTTACGGCCGGCTCCGCACGCACCGCAGCCGATGCGTGGCGGGGGGCCGGCGAAGGCGAGGACGGGTTGCACGGGATGCGCCGGACATCGCGCAACCGTCGCGAACCGCGATCAGTCCGACAGGTTCATCGCGAGCCGTTGCCGGGCGATTTGCTTCACGTCGGACGAGAGTGCCGCATTCGGCAGACCATTGGCCCAGACGGAGAACGAATCCTCGATCAGGTTGCGCGTGTCGGGCGGCAGTTCGGCCAGCATCAGCGACACGACGGTAAACAGCACGGCGGTGTCGCCGGCCTGGCTGCCTGCGTTCGCGTCGACCGTCTGCTTCAAGGAAGCGACGGACGCCTGCAGCGCCTGTAATGCGTCATTCGATTCGCTCATGACATCCTCCATGCAAGATGGGCTGGATCGGCGACGAGCCTGCGGCCGGCGGTGCGGCCGTCGCGCGCGACGCCCGGCCGGGCATCGCGCGCGGGCAACCGCGCTCAGGCGGCCGCGTTGCCCTGCGGAGCCACGGCCACCGATGCTTCGCTCGTCAGCATCAGGAACGTGAAGGTCTCGCGCAGGTACAGGCGAACGCTCTTGTCGGTGTGGCTCGTGTAGCCGATCGACACGTCTTCCCCGAGGTGCAGCTCGTAGTCGCCGCCGCGCGTGGACAGCACGCAGCCGCCGCTGATCGCCGGCGCCCAGATGATCTCGCCGCTGACGATGCGTTTGATATGGCCGAGGACCGGATAGCCCTGGTCGCGCGCTTCGCTGAGCGCGGTGTACGCGTCCGAACCGAGCACGACCGAGTACGGGCCGTCGACGCCGGCGAGGCGCAGCGCTTCGAGTGCGTCGCTGATCGCGTCCGGGTATGCGCCGACGTCCGCCGGCAGCGTGAGCCGGCGGTTCGACGTGCCTTCGCGGATGCCGACGATGCCGGCTGCCGGGTAGCCGTCGAAGATTGCGTTGTCTTCGGCGAATGCGAGCCGCTGCGCGGCTTCCTTCGCCGGCTGCCAGTCGGCGTCGCGCGCGCCGCGCTCGACGCTGTCGATCGCGTCGCGGCTCAGCTCGAACGGCACCGTCAGCTCGACGATGGTGCGTACTTCGCGCAACCGTGCGTTCACGTGCTCGCGCGGCGCGGCGACGTCGAGCAGGTGCCCGGTGCCGACGGCCGACAGTTCGGGGCCCTCGGGGCCGTCGACGTCGACGACGCGGCGGCCGGCCACCGAGCGCTTGAAGGTGCGCGCCACTTCCTCCTCGATTTGTTCCCAGGCGGACGACGAGATCGGAGCGAGTTCGCGGTGCAGGTTATTCATAGGTCGGGGTTCCTTTCAGCGAGCCGATGTTCAGCGAGCCGTCGCGACGCGGGGCGGAAGGCGCGGACGGCGTGGATTCCGTTTGGATGGCTTCGGCGGGCGGCGCCGGGCGGTCGGCGAGCGCTTCGAGCAGGTCGGCCGACGGCACGAAGAACAGCGAGCCGGTGACCGCGCGGCTGTAGTCCAGCAGGCGGTCGTAGTTGCCGGGCGGCCGGCCGACGAACATGTTCTCGAGCATCTGCTCGATCGGCGCCGGCGAGCGCGCATAGCCGATGAAATAAGTGCCGAATTCGCCGGCGCCCGGGCGCCCGAATGGCATGTTGTCGCGCAGGATCTTCACTTCCTGGCCGTCCTCGTCGAGCGTGGTCAGCGAGCTGTGCGAGCACGACGGCTTCACGTCCGGCGGGAGTTCGATGTCGGACAACTTGGTCCGGCCGATGATGCGCTCCTGCGTCTCGACCGCGAGCGCGTTCCAGCCGGCCATGTCGTGCAGGTACTTCTGCACGAGCACGTAGCTGCCGCCCGCGAATTCGGCGTCTTCGTCGCCGATCACCGTGAAGTCGACCGCCTCGCGGCCTTCCGGGTTCTCGGTGCCGTCGACGAAGCCGATCATCGCGCGCTGGTCGAAATTGCGGAAGCCGTGCACCTCGTCGACGACCGTGACCGCGTCGCCGAGCGCGCCGAGCAGTTGCGTCGCGAGTTCGAAGCACAGGTCCATCGCTTCGGCGCGGATGTGCAGCAGGATGTCGCCGGGCGTCGCGACCGCGACGCGCTGGCCGGCGCCGAATTCCCGGAACGGACGCAGCGACGCGGGGCGCGGCTCGCCGAACAGCGCATCCCATGCGTCGGAGCCGAAGCCGCACACGCAGGTGAGATTGCCGCCCGGCACGCGCTTGCCGACCGAGCGCACCAGCGCGGCGATGTCGCCGCACCACGAACGGATCGTGTCGGCGTGATCGGCGCCGGGATTGATCGTCGCCACGAGAAAGATCGCGCTGCGCGTGATCGTGCTGTGAACGGCCTGGGAGAGCGGGGGAGGAGTGGTCTGCATCGCGGCCTGCCGGTCAGTCATGTCGGGACGGACGGGCCGCGGCAGCCGCGGCGCGCGAAGGCGAACGGTTGAACTGTGTCATGCGACGGTTCTCTTTGTGACATCCGGATGAAGGACGTTGCGCGGGCATCGCGCAACGGGCCGCAGCGGCGGCGGCCGGCTCCCGGCGCGACGGGGAGGCGGACGGGGTGGCCGCGCGTTCGCCCGGCGCGTGGGGCTGCCCGCACCGCGTAACGTCGTCGAGCATGCAATCTAGCAGCTTCGGCGGGTCTTTGGAACACGTATCGACGATCTGTCATTCGAATGGGTCAAACCGGGCCGGATTTTGTGCGGCGCCCGCGCAGCTGTACTCCTGGCGCGCGCGGCGCTGTGCTCTTGAGCGTGCGTGTCGCGTGCAGTAGATTAGGTTCGCTCCGCTCGACGACGGCCATCATGATGAACCTTTTGGAAGCGATGCGTATTTTCGGTGCAATCGTCGAGCACGGCGGGCTGTCCGGCGCGGCGTCCGATCTGAAGCTCGACGTCGCGCAGGTCGGCGCGCGGCTCGACGGCCTCGAACGCTATCTCGGCTGCCGGTTGTTGCTGGAGCGCGCGGGCGACGATGTCGTCTGCACCGAGGCCGGCGTCGCGTTTTACGCGTGTTGCCGGCGCACGCTGTCCGCGGTCGCGCAGGCGACCGGCGCGAGCGGAGCAGAGGCGTGCGCAACGGGTTCCCGTTCGCCCGTCGCGGGCTTTCCGTTGCCCGAGACCCCCCGTTGCGGCGACGGAGCATCGATCGCCGCGCCCACGACACTACACCGGCTCACACCTTGAATACGTCCACTGCATCCGCCGATACGGCCGCCGAGCGCATCCGTCGCCGCTTCGGCCATTTCCTTCACGCGGCCGAGCTGGCCGGGCTGGTCGTGATCGGGCTGGCGACTGCGTTCGCGATGACGCAGGAAGCGTGGAAGGTCGTGCTCGCGGGCGAAGTGTCGCTGACCGACCTGCTGTTGATGTTCCTGTATCTGGAAGTGCTCGCGATGGACCTGCGCTACCTGCGGCTCGGCCGGTTGCCGGTGCGGTTTCCGCTGTTCATCGCGATGACGTCGCTCGCGCGCGACCTGATCCTGCGCGGCGCGACCGACAGCCCCGAGCGCATGCTGATGACGACCTTCGGGATCGTGCTGCTCGCGGTCGGCGTGCTGATCCTGAGCTTCGGCCAGCATCGCTTTCCGGCGGACGTCGACGATGTCGAGGACGACGTGCATGCTCGCAAGTAACGCGGCCCGGGCGGCATTCGAAGCGAACCCCGGCGCGTCGTGCGCGGTGCGGCGGTTCCCCCACCATTCAATCAAGCGAGGTGTCGCATGACCAGGCAATTGATCGTCGCCGTGTTCGGCAGCGTCGAGACGGCTCGTCAGGCTGCGAACGATTTCGACGCGCTGTCGGAGAAGAACGAAGGATTCCACATCGAGAACGGCGTCGTCGTCGAGAAGGACGCGAACGGCAAGCTCGCGGTGCTCGACGCCGAATCGCGGCCGTTCAAGGGCGGGGTGATCGGCGCGATCGCGGGCGGCTTGCTCGGCCTGCTCGCCGGGCCGCTCGGCGTGGTGACCGGCATGGCGGCCGGCGCGGGCGCCGGCATTCTCGCGCAGGCGGCCGGCAACGCGCTGCTCGACGGCACGTTCGTCGAGACGGTCGCGGCGCGGCTCGTGCCCGGCAGCGTCGCGGTCATTCTCGAAGCGAGGGAGGACACGCCGTTCTCGGTCGACAACGTCGTGACGGGATTCGGCGGCAAGGTGTTTCGCCAGACGCTCGACTGAGCCCACCCCTTTTCGAACCGAGCCGGGAGAACCGCATGCGCATCGATCAATCGTACCGCCGCTTCGACATCGCGGCGACGCTATCGCCGCTGCCCGGCAACCGCGCGATCGCGAGCGTCGACGTGACGACCGACGATCCGGGCCGCCTCGCCGATCTCGGCACGAGCCAGTTCCTGCAGATCCGCAAGTGGCTCGAGTCGAACGACGTCGCGCTGCTGACGGTGGTGTTCGACGAGTGCAAGGTCGCGATCGACCACTACGCGGACAACGTCGACGACGCGTGAGGGCGAGCGGGCCCGCGCATGGCCGGGCTGCGCTTCACCGCCGCTCCCTCTGCTACCGCAATACATCGTGACGTGCGCCGGACGAACGGCTGCCGTGCGATCGCGCGCGGCCGCGCCGTCGCCTTCGCATCATCTGTTCACCACGCCGGCCGGATTTGACGTTTCCCCGCCAAACTGTCACTTACATTCGCCGAAATGACGCAGTAGGATGCCGAACCTTGTCTTGATGAGATTCGCATTGCTATCCGCCTTCAATTTCGGTAACGGACGAGGTTCGAACCGGGACACCCGCACCCGGCGACGGCTATCCGGCTTCGTGCGTCGGCGCGGCCGCGCCGCCCATGCGGCGCAGGCCGGTTCATCGCTCGCGGGGCGAGGCGGATGAAGCTCTACGAGAAATTTGCGAACGACGTAGAGCGACTCATTCGGCAAGGGGTATATCGACACGGCGACCGTGTGCCGTCGGTGCGGCAGGCGAGCCAGCAGCACCGGATCAGCATCACGACGGTGCTGCATGCGTATCTGCTGCTGGAAAGCCGCGGGCTGCTCGAAAGCCGGCCGCAGTCGGGCTATTTCGTGAACCTGCGGCGCGACGACAGCCACGCACCGGTGCGCGAGCTGCGGCCGTCGAAGCCGATCGCGATCTCGTCGTCGGTGGACGTGAGCCGGCTCGTGCTGTCGACGCTGCGCTCGATCGGCACGGACGACGCGGTGCCGCTCGGCTCGCCGTATCCGGACCCGAGCCTGTTCCCGTTCGAGAAGCTGAACCGCTACGCGTACGCGGCCGGCCGCGACAAGTCGCTGTGGGGCGTGACCGACGGGCTGCCGCCGGGCCATCCGCGGCTGATCCGGCAGATCGCGCGGCGCTACCTGGAAAACGGGATGTCGGTGGACCCGAACGAGATCATCGTGACGGTCGGCGCGACGGAGGCGATCAACCTGTGCCTGCAGGCGGTCGCGAAGCCGGGGGACACGATCGCGGTGGAATCGCCGACGTTCTACGCGATGCTGCACGCGATCGAGCGGATGGGGATGAAGGCGATCGAGGTGGCCACGCATCCGGAATACGGAATCGACATCGCGGCGCTGGCCGCGATCGCGAAATCGCAGCCGATCGCCGCGTGCATGGTGATGCCGAACTTCCAGAACCCGCTGGGTTTCCAGATGCCGGACGAGCGCAAGCGCGAACTGGTGGCGCTCGCAACGAAAGCGGACCTGCCGATCATCGAGAACGGCGTGTACAACGAACTGTATTTCGGCAACATGCATCCGAGCACGCTGAAATCGTTCGACCGCCAAGGCATCGTGCTGCATTGCGCGTCGTTCTCGAAGAGCCTGACGGCCGCGTACCGGATCGGCTGGGCGCTGCCGGGCCGCTACCGCGAACAGGTCGAGAAGCTGAAGTTCCTGAATACGCTGGCGACGCCGTCGTTGCCGCAACTGGCGATCGCGGAGTTTCTCGAACGCGACGGCTACGAGCATCACCTGCGGCGGATTCGCAAGGCCTATGCACAGCAGGCGAACCTGATGCGCGCGATGGTGTCGCGGTTCTTTCCGGAAGGCACGCGCATTTCGAGCCCGGCGGGCGGCTACGTGCTGTGGATCGAGCTGCCGGTGCAGGTCGATGCGATGCGGCTGTATCAGCTCGCGCTGGAGCAGGGGATCACGATCGGGCCGGGCTACATGTTCTCGATCGCGGACAGCTACCGGAATTTCATCCGCCTGAACTACAGCAGCCCGTGGTCGCCGGAGATCGAGCGCGCGGTCGTCACCGTCGGCAAGCTCGCCGCATCCTGCCTCGACTGACCGCGCGGCCGAACGCGGCGCGCGGCGTCACGTCAGCCGGTACGATTGCGCGCCCGTGCCGGCGAGCGTGCCGCCGTCGACGATCAGGTATTCGTTGCGGATCGGCTTGCCGTCGAACCAGCATTGCAGGATCTCCAGCGTGCCGGCCGCATAGCGCGCCTGCGCCGACAACGACGTGCCCGAGATGTGCGGCGTCATCCCGTTGAACGGCATCGTACGCCACGGATGATCGGCCGGCGCCGGCTGCGGAAACCACACGTCGCCGCCGTAGCCGGCGAGATGGCCGGACGTGACGGCATTCACCACGGCATCGCGGTCGACCAGTTTCGCGCGTGCGGTGTTGATCAGGTACGCGCCGCGCTTCATCCGCGCGATCATCGCCGCGTCGAACAGCCGCTCGGTGGACGGGTACAGCGGAATCTGCAGGTTGACGATATCGACGGCGCTCACGAGCGACGCCGCATCGGCGTGATACGTGAGCGCGAGCGCCTGCTCGATCGACGCATCGAGCCGATGGCGCTGCGTGTAGTGCAGATGCAGGCCGAACGGTTGCAGCCGGCGCAGCACCGCGAGGCCGATGCGCCCCGCGCCGACCGTGCCGAAATGCATCCCTTCGACGTCGTAGCTGCGCGCCACGCAGTCGGCGATGTTCCAGCCGCCCTGCTGCGCGATCGCATGCGACGGCAGGTAGTTGCGCACCAGCGCGAGCGTCGTCATCACCACGTGCTCGGCGACGCTGATGCTGTTCGAGCCGGTGACTTCGGCAACGGTGATGTGCGCGCGTGCGGCCGCATCCAGGTCGACGTGATCGGAGCCGATGCCGGCCGTCAGCGCGAGCTTCAGCTTCGGCGCGCGGGCGATCCGTTCGGCGCTCAGGTACGCGGGCCAGAACGGCTGCGAAATCACCACGTCCGCTTCGGGCAGCCGGCGCTCGAATTCGGAGTCGGGGCCGTCCTTGTCGCTCGTGACGATCAGCGTGTGGCCGTGCGCTTCCATATAGCCGCGCAAGCCGAGCGCGCCGGACACCGAGCCGACGAGCTCGCCGGGCCGGAAGCCAAGCGGGCCGGCCGGTGTCGGCGCGGTCTGGCCGTCCGCGTAGTGCGTGACGACCGGGATCGCGTCGCGCACGTAGCGCGGCGGATAGCCGTCGACGGGATCGGGGTAGAGCACGCACAGGACGGTGGCCATCGGGTAGTGCTCCTTTGACGGGTGAAGGCGGCACGCGGCTTGCGCGGGTCGCGTCGTGCGCCTCGCAGGCGGCCGCCGTGTTGCGCCGCAACGTTGATCACGTTCTACGCCGGTCATGGATCGCGTACAAGCTACAGTCCGGGTTTGCGTGCGCTGCGGGGCGTCTGTACCTGTTCTTTTCAGGAGGGATGTCGATAATGGGATCGTTACCTGACTTTTCGGGAGCCACGTCATGACTGGAAGCGATGCGTCCTCACGCCCCGACCTCACGCAGGGGGTCGCGCTCGACGATCTCGCCGACGGCGCGATGATCGAGGGCCATGTCGGCGACGCGGCGGTGCTGCTCGTGCGTCGCGGCGACGAGCTGTTCGCGGTGGGCGCGCAATGCCCGCACTATGGCGGCCCGCTGGCCGAGGGCCTGCTGGTCGGCGACACGATTCGCTGTCCGTGGCATCACGCGGCGTTCTGCCTGCGCACCGGTGAGATGGAGCGCGCGCCGGCGCTCGACGGGCTGCCGTGCTGGCGCGTCGAGCGGCGCGACGGCCGCGCGGTCGTCGTCGATGCGCGGCCGGCCGCCGTGCCGCCCGCGCTGAAGGCAACCGGGCTGCCCGCGTCGGTCGTGATCGTCGGAGGCGGCGCCGCTGCGATCGCGGCGGCCGTGACGCTGCGGCAGGAAGGCTATCCGCACGCGATCACGCTGCTGAGCGCCGATGCCGATCCGCCGTACGACCGGCCGAATCTGTCGAAGGATTACCTCGCGGGCACGGCGCAAGCCGACTGGCTGCCGCTGCGCGCGCCGTCGTTCTATGCCGAGCAGCGGATCGACGTGCGCTGCAATACGCGGGTCACGCGCATCGATCCCGCGCAGCGGTCGGTCGAGCTGGCCGACGGCGGCCGGGTCGACTACGGCGCGCTGCTGCTCGCGACCGGCGCCGAGCCGAACAAGCTGAACGTGCCCGGCGCCGATCTGCCGCACGTGTGTACGTTGCGCTCTCGCGCCGATTGCGATGTGCTGATCGCGAAGCTGAAAACCGCGCGCCGCTGCGTGGTGGTCGGCGCGAGCTTCATCGGGCTCGAAGCGGCCGCTGCGTTGCGCACGCGCGGGCTCGACGTGCACGTCGTCGCGCCCGATCCGCATCCGATGGGCCGCGTGCTCGGCGATGCGCTCGGCGACACGATCAAGGCGCTGCACGAAGCGCACGGCGTGGTGTTCCATCTCGGCGCGACGCCCGCGCGGATCGGGCCGGACAGCGTGACGCTGTCGAGCGGCGACGTGCTGCCGGCCGACGTCGTGCTGGTGGGTATCGGCGTGCATCCGAACGTCGAACTTGCGCAGGACGCCGGGCTCGCGGTCGAACGCGGCGTGACGGTCGACCGCTTCCTGCAGACGAGTGCGCCCGGCATCTATGCGGCCGGCGATATCGCGCGCTGGCCCGATCCGCTGACGGGCCAGCGGATTCGCGTCGAGCACTGGGTCGTCGCCGAGCGGCAGGGCATCGTCGCGGCGCGCAACCTGCTCGGCCAGCAGCGGCCGTTCGACGCGGTGCCGTTTTTCTGGAGCCAGCATTACGACCTGACGCTCCGCTATGTCGGGCATGCGGAGCAATGGGAGCGCGTCGAGATCGAGGGCGACCTCGGCGCGCACGACTGCTCGATCGCGTACTGGCGCGGCAACACGCGGCTCGCGGTCGTGACGATCGCTCGCGATCTCGACAACCTGAAGGCCGAAGCGGCGCTCGAGCGGCAGATGACGCCCGCATGAAAGCAGCAAGACGACACCTGCCGAACCCTTGATGGAGGCAAGATGAACCCCGACGTCCGCGCCCGTTTCGAAACCGAGTTCGCGCCGCGCATCGCGACGCGCCTGCGTGGCCTGTACCAGCCCGGCGAAGTGAAGGTCGACGTCGTGCCGCACGACGGGCAGGGCAGCCCGACCTGCATCGACGTGATCGGCCTCACGTCGACGGTCGGCTTGCCGAACCGGTTGAACGTGCGGCTCGCGTGGCGCGACGACGCGATCGCCGGCCTGCTGGCCGAGCCCGATCCCAGCCGCTTCGATCGCTATCTCGCGGCGCTGCCGGTCACGATCGAGCGCTGGCAGATGGAGCTGCCGGTCGATTTCAGCACACGGACCCAGCGCGATCGCGAGATCCTGATCGGCGACCTCGATTTCGATGCGTGACGTGCATCGCGCGACGCCGGTCGCCCGTGCGCCGATGAACCGGGTGGCGTTACCGGTCGCGCGTCTTGATCATCACGCGCCCCTGGTCGATGCCGCCGCGCAGCGCCTCGTCGCACGTCAGCCATTCGGGCGTGACGAGTTCGGGCGCGGGCAGGTCGACGGGCGCGCCGTCGCGGAAGATCCGCACCTGCGCGACCCATGCGCCGTTCGCGTTGCGCGTCGCGTCGACGCGAATTTCGTGACCCATGAAAGTGTCGGTGGCTTGCATCGAGCGGGGCCCTCCGTCGTGGATGAACGTGGTGCGTGGATCGTATCAGCATGGCGTGCGCCGCGCATCGAAAACGAACCGGCGTGGGCGTGTCACGTGCCGCGCGAGACGGGAGCGACCCTGTGGCCTTCGATCTGACTTTTTCCATCAAGGTATTCGCCGCGCTGTTCGCGATCATGAACCCGATCGCGAACATCCCGGTGTTCCTGTCGCTGACCGAAGGCGCGGCGGACGGCGTGCGCCGCAAGGTCGCGCTGACGGCCGCGATCGGCGTGACGGTCGGCTGCATCGTGTCGGCCGTCGCGGGCGGCGCGATCCTGCGCGCGTTCGGCCTGACGATCGACGATTTCCGCCTCGCGGGCGGGCTGCTGGTGCTGCTGATCGCGCTGTCGATGCTGCATGGCGCGCCGAGCCGCCAGCATGCGCCGGGCAGCGACGAAGGCGCCGATCCGGCAGCCGCCGAAAGCGTCGCGATCTACCCGCTGACGATCCCGTTGCTGGTCGGCCCCGGCACGATCGCGACGATGATCGTGCTCGGACACGGCGCGGTCTCGACCGGGCAGGAACTCGCGTTCGCGCTCGGGCTGGCCGCGTTTCTCGTGCTGCTGGCCGTGTCGCTGCTGTCGGCGCCGCTGATCGGCCACTACCTGTCGCCGCGCGTGACGGCTGTCACGCAGCGCCTGATGGGGATGATTCTCGCGGCGATCGCGATGCAGATGATCGTCGCGAGCCTGAAAGCCGCGTTCGGGCCGCCGCATTGAGCGCGCCCGTTCGGATTGCATGGAGTCGCTGATGAACACGCTGATCGTGTTGTCCTACCCGGATCTTGATGCGGCGCGTCGCGCGCTGGCCGAACTCGGCACGCTGCGCGACCGGCACGTCGTCGCGCTCGCGGGGATCGTGATCGTCGAGTGCTCGACCGACGGACAGTTGCGCACGCATGCAGTCGATCCGGGCCGCGTGGCATCCGGATCGCTGCTCGACAGCGTCGTTGCGCACATCGAATCGTCGCTCGACGCATGGCGCGAGCGGCCGGTCGACGATGCGCTGACCGATCGCGTCGCGCGCAAGGCGCGCCCCGGCACCGTCTCGCTCGGGCTGGCCGCGACGCAGGTCGACATCTACGCGTTGAGCGCGGCGCTCGGGCCGCTGGGCGGTGACGTGGTCGACACGACGCTGTCGATCGACGACGAACTGAAGCTCGTCGAAGCGATCTCGAACGCGCGCGACGGCGGCATCGGCAGCGGCCCGGCGACGGACTGACGCGCCGGCTCGATTCCTCCTCGAAAACGCAGCGCTTCCTGTCCGTGCCTCACGGCGCGCCGCACAGGCGCACGCCTTGCTCGATTCGCTCGACGGTCTCATTCACCGTTTCCGCTTTCGACAAGGAGGGCCTGACATGAAAGCAGTCGTATTTCACGGCATCGGCGACATTCGCATCGACACGGTGCCCGATCCGGAAGTCTCCGCGGCGACCGACGCGGTCGTGCGCCTGACCGCCAGCGCGATCTGCGGCACCGATCTGCACATGGTGCGCGGCACGCTGGGCGGCATGAAGCCGGGCACGATCCTCGGCCACGAGGGCGTCGGCATCGTCGAGGCGGTCGGGCGCGACGTGCGCAACCTGCGGCGCGGCGATCGCGTGCTGATTCCGTCGACGATCGCGTGCGGCAGCTGCGCCTACTGCCGCGCGGGCTACACCGCGCAATGCGACGTCGCGAACCCGGGCGGGCCGCGCGCGGGCACTTCGTTCTTCGGCGGGCCGGCGGAAACGGGCCCGGTCGACGGGCTACAGGCCGAATATGCGCGCACGCCGCTTGCGCATGCGAGCCTGATTCGCCTGCCCGACGCGATCGACGACGATCGCGCGATCCTGATGTCGGACATTTTCCCGACCGGCTATTTCGGCGCGCAGCTCGCGGAAGTGAAGCCGGGCGATACCGTCGCCGTGTTCGGCGCGGGGCCGGTCGGGCAGTTCGCGATCGCGAGCGCGAAGCTGATGGGCGCCGGGCGCGTGATCGCGATCGACCGGATCGCGTCGCGGCTCGAGATGGCGTGCGGGCAGGGCGCCGAGATCGTCGATTTTTCCGAGGACGATCCGGTCGATACGATCCTGCGGCTCACCGGCGGGATCGGCGTCGATCGCGTGATCGACGCGGTGGGCGTCGACGCGATGCGCGCGACGCACGGGCCGGCCGCAGCCGATCGCGACGCCGCGCGCGCGTTCGATGCGGAAGTCGACGCGATCGCGCCGCACCGCAAGCCGGACGGTCGCAACTGGGTGCCGGGCGACGGGCCGTCGCAGGTGCTGCAATGGGCGGTGCGTGCGGTCGCGAAGGCCGGCACGATCTCGGTGATCGGCGTGTATCCGCCGGCCGCGCGCGTGTTTCCGATCGGCGACGCGATGAACCGCAACCTGACGATCAAGATGGGCAACTGCAATCACCGGACGGTGACGCCGCCGCTCGTGGAGCTGGTGCGCAGCGGCGCGTTCGACCCGCTGTCGGTGCTCACGCGCAGCGAGCCGCTGACGAACGCGATCGATGCGTATCGCGCGTTCGACGTGCGCGAGCCGGGCTGGATGAAGGTCAAGCTGACGCCATGACGACGACACGAACCGAAACCGGGAGCATTGCGATGAACGATCGATACGACAATTGCATGGCCGCGTGCGACGCCTGCGCGCACGCGTGCGACACCTGTGCGGCATCCTGTCTTGCGGAGCGCGACGTGCATGCGCTGGCCGCGTGCATTGCGCTCGACATCGAGTGCGCGCAGCTGTGCCGCTTCGCATCGGGCGCGATGGCGCGCCGCAGCGGGCTCGCACCGCGCATTTGCGCGCTGTGCGCGCATGCGTGCGACCTGTGCGCGGCCGAGTGCTCGCGGCATGCGCACGAGCATTGCCGCCGCTGCGCGCTCGCGTGCGAGGCCTGCGCGGCGATGTGCCGCGCGATGGCCTGAGTGCTTACGACGTGCCCTGAACCCGCCGCGCGACGCGCTGCAGCAACGCATCGAGCACGGCCATCTCGACGGGCTTCACGAGATGGTCGTCGAAGCCTGCGCGTTCGGTGCGCGCGAGGTCGGACGCGCGCGCATGGCCCGACAGCGCGACGCAGGTCGTGTCGCGCAGCGTGTCGATCGCGCGCAATTCCTGCAGCAGCGTGAAGCCGTCGATGTCCGGCATCGTCAGGTCGAGCAGCATCAGCTGCGGCAGGTAGTCGCGCGCGAGGGCCAGCGCGTCGGCCGCGTTGTACGCGACCCGCGGCGCATGCCCTTTCAACTGCAGCAGCACCGCGAGCGTATCGGCCGAATCGCGGTTGTCGTCGACGACGACGATGCGCAGCGGCGCGTCCGCCGGCTGTTCAGGCACGGCCGGTGCGGGCAGTGCGGCGCGCTCGGCGCGCATCGTGTGCGCGATCGGCAGCCAGACCGTGAAGGTCGCGCCGTGGCCGGGCCCGTCGCTTTCCGCGACGATCCGCCCGCCGTGCAGTTCGACGAACGACCGGCAGATCGCGAGACCGAGCCCGAAACCGCCGGACGGAGAGCGGCCCGGTGCATCTTCCTGTTCGAACAGGTCGAAGATCGTTTCGAGCGCACCGGGCGCGATGCCGACGCCGCGATCGACGACGCTGATCGCCACCGACGGCCCTTCGATTCGCGCACCGACGTCGATTCGGCCGCCGTGCGGCGAGAATTTCGATGCGTTGTCGAGCAGGTTGTGCAGCACTTGGACGAGCCGTGCGTCGTCGCCGTGCAGCACCACGGAGTCGGCCGGCAGGTCGACGCGGATCCATTGCCCGCGCGCGGCCAGCTTCGGCTGGATGCTCTCGACGCCGCGGCACACGATATCGCGCACGCTGACCGGGCGAGCGTCGAGTTCGATCTTGCCGGCCGTGATGCGCCCGACGTCGAGCAGATCGTCGACGAGCCGCGTCAGTTGCCCGACCTGGCGGTGCACGGCGTCGCGACACTGCGCGAGCGCGGGCGGCGGATCGGACAGGCTCTGCAGCACGCCGACCGAATTGCGCAGCGGCGCGAGATGATTGCGCAGTTCGTGCGCGAGCGTCGCGATGAACACGCTGAGCCGCTGCGTCGATGCTTCGAGCTCCTCGAGCCGCTTGCGCTCGGTCATGTCGCGCGTGATCTTGATGAAGCCGCACAGCTCGTGCGTCGCGTCGTACACCGGCGTGATCGTCACGCTCGCCCAGAACTGCGTGCCGTCCTTGCGCACGCGCCAGCCCTCGTCCTGGAAGTGGCCATGCGCGGCGGCCAGCGCGAGCCCCTGCGACGGCCGGCCGGCCGCGATCGCGTCGGTCGGATAGAACAGCGAGAAATGGTGACCGACGATTTCGGCCGCGTCGTAGCCCTTGATGCGCGCCGCGCCGGCGTTCCACGTCGCGACGTTGCCGTACGGATCGAGCATGAATACCGCATAGTCGGTGATCGACTCCACCACGGTCTGGAACCGGAATTCGGCGAAGCGGTGCTGCAGGTCGCGCGGATCGGACAAGCCGGGCGGCGGCGGATGCGGTTGGAGATCGGCGTCGTCTTTCTTCATCGGAGCGGCAAGTTGGAAATACGGGCGGCCGCGGGTCGCCGGCCCGCCCCCGGACGCGCCGGCGGCGGCCATACGGAGCGATTGGCACGTCCGAAAGGATAAAGGAACTCGATTCGGCTGATCAATGGGCGCGCATCGGCCGTGCCGTGCGCCGGGATGGGCGCCGGCGCGACCGGCGGTAGCCGGCCCGGCATGCCGATTGCACGACCTGCTGGTCCATCCGCCGCGCGCCGGTCGTCCGGCCCCGCGCGCGGCGGCAAGCCACGCAAGGAGATCGACATGAACAGCACGCTGAATCCCGACAACGAACCGGCCGGCCCGGACGACGACAACGCGAGCCGCGGCCGCGACGGCCGCGCGCTCGGTCCGAGCGACTCGTCCGACAGCGGCAGCGACACGGCGGGCGCGCGGCGCCATCCGTTCGACGTCGATTCGCCGCTCGACGATCACGCGCTCGAACGCGGCGATGCCGCGCTCGGCAGCGACACGGACCGCGCGGGCACCGGCGAGCGGGCATCGGCGGACGGCGACTCGACGCTCGAGGAAGGCGCCGACATCGAGCCGGACCGCACCGAGCGGCTGAGCGAGCCCGGTCGCACCGACGAACCGGACGAACCTGGCGGCGCGCCGTGACGCCCGGCACGCAAAAACTGCAATCGCGTTGCAGATTGGGGCGCCCGACGGCTTCCCGGCGCTGCGACGCGCAACCGTCGCGGTACGGCCATGTCGCCGGCACGCGATTTGCATTCACCCGACCGACGCGCGCCGCGCCGCGGCATGGGGCCGTGCGCGGCGCAGGCGATCAAGGAGAGACACGATGCAACGACGATATCCCGGACGGTCCGGCGAGCGCGGTGGCCCGCCCGACTGGCACGAGCGCAACGAACGCGCGTACCGGGGCGCTGGCGAGCGCGGCATCCCGGACGACCCCGCACGGTGGCCGGAAGAAGACTACGAATCGGCTTACCGCCGCTTCGCGAGCGAGGACGTGGGCCCGGAAGACTGGGGCAGCGAATGGACCGAGCGCGCCGCGCGCCCGGTCGACCCGCGGCGCGCTGCCGCCGACCCGGACTGGCCGGGCGGCGCGCGCCAGCCGGCGCGGACCCCCGAGCGCGGCTACGGCGACCCGGGTCGCCGCGCGGAAGGCCGCGAAGGCCGGTACGGCGGCGAGCGCCCGGAATTCCGCGGCCAGCACCGGATGGGCTGGTACGGCGGCGAGCGCGACCCCGGTGATCCGCGCCATGGCGGCAGCGCGCCTGACCTGTCGCGCTTCGGCCGGGACACCGAACGCGAAGCGCTGCGTCATCGCCGCGGGCCGAAGGGCTATACGCGCTCGGACGAACGGATTCGCGAGGACGTCTGCGAGCGGCTCGCGCATGCGCTCGAGATCGACGTGAGCGACGTGACCGTGCAGGTACGCGACGGTCGCGTCGAACTGGACGGCACGGTGCCGGCCCGCTGGATGAAGCACGACATCGAGGATCTGGCCGACGGCTGCATGGGCGTGCAGGACGTCGAGAATCGCGTGCGCGTGCGCCGCGAAGGCGAACACGATACGGGCATGGTGCTGCATCCGGACCAGCGGACGGTGACGCCGACCCAGCCCGCCGCGCGCGACCCCGAGCCCGGCACCGTGGTACGCGGCCGCGAGCGTGAACCGCGCCACTGAGCGCCGATGCGTGACACGGCGCGCCCCCGACCGCGAGCACTGCGTGCATGACGACCGGACTCGACGAAACGCCAACCAAGGACCGTGACGTAGCGGCAGGCCGCGCGCGCCAGGGCCGCCGCCGCGACGAACGCGGCCTGCGGGTGCGGATCGCGGTCGAACTCTGGCGCGCGATCTGGCATTACCGTGCGCGCGTGCTGGCGGCGATCGTGCTGCTGGTGCTCGCGAAAGCGGCGGCCGTGTCGGTGCCGCTGCTGCTCAAGGACATCGTCGACGGCTTCGGCCGCGCGGCCGGCCAGCCCGTCGCGTGGCCGGTACTGCTGCTGTTCGCGTACGCGGTGGTGCGCTTCGCGTCGAACGCGCTGAACGAAGTGCGCGACATGACGTTCGTGCAGGTCACGCAGCACACGGTCGCGTCGTTTACCGTGCGCACGTTCGGCCACCTGCACCGGCTCGGCGCGCGCTTTCATGCGCAGCGCGAGACGGGCGCCGTCGTGCGCGATCTCGAGAAAGGCACGGCCGGCATCGGCTATCTGCTCGGCGTCGCGGTGTTCACGGTCGTGCCGACGGCCATCGAGATCGGCTCGGTGCTCGTGATCGTCATCGGCAAGTACGGGGGCGGCTTCACGGCGATCATTTTCGTCACGTTCGCCGTCTACGCGGCGTATACGGGAGTGTTCACGCGTCGGCGCATGCGTTACCAGCGGCGCGTGAACGCGCTCGAGGCCGAGTCGAATTCGCGCGTGGTCGACAGCCTGCTGAACGTCGACACGGTCAAGTACTTCGCGCGCGAGGACGTCGAGCGCGACCGGCTCGACCGCGTGCTGGACGAATGGCGCGAAGCCGGCGTGGACAACCAGTACGCGCTGTCGACGCTGCATATCGGGCAGAGCGCGTGCATCGGCGCGGGGATCGCGGCCGTGATGCTGCTGGCCGGGCAACATGTCGCGCGCGGCACGATGACGGTGGGCGATCTCGTGCTGATCAACGCGTACATCATCCAGATCAGCCTGCCGCTGAATGCGCTCGGCTTCGTGTTCCGCGAAGCGAACGACGCGATGACGAACATCGAGCGCCTGTTCGGGCTGCTCGATGCGCGCGGCAAGCCGGGCGAGGACGGCGACGCGCCCGGCGCGCAGCCGCTCGTCGTACGTGGCGGCACGATCGAGTTCGAGCATGTCGACTTCGGCTACGAGCCGAGCCGGCAGATTCTGTTCGACGTGTCGTTCCGTATCGAGGCCGGGCAGACGGTCGCGGTGGTCGGCGGCAGCGGCTCGGGCAAGTCGACGCTCGCGCGCCTGCTGTTCCGGCTGTACCAGCCCGACGCGGGCACGATCCGGATCGACGGCCAGGACTTGCGGCTCGTCACCGAGCGCAGCCTGCGCGACGCGCTCGGCATCGTCCCGCAGGACACCATCCTGTTCAACGACACGCTCGCGTACAACATCGCGTACGGCAAGCGCGACGCGACGCGTGGCGAGGTGATCGCGGCCGCGCGCGGCGCGCAGCTCGACGCGTTCATCGAGCGGCTGCCCGACGCGTACGACACGCGCGTCGGCGAGCGCGGCGTACGGCTGTCGGGCGGCGAACGGCAGCGGGTCGCGATCGCGCGCGCGTTGCTGAAGGCGCCGCCGATCGTCGTGTTCGACGAGGCGACATCGGCGCTCGACACGCGCTCGGAGCGCGCGATCCAGCAGGAACTGATGCGCGTCGCGCAGCATCGCACCAGCCTCATCATCGCGCACCGGCTGTCGACGATCGTCGATGCCGATCGCATCCTGGTGATGGAGCACGGCCGGCTCGTCGAGCACGGCACCCACGACGAGCTGCTCGAAAGCGGCGGCGTGTATGCGCAGATGTGGGCGCTGCAGGCGAAGCAGCGCGAACTGGAACGCACGGAGGCGAAGTTCGCGCGGCAGCCGGTGCGCATCAACCCGCTCGTGTCGCAGGTGCTCGATTCGCTGGCGGAGGCGGCCGCGCAGCGCGGCGTGCCGGTGTTTCGCCATCTGTCGGACGAGGATCTGGTCGTCAAGGCCGATCCGGCCGCGCTGCGGCGCTTCGTGTGGGAACTGTGCCGCGGCGCGGTCGACGCGAGCAGCGGCGGGCAGCTGGAGGTGCGCACCGCGCGCCACGACCCGGAAGCGCGGATCACGATCGCATGCGCGGGCGTCGACGCCACCGAACTGTCGTTGATCGATCTCGAACGCTTGCAGGACGCGATCGAGGAGGCCGGCGGCTATGTCGTGCGCGAACGCGACGATACCGGCGTGACGCTGCACCTGTCGCTGCCGATGTGTGCGGTGGCGCCCGCGTCGATGCAACCCGACGGCGCCGTGGCGAATCCGGATGCCGGCGCGGCGCCCGCGGCGAAGCCGCTCGACGGCCTGCGCATCGCGTGCGTGGACGATCACGACGAGGCGCGCGAGGCGCTCACCGCGCTGCTGAAGGTCGCCGGCGCCGACGTGCACGCGTATGCGTCGGGCCAGGCATTGCTGGACGACCTGTGGCGCGCGCGCCGGGCCGACTGGCCGGCGCTGCTCGTCTGCGACATCGACCTCGGCGACGACGAGGAGGACGGCTACGCGGTGATGTCGCGGGTGCGCCAGCTCGACGCCGCGCGCGATCGCGATCGTGACGGCCGCGCGCCGCTCGAGGCGCTGGCCTTGTCCGGCCATGCGCGCGACCGCGATCGCACGCGGGCGGTCGAAGCCGGTTTCCATGCGTACCTGACCAAGCCCGCGGTAGCGGCCGACCTGATCGCGGCGTTGCGTGCGCTCGCGTTTTCCTCCGGAGAAATCCATGCCGAACCTTCTGAATCCGACGCCACCCGAAACCCTGAACGCGCGTCGCGGCGGTAGTGCGTTCGCCGACCGCCAGGCCGCGGTGGCGGCCGTCGAGCTGCTGTTGCCGAGCCTGTCCGCCGCGCTGCAGAGCGACTTCGTCGGCGACAGCGGCTGCCTGCACATCGTGATCATGGACCCGGCGCTCGGGCCGCACGACGCGGCGTTCGAGGACGCGATCCTGTATGAGTTTTCGCTGCCCGACCCGAAGGACTGGGACGCCGACTATCGCGCTTACGCGCGGGCCAAGGCGCGGCTGTCGTGGGAAACGGGCCGCGACGGCCACGTCGTGCAGGCGCTGGAGCCGTACCGGCTGCGCGCCGGCGACACGAACCTGTGGGGCGGCGTCGCGCTCGGCGGCATCGTGGTCGGCGTGTCGGGCGCGCAGCCGTGGTTCGACGAGGCGTTCGCGGGCTGCATCGCGCACTGCCTGCGCGCGCTCGCCAAGCACCGCGCGCAGGCGACGCCCGACGGGCTCGCGATCTGAGCGCGGCGGCCCGGACCCGTTTTTACAGCCGGTTATAAAAAAGCCAGCGGGCGCGCGGCACAGCCCGACGCGGCGCGGGCGCACGCAGGCCGGCACGGTTTTCGCTGTACCTCATGCACGGACGGTTGTCGCGACAAGTGTCGCCGTCAGCCGGATGGCTTTCCGACATCGACAGGAGGTGCAGGTGAACGCGACTCACGATCCAGCCAGACCGCCGCTCGCCGGCCGGACCGCACTCGTGACCGGGGGCGGCCGCGGTCTCGGCGAAGCCATTTGCGAGGAGCTTGCGCAGCATGGCGCGCACGTCGTCGTCGCCGATCTCGACGGCGACCGCGCGGCGGCCGTCGCGCAGCGGCTCGAGCGGCACGGCGGCCACGCGGTGGGGCGGCCGCTCGACGTGCGCGACGAAGCGTCGGTGCTGCAGGTCGTGCACGACGCGCGCGAGTCGCTCGGCGACCTCGACGTGATCGTCAACAACGCGGCGATCGACGTGACCGCGCCGATCGACGACGTGAGCGTCGAGGCCTGGCAGCAGGTGCTGATGACGAACCTGTTCGGCCCGTACCTGATGTGCCACGCCGCCGTGCCGATGATGAAGGCGCGCGGCGACGGACACATCGTCAACATCGCGTCGACCGCGTCGAAGCGCGCGTGGCCGAACGCCTCCGCGTATCACGCGACGAAGTGGGGCCTGCTCGGCCTGTCGCACGCGCTGCATGCCGAACTGCGGCCGAGCGGCGTGCGCGTGTCGGCGATCGTCGCGGGCGGGATGCGCACGCCGTTCCTGCTCGACCGCTTTCCGGACATCGACGAGGAGACGCTGCAGCCGCCGGAGCACGTGGCGGCCGCCGTGCGCTTCGTGCTGACGCAGCCGCCGGGCACCGTGGTGCCGGAACTGATGGTGCTGCCGATGAAGGAGACGTCATGGCCCTGAAGCGCGAACGGCGGCTGCCCGGCGCGGTGCTGCTCGACAAGGACGGCACGCTGCTGGAGGACGTGCCGTACAACGTCGATCCCGCGCACATGCGCCTCGCGCCGGGCGCGGCGCGCGCGCTGCGCACCCTCGGCGCGACCGGGATGCCGCTGGCGGTCGTGTCGAACCAGCCGGGCGTCGCGCTCGGCCGCTTTACCGAAAACGAGCTTGGCGCGGTCCGCCAGCGTCTCGCCGAACTGTTCGAAGCGAACGGCGCGACGCTGGCGGATTTTTTTTACTGCCCGCATCACCCGCGAGGCAGCGTGCCGCGCTACACCTGTGACTGCATCTGCCGCAAGCCGCGCCCCGGCATGCTGCGCCGCGCGCTGACCGCGCTCGGCGTCGTCCCCGAATGGAGCTGGATGATCGGCGACATCCTCGACGACGTCGAAGCCGGCCGCACCGCGCGCTGCGGCACGATCCTGGTCGACTGCGGCAACGAGACCGAGTGGCGCCTGAACGCCGCCCGCACGCCGCACCACGTCGTCGATCGCATCGACCTGGCCGCCGACATCGTCGTGCGCGAGGCCGTGCGCCGGCACGGCTCGTGGGTGCGGCGATGAGCACCGCCTGGAGCCGCGCCCGCCGCATCCTGTGCGTGCGGCTCGACAGCATCGGCGACGTGCTGATGACGACGCCCGCGCTGCGCGCGCTGAAGGAGGGCGGCCATGACCGCCGGCTGACGCTGCTGACGTCGCGCACGGGCGCCGCGCTCGCGAAGCACCTGCCGATGGTCGACGACGTGTGGTCCTACGACGCGCCGTGGGTCAAGCATCCGGACACGCGGGGCGACCCGGTCGCCGATCTCGACATGATCGACCGGCTGCTGGCGGGCCGCTTCGACGCGGTCGTGATCTTCACCGTCTACAGCCAGAATCCGCTGCCCGCCGCGATGATGTGCTGGCTCGCCGGCATTCCGTTGCGGCTCGCGCATTGCCGCGAGAACCCGTACGAACTGCTGACCGACCGCGTGCCGGAAACCGAGCCGGAATCGCACGTGCGCCACGAGGTCGCGCGCCAGCTCGCGCTGGTGCGCACGGTCGGCGCGACGACGTCGGACTGGCGCATGGCGTTCGAGCCGGGCGACGCGGCGCGGCGCGCGGTGCACGCACGCTTGCAGGCCGCGCTGCACCGCTTTGGCGGCGCGCGCCAGCCGGAGGCGCCGCGCGCGCGCTGGCTGGTCGTCCATCCGGGCGCGAGCGCGGCGTCGCGGCGCTGGCCGGCCGAGCGCTTCGGCGAAGCGGCCGCCGCCGTCGCGCCGCTGTTCGACGGCATCGCGGTGACGGGCAGCGCGGACGAACGCGCGCTGGTCGACGCGGTGTGCGAACGCGCGGGGCCGCGCGCCGTGCCGCTGGCCGGCGTCTTGCCGCTCGGCGAACTCGGCGCGCTGATCGAAACGGCCGACCTGCTGCTGTCGAACAACAGCGGCCCCGTGCATCTCGCGGCCGCGCTTGGCACGCCGGTGGTCGACCTGTACGCACTGACCAATCCGCAGCACACGCCGTGGCGTGTGCCGCACCGTGTGCTGAACGTCGACGTGCCGTGCCGCAACTGCTATCGCAGCGTGTGCAATCAGCCCGGCCATCCGTGCCTGCGCGGCGTGAGCGTCGACGACGTGGTCGCCGCCGTGCACGCGTTGCTGCGCGGCAGCGCGCGCCATGCGCAACGCGCGGCCGCGCGGGCTGCCGCGCACGGCAGCGAGCCGGTCGCGGTGCCCGCATCGAACGTGCTTCCGTTCGCGCACGTCATCACGAGGAACTGACGCATGCCTGATCCGATCCATACGCTCGGCATCAACGCCGCCTTCCACGACAGCGCCGCGTGCATCGTGCGCGACGGCGTCGTGATCGCGGCGGCCGAGGACGAACGCTTCACGCACGTGAAGCACGCGAAGCGCCCGGTGCCGTTCTCGACCTGGGAGCTGCCTTTTCATGCGATCGACTATTGCCTCGCGGAAGCCGGCATCACGCTCGCGGACGTGGACCACGTCGCGTACTCGTACGACCCGTGGTTCGAACTCGACCGCGAAGGCACGCCGCAGGCGTTGACCTTGCCGCTGTCGCCGTCCGCGCATGCGCCGCGCGAGGACGGCGCGTCGCCGTGGCATCCGCTGTTCCTGTCGTCGATCGTCAACGCGCCGCGCCAGCTCGCGGGCGGCGTGCCGCATCATCTGCAGCGGCGCTTTCGCGGCGTCACGCACGACGGGCCGTTCCGCTGGCATTTCATCGAGCACCATCTCGCGCACGAGGCGAGCGCGTTTCTCGCGGCGCCGTTCGAGCGCTGCGCGGTGATGACGATGGACGGGCGCGGCGAGCGCGCGACGACGAGCTACGGCGTGTTCGACGGCCGCGCGTACCGGCGGCTCGGGCAGGTCAACCTGCCACATTCGCTCGGGCTGCTGTACGAGCGCGTGACCCGCTATCTCGGCTTCCTGCACTCGTCCGACGAATACAAGGTGATGGCGCTCGCGTCGTACGGCAAGCCGGTGTTCGCCGACGAGATGCGCAAGCTGGTGCGGTATCGCGGCGAAGGGCGCTACGACGTGGTCGACGACGATCTGGCCGCGCGATTCGGCCCGCCGCGCGAACGCGGCGGCCCGATCGAGCCGCATCACTGCGACATCGCGCATGCGCTGCAACTGGTGCTCGAGGAGACGACGCTGCAGGCGGTCGACTGGCTGGCCGCCGAGACCGGCGAGCGGCAGCTCGCGATGGCGGGCGGCGTCGCGCTGAACTGCGTGATGAACGCGAAGATCCGCGATCGCGGCCCGTTCGACGACGTGTGGGTGCAACCGGCCGCCGGCGACGCGGGCACGGCGCTCGGCGCCGCGCTATGGACCGACTTCCGGATGCGCGGCGAGCGCGGCGGCTGGCGCATGGACCATGCGTACCTCGGGCCGGCCTACGACGACGATGCGATCGAGGCGTTCCTGAAGGAAGCGCAGCTGCCGTACCGGCGGCTCGCCGACGTCGCCGCGCAGACGGCCGCGCTACTCGCCGCGAACCGCGTGATCGGCTGGTTCCAGGGGCGCATGGAATTCGGGCCGCGCGCGCTCGGTGCGCGGTCGATCCTCGCGTCGCCGATCGATCCGGACATGCAGCGCAAGCTGAACCGGATCAAGGATCGCGAGGATTTCCGGCCGGTCGCGCCGGTCGTGCTCGAGGATCGTGCGCATCACTGGTTCAGCGGCGGCCGCGGCACGCCGCTGCGCGCGCCGTTCATGCTGTTCGTGTACGACGTCGTGCCGGAGCGCGCCGACAGGATTCCGGCCGTGCGCCACATCGACGGCACCGCGCGCGTGCAGACCGTCGACGAAAGCCAGCATCCGCTGCTGCATGCGCTGTTGACCGAGTTCGACGCGCTCACCGGCGTGCCGGTGCTCGTCAACACGTCGTTCAACACGCGCGGCGAACCGATCGTATGCTCGCCGCGCGACGCGATCGAATGCTTCTGGACGTCGCCGCTCGACGCGCTCGTGATCGGCCCGTTCCTGCTGGAGAAGCCGAGATGAACATGCGCGACACGCACCTGCCGCCGGTCGTGTCGGTCGTCGTGCCGACCTACCGGCGGCCCGATCTGCTCGAACGCTGCCTCGACGCGCTGTGCGTGCAGGTGTTCGATCCGACCACCTACGAGATCGTCGTCGTGGACGACGATCCGGCCGGCAGTGCGCGCGCCGTCGTCGATGCGTGCCGCGCACGCGTGACCGACGTGCCGGTGATCCGCTACATGACCGCGCCCGACACGCAGGGGCCCGCCGGTGCGCGCAACGTCGGCTGGCGCAGCGCGGGCGGCGCGCTGATCGCATTCACCGACGACGACACGATTCCCGATCCGACCTGGCTGCGCCACGGTGCGGCCGCGCTGCTGGCCGAGCCGTCGGCGGCGGCCGCGGCCGGCCGGATCGACGTGCCGTTGCGGCCGCGCCCGACCGACTACGAACGCGACGCGGCGGGGCTCGCGCACGCGGAATTCGCGACCGCGAACTGCTTCGTGCGGCGCGCGGCGCTCGAACGCGTCGGCGGCTTCGATGAGCGCTTCACGCGCGCGTGGCGCGAGGACGCCGACCTGATGTTCGCGCTGCGCGAGCATGCGGGGCCGATCGTCGAGGCCGACGCCGCGCGCATCGTGCATCCGGTGCGTCCCGCACGCTGGGGATCGAGCATCGGCGCGCAGTCGAAGGTGTATTTCGATGCGCTGTTGTACAAGAAGCATCGCACGACCTATCGGCGCCATATCCGGCCGACGCCGCCGTGGCATTACTACGCGGCCGTGCTCGCCGCGCTCGGCGCGCTCGGCTGTTTCGCGGCCGGCTGGCCGGCGCCGGCCATCGTGTGTGCGGCGGTGTGGGCCGCGATTACCGCGGGGTTCTGCGCGAAGCGGCTGCGCGGCACGCAGCTCACGCCGTCGCATGTGGCCGAGATGATCGTCACGTCCATCGCGATTCCGCCCGTGTCGCTGTACTGGCGCATGCGCGGCGCGCTTCACTTCAGAGTGTTCTTCCTTTGACGCCCTCATCTCCTTAAGGGGAGAGGATTCCCACACCTGGCGATGCACGTCCGCATCGGAGAATGTTCAACGCAGCGTTGGTATCTCGATCATGTTCGACACCACAGTCACTACAGGCCCACTCTCTTATTCGCAGTCCCGCGATACCTTTCGGCCGCGTCGTGCTGTCTTTCGATCCGCACGACGAACAGGACTGGGTCGAACCGCTTTCGTCGACTTCCTCGAACGTGGCTCCGTGCGCGATCGCTTTATAGCGGAGCTTGTTCCGGAAGGACGACCAGGATGCGTCGTAGACGCTCTTCGCCATCCTGGTTCTGGCGAGTTTTGCGGCCGACACGTTGCCGACCGCGATGTAATCGAAGCGCCGCACCAGATCGAGCGCGAGCTTGTGCTGGAAATCGGCACGGGCATTCGAGATCTTTGCGTGCAGCTTCGCGATATGTCGCTTGTGCTTTCGTGCTCGCTGCGCTTTCGTCAGCTTTTCTGCCGCGCATCGGCCGAACCGGTCATTCGGCAGTTTTTCTCCGGTCGAAAGCGTGGCGAAGTCTTTCAGGCCGAGATCGATGCCGACACCGGAGCGGACCGGTCGGACCTGCACATCGGGCATCTCGATCACGATGTTGAGAAACCAGTTGCCGCGCGCATCCTGCGCAAAATTGGTCCCGTCCTTGATCTTGCATTCGGGAAGCGGTCGACTGTTGAACACGCGGAAGGTGTTGCCGGCAAAGCGAAACGCTTCGCCTTCGCGCTTCAGGTCTCGGCCCTTCGGCGGCACCCAGCCCAGCGATTTCATGCCGCGATAGCGCAGGTAAGGCCGACGGTTCCGACTGCGCGACTTCGCGTATTGCTCGCACGTCGCGTTGATCGTGCCGGAATGGATGCCGAGCGCCTTGCTGCTGCCGGTCGTCAGCACGTTCAGATCAAAACCCGTCGGCCATTTCTTATTCCACTTGAGCGCGTGCTTCTGCGTGTCGTTGCAGAAGTTCCAGACGTAGTTCACCGCACGGCTCTGCTTGTTGAGCAGTCCATTGAGCGATTTCACCCGGTAGCGATAGACAAGGATCATGCCGGTGATCCTAACCCGTGGAAGAAGCAGCCTGTCGACAGCACGCCTTTCCTCTCCGTCCTGAAGGTCGGGGTTTCTCGGAGCAAATGATGAAGCTCGATTCCAGCGTCGATTCCGACGGCCCGCGCGGCCCGAAGCGGATCGCAGTGTTCCGCGCGTTGCAGCTCGGCGACATGCTGTGCGCGGTGCCCGCGCTGCGTGCGCTGCGGCGCGGCGAACCCGACGCGCGCATCACGCTGATCGGTCTGCCGTGGGCGCGCGAATTCGCGTCGCGCTTCTCGGACTACATCGACAGCTTCATCGCATTCCCCGGCGCGCCGGGGCTCGGCGAACAGCCCGAACCCGACGCGGCCACGCGCGAAGCGTTCATCGCCGAATGCCGCTCGCGTGACTTCGACCTGGCGATCCAGCTGCACGGCAGCGGCGCGCACACGAACGCGATCGTCGCGTCGCTCGGTGCGACCCGCACAGCCGGCTTCGTGCCGGCCGACGGCGGCACGACCGCGCTCGACTGCGCGCTCGTGTGGCGCGACGACGAACCGGAAGTGACGCGCTATCTGGCGCTCACGCGCAAGCTCGGCTACGCGGACTGGGGCGACTACCTCGAATTCCCGCTCGGCGGCCTCGACTACGCGCTGTGGCACGTGCTCTGCGACGAGCACGCGCTCGATCCCGGCCGCTACGTGATCGTCCATCCCGGCGCGCGGATGGCGTCGCGGCGCTGGCCGGTCGAACGCTTCGCGCTCGCCGCGCGGCAACTCGCCGACGACGGGTGGCAGATCGTGCTGACCGGCACGCGCGCGGAACTGGCGTTGGCGAGCGCGTTCGCCGAACACCTCGGGCGGCCGTGCGTGAACCTGTGCGGCCGCACGCCGCTCGGCGCGCTCGCCGCGCTGATCGCCCGCGCGCGGCTGCTGTTGTGCAACGACACGGGCGTGTCGCACGTCGCGGCGGCGCTCGGCACGCCGAGCATCGTCATCGCGTGCGGCAGCGATACGGCCCGCTGGGCGCCGCTCGACGCCGAACGCCATCGCGTGCTCGCGAACTATCCGGCGTGCCGCCCGTGCATGTTCGAGTCGTGTCCGTACGGGCACGAGTGCGCGACGGCGATCGGCGTCGGCGAAGTGATCGACCGGGCGGGCGAACTGCTCGCGGAGGAGAGACGTCATGTCACGTAAGCGGTTGCGCGTGCTGACCTGGCACGTGCATGGCAATTACCTGTATTACCTGTCGCAGGCGCCGCACGATTTCTACATCGTGACGAAGCCGCAGCATCCGCCCGGCTACGCGGGCCGCGTCGGGCACCTGCCGTGGGGCGACAACGTCCATGAGGTGCCGGCCGAATGCGTGCGCGACACCGCATTCGACTGCGTGCTGTACCAGCACGTGAAGCATTATCAGCACGACCGCCTGCGGCTGCTGAGCGAAGCGCAGCGCGCGCTGCCGACGCTGTTCGTCGAGCATGATCCGCCGCGCGAGCATCCGACCGACACGCTGCATCCGGTGCAGGACCCGAACGTGTTGCTGGTGCACGTGACGCCGTTCAACGCGCTGATGTGGGACAACGGCGTGACGCCGACGCGCGTGATCGAGCACGGCGTGCTGATGCCGGAAGGCGTCGAGTATCACGGCACGCTGCCGAAGGGCGTGGCCGTCGTGAACAACCTTGCGCGCCGCGGCCGGCGCCTCGGCGCGGACCTGTTCGAGGTCGTGCGGCACAGCGTGCCGATCGACCTGGTCGGGATGGGCTCGACCGATCTCGGCGGGATCGGCGAAGTGCCGAACCCGGCGCTGCCGCAATTCCTGTCGCACTACCGGTTCTTCTTCAACCCGATCCGCTACACGAGTCTGGGGCTCGCGGTGATCGAGGCGATGATGATCGGGCTGCCGATCGTCGCGCTCGCGACGACCGAGATGGCGCAACTCGTGAAGACCGGCAGCAACGGCGTGGCCGATACGCGGCCGGCCGTGCTGATCGACGCGATGCGGATGTTGATTCGCGATCCGGACCTGGCGCGCGAATGGGGCGCCGCAGCCAAACGCGACGCGTGCGAGCGCTTCGGCATCGAACGGTTCGCGCGCGACTGGGACGCCGCCCTCCGCGATGTGACGACGTGACGACGTGAGCGCGGCGGCGTGCCGGCCGCGTTCACGGCGTCGTCGCGGGCGGCGAACCGGAGGCGTTTCCGCCGTTCGCGGCATTCGGCGCCGGCGGCGCGCCGCTGACCGCGTTGCGCTCGTTTTCCGGCAGCAGCGCGAGCCGGTTGTACAGCGTTTTCAGGCTGATGCCGAGCGCCTTCGCGGTGCGCGGCTTGTCGCCGTTGAAATGGCGCAGCGACGCGACGATGAAGCGCTGCTGCGTATGCGCGAGCGTCGTGCCGATATGCAGCGTCATCGCGTTGTGGCGCACTTCCTCGCGCGGCGGCTGGCGGCGCGGCAACTGCAGTTCGATCTGCTCGTCGGCGAGGATGAACGCGCGCTCCAGCGCGTTGCGCAATTCGCGCACGTTGCCGGGCCACGTGTACGCGCGCAGCGCCTTCATCGCCTGCGTCGACAGGCGCTTTCTCGTACGGTGCCGCGCGTTCAGCCGCTCGACGATCTGCAGCGCGATGTCGCCGACGTCGTCCTCGCGCTGCCTGAGCGCGGGCACGTGCAGCGCGATCGGCGCGATCCGGTAGAACAGGTCCTCGCGCAGCCGGCCGCTGCGCAACGCCTCGACCGGATCATGGTGGGTGGCCGCGACGATCCGCACGTCGAGCGGAATCGCCTCGTGGCCGCCCACGCGCACGATCGTGTTGGTTTCGAGCGTGCGCAGCAGCTTGACCTGCAATTCGAGCGGCATCTCGGCGATCTCGTCGAGAAATAGCGTGCCGCCGCGTGCGGCTTCGAACATGCCCACGTGTTGCGCGACGGCGCCCGTGAAGCTGCCTTTTTCGTGGCCGAACAACTGCGACTCCGCGATGTCCTTCGCAATCGCGCCGCAGTTGACGGGCACGAACGGGCCGCGCCGGCGCGAGCTCATGTCGTGAATGAGCCGGGCGACGATATCCTTGCCCGCACCGCTTTCGCCGACCACCAGCACACTCACGCGGGTGGCGGCGACGCGCGACACTTTCAGCAGCAGTTCCTGAATTGTTCGCGAACGGCCGAACAGTCGCGTGCCGTCATCGTCGGATTTCGACATGGAGTATGACCGGGTTGGGAAGTTTTGACCGAATGCGTCGTGACCAGGTAAAAAATGACGTGGCACACGTCGTCTTTCACGTACGCAGGATACCTTTTATACCGATTCGCCGACATTGAATCTGGCAATGCGGCTTACGTCAGCAGATAGATTTATTCGATGGGCCGCGAATGGACGACATCGTTCTTCTATACTGCTAAGCACCTGTTTTCCCATGCGGGACAGCTTGTCTGTCCGTTCGTGTGCAGCGTTGAAGATGCCGTCTTGGGCCAGCGCACGTTCCCTTGTTTGGAAAAATGCATGCGTGGCGCTGGCCCCCCGGAAGGGCCGAGCGCCGCGTCATGCTCGTCGCGAATACGTCGCGTATTCGCTTCGTCGCCATCCTCGCGCTCGGCCCTTCCGGGGGCCGGCGCAAGCCCGTCATCAGCATGAACGGGCCCCATGACGTGCATTGCGCCGCACGTGTCGCGGTGCCGGCCGACGTACCTGCCGGGCCGCATTACAAGGAGTCTCGATGCCTTACGTCCTGATCGTCGAAGACGACGCCGATACGCGAACGATGCTGGCCACGCTCGCGCGCACGCAGCAACTGACGTGCGATACGGCGGCGACGCTTGAAGAAGCGCGCACGCTCGTCTCGACGCATACCCCCGATCTCGTGCTGTGCGACCTCGTGCTGCCCGACGGCAACGGGATGGAGCTGTTCAACGCATTGCCCAAGCGCGGGCATTGCGAAATGGTGTTGACCACCGGCCACGCGAGCCTTGAAACCGCGATCGACGCATTGCGGCGCGGCGCGACCGATTACCTGGTGAAGCCGCTCAACATGCAGCGGCTGAACAGCATCTTCGCGCGCGTGCCGCGCACGACCGCGCTGCACGAGGAAATCGCGGAACTGCGCTCGGAACTGCAGCGCCTCGGCCGGTTCGGCCGCATGCTCGGCAGCTCGCCCGCGATGCAGGCCGTCTACGACGCGATCGGTCGCGTCGCGCGCACCGAAGCGTCGGTGCTGCTCACCGGCGAATCGGGCACCGGCAAGGAACTCGCCGCGCAGACCGTGCACGACCTGAGCCTGCGCCGCCGCGGGCCGTTTCTCGCGGTGAACTGCGGCGCGATCGCCGCGAATCTCGTCGAGAGCGAGATGTTCGGCCACGACCGCGGCAGCTTCACCGGCGCGGAACGTCAGCACAAGGGCTTCTTCGAACGCGCGGACGGCGGCACGCTGTTTCTCGACGAAATCACCGAGATGCCGCTCGAGTCGCAGGTCAAGCTGCTGCGCGTGCTGGAGACCGGACGCCTCACGCGGCTCGGCTCGACGCGCGAGATCGACGTCGACGTGCGCATCGTCGCCGCGACCAACCGCGACCCGGAAGCCGCGATGGCCGACGGCAAGCTGCGGCCCGACCTGTTCCACCGGATCAACGTGTTCCCGATTCCGCTGCCGTCGCTGCGTGAACGCGGCGACGACATTCCGATGCTCGCCGACGCGTTCCTGCAGCGCTACAACGAAGAGACCGGCCGCAACCTGCGCTTCGCGCCGGCCGCGCGCGAAGCGCTGAAGACCTACGAATGGCCCGGCAACGTGCGCGAGCTGCGCAACTTCGTGCAGCGCGCGAGCATCTTCACCGACGCCGACGTGATCGACACGCTGCCGCCGCCGATCATGGACGAGCTGTCCAGCATGGTCGATTCGCATGAAGATCGCGTGACGGTGCCGTTCGGCACGCCGCTCGAGGAAGTCGACCGCAAGCTGATCCTCGGCACGATCGCGCAATGCGGCGGCGTGAAGGCGCAGGCGGCCGAGGTGCTCGACGTCAGCCTGAAGACGATCTACAACCGGCTCGCGCAACTGGAAGACGAAGCGGAGAAGCCGGATTCCTGATGCCGCTACGATCGCGTTCATGTTCCCGTTTCGGCCTCGCGGCGCGTGTCGCGTTCGAGGCGGCGGCGCATGCGTTCGACGTGCGGCGGGATCGTGCGTCGTTCGCGCAGGATCCACGGCAGGCCCGCGAAGGTGCGCACCACTGCACGTTCGCGGCGCAGCAGCGGCAGCATGCGCACCGTATGGCGCCACGCGGCGGCGGCCGGCCATCTGAGCCACGCGGTCCACACCGCGTTGCGCGCGGCGGTGCGCGCACGTGTCGGCCGGTCGCGCCGCGTCGACGGGTAGTGATGGACCGTCAGTCCCGGCGCATACACGAGCCAGTGGCCGGCGCGCGTCAGATCGAGCGCGAGCAGCGCTTCCTCGCCGCCGAGGAAGTAGCGCGGATGGTAGCCGCCCGCGCGCACGAACGCGTCGCGCCGGAACGCGGTCGCGCCGGCCAGCAGCCCGAGGATCGGGCGGCCCGGCAGCGCGACGGGCGCGTCGAGCGGGCTGTCGGCCATCAGCCGGCAGGTCGGGTCCTCGCGTTCGTCGGGGCCCACCAGCACGCGCGCGGTGACGGCCGCGACGTGCGGATACGCGTCGAGCAGGTTCGCCGCGTCGGCGATGGAGCCGGGCGCCCACCACGTGTCGTCGTCGCAGAACGCGACGTGGCGCGTGCGGGCGACGGCGACGCCGAGATTGCGGCCGGCCGCGCCAAGGTTGCCCGGCGCATGCACGAGCGCGACATGCGCAAAGCGTTCGCGGATCAGGGTGGCCGTCTCGGCGTCCGCCGCGTTGTCGACGACGACGATCGCCGGCCGGTCGGGCAGCCCGGAAAGATGGTCGAGCGTGCGCGCGAGTTCCGCGGCGCGCCGGCAGGTCAGCACGATGGCGGTCACGCGCGGCTCGCCCGGCGGCAGCGCGACACGGGCGGGCGTTACGCGGACGTGACGTCGCATTCGAGCCGCCAGATCATTTCGGGTTCGCGGAGAGCGGCGCGCATATGAGGCTCGAGCAGCGTGACCTGGCTGGCGTACGCGTCGACGGCGGCGGCTTTCGCGGCGGCGCTGTTCGTATCACCGCCGGCCGGCGTCGCGACCGGATGCGCGATCCAGCCGCGCTCGCGCCAGCCGGCCACGCGCCTGGCCATCAGCCCGTCGATGCGGCGATAGGGCACGTCCTCGTAGAAGCGCCAGACGTGCGACGGATCGTCGTCACGCAGCAGCCACAGCATGGCCTCCTGCACCTGCAGGTGATCGCGATGGAACAGGCCGGCCGGCGCGAGCACGCCGAAGCCCGGGTACGCGTCGATCGCCGCGGCCACGCGTGTGGCGATCGCGGTCGACGTAGACGGTATGCCGTACTGATCGTCGAGGAAATCGAGCCACACGGGGTGTGCGTCAAGCAGCGCGAGCGCGCGGCGGTCTTCGTCGCGGCGCGCGCGCATCGCTTCGTCCGCGTGATGGAAGCCCGCGCGGCGATCCCACGGCGGCGCGGGCATGCCAGGCGGCGGCATCCCCGCGAACACGGTGACGACGATCGAGCCGGGCGCCTGCGCGAGCAGTTGCCCGCAACTGAAGACGGCATCGTCGAGATGCGGCGAGACGACGAGCCAGCGTGTCGGGTCGGGCATGGCGTGAAGATCTCCTTCGTGAGCGGCCGGGCCGCGGTTCCGATCGGCCAGCATGTGCCGTGCCCGCCGGCGGCCGCCACGCCGGTCGCCGCCGACTGTCCCCGCAGGAGCGTGTTCGATGACTGAAATTGCACGACCGCAGGCCGGAAATTACGCAACGGCCGTGATGCTGGTCGCGATCGCGACCGTGCTGCAGACGCTCGCGATCCGGTTCGGCGGCGTGAATCTGCCGTTCGTCCTGTATTACCCGTTGCTCGCGGGCGCCGCGTGGGCGACGTCGTTCCTGTTCGGCATCGTGTCGACGGTGGTCAGCGGGTTGCTCGTGTGGACGCTGTTCCTGTCCGATCCGGCCGCCTATACGGCGCCGCTGCCCGAGCGGCTCGTGCAGCTCGGCACGTTCATGCTGATCGGGACGCTGGTGTGCGCGGTCGCGTCGCTGCTGCATCACACGCGGGTCACGAACGATCGTGCGCGCCGGCGCGAGGCGGGCGCGCGCCGCCAGCTCGAAGCCGTGCTGGGCGCGTTGCCGCACGGCGTGATCGCGACCGATCCGAACGGGCGGCTCACCTATCTCAACGCGGCCGCGGCCGCACTCGTCGGCTGCCGGCCGGACGACGCGATCGGGCGGCCGGCGCGCGACGTGCTGCGGATCGTCGATCACGACGGCCGCCGCGTGCAGACCACGCCGCTCGATCACGCGCTCGGCGGCGCCGGGGCGACGTCCGACCGGCACTGGCTGCAGGCCGGCAGCGGCGAGCCGGTGCCGATCGTCGCGGTGGCGTCGCCGATCGGCGATGGGGACGGCAATCTCGACGGCGCGGTATTGCTGCTGCGCGATGCGGGCGCGGACCGCGCGCGCGTCGACGCATCGCGGCTTCAGCATGCGGTCGTCGAGGCGGCGCCGGACGCGATCGTCGGGATCGATGGCGACGGCCGCATCGCGAGCTGGAATCCGGCCGCGCAGCGGATCTTCGGCTATGACGAGGCCGATGCGCGCGGCCGCAGGTTCGATACGCTGATCGCGAGGCGCTGGCTGCGGCTCAATCCGCTCGCCGACGCGTTCGACGCGATGCACGAGCCGGTCGGGCCGCTCGAACTGCTGTGCGTGCGGCGCGACGGCCGGCGGTTTCGGGCGACGGTGTCGGCGTGCCCGGTGCAGGGCGACGCGCGGGCCAGCGTCGCGCTGTCGCTGACGCTGCGCGAAACCGGCGCGCAGCGTCGCCGCGACCTGCGTGCGCAGCGCTCGCTGCAGGGCGCGCGCGACGCACGCGACCAGGCCGACACGTCGAACCGGCTGAAGGACGAGTTGCTGGCCACGGTGTCGCACGAATTGCGCACGCCGTTGAACGTGATCTACGGGTGGATCGAGGTGCTGCGCAACTCGGGCGAGCAGGCGCTGCAGCATCAGGCGATCGACGCGATCGACCGCAGCGCGCGCTCGCTCACGCGGATGGTGGGCGACATCCTCGATGCGTCGTCGCTCGCGACCGGCAAACTGCGGCTCGATGCGACGCCGGTCGACGTCGTGCGGCTGTTCTCCGATGTGGTCGGCACGTTCCAGACGGCCGCGTCGTCGGCCGGCATCATGCTCGAATTCGACTGCGACGTGTCCGCGTGCATCGTGTCGGGCGATGCCGAGCGGTTGCGGCAGATGCTGTCGAACCTCATCTCGAATGCGCTGAAATTCACGCCGGGCGGCGGCAGCGTGACGGTCGGCCTCGCGCGCGACGAATCGCAGGTGGTGCTGACCGTCACCGATACCGGGCAGGGCATCGCGACGGAGTTCGTGCCATACGTGTTCGACATGTTCCGCCGCGCGGACGATTCGCCCGCGTCGCCGCGACGCGGCCTCGGTCTGGGCCTATCGATCGTGCGGCACATCGCGGAGCTGCACGGCGGTCGCGTGAGCGTCGCGAGCGCGGGCCGCGATCGCGGTACGACGTTTACGGTGACGCTGCCGGCCGGGTGGCAGCCGGGTGGCGCGATGGCATGGAGCCTCCTGCACGCAAGCGGCCGCCGCGAGCCGCTCGTGCTCGATACGCAGCGCATCCTGATCGTCGACGACGACGCGACCACGCGCGCGAGCCTGACGGCCGCGCTGACCACGTTCGGCGCGGCCGTCGCGATCGCGTCGTCGGGCCGCGAGGCGCTCGCGATGGCGGCCGACATGCGGCCGACGGTCGTGCTGTCCGATCTCGCGATGTCCGACGGCGACGGCTTCTGGCTGCTCGATGCGTTGCGGCGCGGCGCCCTGAACGGCGACAGCGGTCCATCCGACGTGCGCGTGCTGGCCGTCACCGCGCACGCGGGCCTGGCCGACGAGCGCCGCGCGCTGGAGGCCGGCTTCGACGGCTACCTGTGCAAGCCGGTCGACGTGCGCGAACTCGCACACAAGATCGCACACGTGACGAAGCGCGACGGCTGACACACGTCGCGCGTGCCGGCCGCGTCAGGTGGTCGGCGCCGGCCGGTTCTGCGTATGGACCTGCGCGAGCAGATGCGACGCGATTCGCGTGCTGCGCACGAGGTCGCCGGGCGTGTGGTGCGTGACCTGGCGCTGGATGAAGTAGCGCGCGGTGTGCGCGAGCCCGTTCGCGAACGTCGTCGTCGCGCGCCAGCCGAGCCGCTTCTGCGCGGCGGCGAGATTCGGCCGCCGCTGGCGCGGATCGTCCGACGGCAGCGGCCGGAACTCGATCGGCACGGTTGCGCCGACGATCCGCACGACTTCCCGCGCGACGTCGATCATCGCGATCTCGACGTCGCTGCCGAGATTGACCGGCTCGCTCGCGTCGCCCGGTTCGTCCATCAGCCGGATCAATGCGTCGACCATGTCGTCCACGTAGCAGAACGAGCGCGTCTGCTTGCCGTCGCCGTAGACGGTCAACGGCTGTTCCGCGAGCGCCTGCGTGACGAAGTTCGACACGACGCGCCCGTCGGCCGGGTGCATGCGCGGGCCGTACGTATTGAAGATCCGCGCGATCCGCACGTCGACCCCGTACTGGCGGTGATAGTCGGAGAACAGCGTTTCCGCGCAGCGCTTGCCTTCGTCGTAGCACGCGCGGATGCCGGTCGGATTGACGCGGCCGCAATAGTGCTCGTCCTGCGGATGCACGTCCGGGTCGCCGTACACTTCACTCGTCGAGGCCTGCAGGATGCGCGCCTTCACGCGCTTGGCGAGGCCGAGCAGGTTGATCGCGCCGTGCACGCTGGTCTTCGTCGTCTGCACCGGGTCGCGCTGGTAGTGGACGGGCGATGCCGGGCACGCGAGGTTGTAGATTTCGTCGACTTCGACGTAGAGCGGAAACGTCACGTCGTGCCGCATCAGCTCGAAGTTCGGCGCATCGAGCAGGTGCGCGATGTTGTCCTTCGTGCCCGTGTAGAAATTGTCGACGCACAGCACGTCGTGGCCGGCGGTCACGAGGCGTTCGCACAGATGCGAACCGAGAAAGCCGGCGCCGCCGGTGACGAGGACGCGTTTTCGGTCGTAGCCCTTCATTACGTATTCTCCTTGCGGTGTGCGAGCACGCCTCGCGTGGTGGCGACCGGCGTGCGCCGGCCGGTGCCGGCCGACGTGCCGGCGCGCTGCGCGTGGGCGACGTCGCGATAGATGTCGACGAGCCGGTCGGCGACGCCTTGCCAGGTGTAGAAGCGATGCGCGCGCAGGTAGCCGGCGCGGCCGAGCGCCGCGCACAGGTCCGGTTGCGCGCGCAGTTGCACGAGGCGCGCGGCCAGCGCGGCCGGGTCGCGCGGCGGCACGAGATAGCCGGTCGTGCCGTCGTCGACCGTCGTGCGGATGCCGCCCACGTCGCTGCCGATCACCGCCGTCGCGCACGCCATCGCCTCGACCGGCGTGATGCCGAACGGCTCGTACCACGGCGTCGTCACGAACACGTCGGCCGCGCTGTAGTACAGGTGCAGCGCGTCGCGATCGCGCCGGCCGACGAAGGTCACGCGGTTCGCGATGCCGAGTTCGTGCGCGAACGCGGCGAGCCGCGCGAGTTCCGGGTCGCGCGCGGGGTCGGGCGTCGCCTGGCTGCCGCCGACCACGTACAGGTGGGTCGGCCGCTGCGGGTCGCGCGGCATGCGTGCGAGCGCGTCGATCACGGTGTCGATGCCCTTGCGCGGCACGAGGCGCCCCAGTTGCAGCACGACGAACGCGTCCTGCGGCCAGCCGAGCCGCGCGCGCGCATCGACGCGCGGCACCGGCCGGAATTCCCGCGCGTCGAAGCCGCACGGCACGATCTCGATGCGCGCGGTATCGGCGCGATAGTGCGTCGTCAGGTCCAGCGCATCCTGCGGGCATTCGGCGATCAGGCGGTCCGAGCGGCGCGCGAGCGTGTCCTCGATCGCGAAGCGCGCGTCGGGGAAGCCGTCGGCCGTGCCCTGGTGCAGCCGCCGCACGCGGCCGAGCGCATGGAACGTCGTGACGAGCGGGATGCCGAGCGCCTTTTTCACGCGCAGCGCCGCGTCGCCGGACATGAAGAAGTTCGCGTGCATCACGTCGACCGGATCGGGCTCGCGTCGCATTCGCGCGATCATGTACTGCGCGAACGGGCCCATGTACGGCAGCAACTGCTCCTTGGGCACGTCGGTCGGCGGTCCGGCCGGCACGTGGATCACGCGCATGCGCGGGCCGATCGGCACGACTTCCGGCAAATGCGGATTGTCGCAGCGGGTGTACACGTCGACGTCGAGGCCGCGCTCCGCGAGCTGCTTCGCGACGTTCGCGACGTAGATGTTCTGACCACCGGCATCGACGCCGCCGATCACCCCCAGCGGCGACGCATGTTCACTGATCAACGCGATTCTTTGCATGGTATTGCTCCCGGTATCGGGGCCGCGCACACGGGCCACCGTTGTCGGTGACCCGGCAATCGGCATGCCCGCTGCATTGCGGGGAAAACCGCTTCCCGGGGTGCCGAAAAATTTACAACGCGTTGGATGAAAGGGCGTCTGATCGCGGCATCCCGCTGGCATGCGGCGCACGCGGCGCGGCACGCGATTTGCGCGACCTCTGCTCACCCGCCGGCTCGCCCGGCCCGATGAAAAGGAGGTCACGATGAAGGTATTCCAGCTGCAAGCCCGCTCCCCGCGCATCCGCCATCAGCGCGCGATGCGCACCGGCATGGCGGTCGCGATCGCCGCGGCCACCGCATGCATGGTCGTCGCGCCGAACGCGGTCGCCGCCGGCGACGATGGCGCCGCATCGTCGTCGACGTCGTCGTCGCATTCGAGCACCGGCACGAAGATCCGCGACGCGACGATCACGACCAAGGCGAAGGCCGAGCTGGTCGGCACGAGCGGCCTGTCGGCCGGCGACATCCACGTGAAGACGCGGCACGGCACCGTGACGCTCACCGGCAGCGTGCCCGACGAGCAGCAGCGCACGCAGGCCGTCAGCGTCGTGAAGCAGGTCGACGGCGTGCAGGACGTGCGCGACCAGTTGACCATCCGGCCCAAATAACCGCGACGCGACCGTAACAGGAGTCCAGTGATGAACTGCATGCTCAAACCGGTCGGCGAACAGACGATCGTGATTACCGGCGCGACGAGCGGCATCGGTCTCGTCACCGCGCGCAAGGCGGCCCGGCGCGGCGCGAAGCTCGTGCTGTTCGCGCGCAACGGGGAAGCGCTGAACACGCTGTGCGAGGAAATCCGCCAGCACGGCGGCCTCGCGGTGCCGGTCGCCGGCGACGTCGGCAACGTCGAGGATCTGCAGCGCGCGGCCGCGGCGGCGGCCGACACCTACGGCGGCTTCGACACCTGGATCAACAATGCGGGCGTATCGATCTTCGGCACGGCGGCCCAGGTGCCGCTCGAGGATCAGCGCCGGCTGTTCGACACCAACTACTGGGGCGTCGTGCACGGCTCGCTCGTCGCGGCCGACCATTTCCGGCGCAAGAGCGATTTCCACGGCGGCGCGATCATCAACATGGGCAGCGAGGCGTCCGACGCGCCGGTGCCGCTGCAAAGCGCGTACGTCGCGTCGAAGCACGCGGTGAAGGGCTTCACCGATTCGCTTCGGCTCGAGATGGAAGCCGATCACCTGCCGGTGTCCGTCACGCTGATCAAGCCGGCCGCGATCGACACGATGTTCGTGATGCACGCGAAGAACTACATGAACGTCGAGGCGAAGCTGCCGCCGCCGATCTACGACCCCGACCTGGTGGCCGACGCGATCCTGTTCGCGGCCGCGCATCCGCGCCGCACGCTGTTCGTCGGCGGCGCCGCCAAGTTCACGTCGGCGAGCGCGTACCACGCGCCGCGCCTGTTCGACCGCGTCGCGGCCACGCTGTTCTCGCGCGGCCAGCGCACGGTGCGCCCGGCGCGGCCGCGCGACGACAACGCGCTGTACGACTCGCGCCACGCGCTGCACGAGCGCGAAGGCATGGAGGGGCCGGTGCTGCGCAGCTGTGCGTACAACACGGTGGTGCAGCGGCCCAAGGTCGCCGGCGCGGTCGCGCTGGGCGCGGCGGCGCTGGTGTTTGCCGCGTTCGCGCGTGCGCGCCGGTCGTCCGCGTGATTTCGTTCATTTTCCAAGGAGGCGTTCATGACATCCCGACAACACACGGGCCACGAGTACAGCCACTCGCGCGCGCACGAAGGCGAGCGCACCCAGCAGGACCACGACAAGGGCGGGCACCAGACGGGGCACGGCAAGCCGCCGAGCCCGGTCGACGTGCAGAAGGCGCTGAAGGGAATGGACTATCCGGCCAGCAAGGCGGACGTCGTGCAGTGCGCGGAACGCTCGAACGCGGACCGCGCGGTGCTCGACATGCTGCGCAAGATTCCCGAGCGCGAGTACGACACGCCCGCATCGGTATCGAAGGAGCTCGGGCGGCTGATGTGAGCGTCGCCCATCGCGCCGCGTGCTCGCGCGCGCGGCGCATCCATCATGAGGAGCACGACCATGGCGATGATCGTCGCAGGCCGTTTCACGACGTTCGATGAAGCGGAAGGTGGGGCGCGTCACCTCTACGAGCGCGCGTTCGGGCCGGACGACGTGTCGATCTTCTTCCTGAACCCCGGCGGCCAGCACGCGCGCTTCCCGATCGGCGGCGACGTGTATGCCGACACCGCGGCGAAACCGGGCGGTCGCGGCGCGATGATCGGCGCGATCCGCGGGCTGCTGATCGGCGTCGTCATCGGGTTGATCGCCTATGCGCTCGGCCTGCGCTACTGGTTCGTGCCGGCCGCCGCCGCGTTGGCCGGCGCCTATCTCGGCGCATTCGGCGGCGCGCTCGGCCGCATGCGCGGCGAGCAGGCCGAAGGCAAGGGCACGCTCGCGCAGAGCGAAACGGGCGTGATTCTCGCCGCGCGCGTGACGCCCGACACCGCGACGACCGCCGAAGACGTGTTGCGCGCGACCGGCGCGAAGTCGATCGAGCGCGTCGAAGGCGACTGGCAGGACGGCGAATGGCGCGATTTCGATCCGGTGCGCCGGCCCGACGAAGTCCCGTCCGGCGGCCCCCGCTGACGACGCCGTTTTTCCAGACGCTTGCAACGTCAACCCTGAAAACACGGCCGCCGTGCGCGGGCCGGCGTGCGCCGCGCGCGGCACGCCGTTTGCGCAGCATCGGCGGCACCCGTTCAAGGAGGAACCCCATGACCACTGCACAGACGCCGCCACCGCAGAAACAGACGCATCAGCCGGGCACCGAGCGCGACATGCATCCGAAGCCGCGCGACGAAGCGGCCGACTACGTGGGCAGCGGCAAGCTTGCCGGCAAGGTCGCGCTCGTGACGGGCGGCGACAGCGGGATCGGCCGCGCCGTGGCGATCGGTTTCGCGAAGGAGGGCGCGGACGTCGCGATCGTCTACCTGAAGGAATCCGACGACGCCGCGCATACCCGGCAACTGATCGAGCAGACCGGCCGACGCTGCGAGGCGATTGCCTGCGACGTCGGCGATCGCCGGCAGGCGCACGACGCGGTGGCCCGCACGGTCGAACGGCTCGGCCGGCTCGACGTGCTCGTGAACAACGCAGGCGAGCAGCATCCGCAGCCGGGCATCGAGGACGTGTCGGAGGAACAGCTCGAACGCACGTTCCGCACCAACGTGTACGGAATGTTCTTCTGCACGCAGGCCGCGCTGCCGCACATGAAGGCGGGCGGTCGCATCGTCAACACGGCGTCGGTCACCGCGTATCACGGCAGCCCGAAATTGCCCGACTACTCGGCGACCAAGGGCGCGATCGTCGCGTTCACACGGTCGCTGTCGATCGAGCTGGCCGAACGCGACATCCGCGTGAACGCGGTCGCGCCGGGGCCGATCTGGACGCCGCTGATTCCGTCGACGTTCACGCCCGAGCAGGTCGCGAAATTCGGCTCGAACGTGCCGCTCAAGCGGCCGGGGCAACCGGACGAACTGATCGACTGCTACGTGCTGCTCGCGTCGGCCGGCGCGAGCTACATGACCGGGCAGACGCTGCACCCGAACGGCGGCTCGATCGTCGGCGGTTGATGGCCGTTTCCACGCAAGCACCAGGAGAAAGCTGATGAGACAACCCAACTGGACGATCGCGGCGCTCGCCGCCGGCGTGCTCGCCGTGTCGGGGCTCGCCCGCGCGCAGATGCCGAGCGAGCCGCCCGCATCGAATTCGCACGTGCCGGGCGGCGTGATCAACCCGTCGTCGGGCGCGGGCGCCGCCGGCGACCCCGGCATCGCGAAAGCGCCGAAGGGCGCCGATGCGGAGTTCGTCGACAAGGCCGCGATGGCCGGCAAGGCGGAAGTGCAGGCCAGCCAGCTCGCGCTGAAGCAGGCGCAGTCGGCGGACGTGCGAGCATTCGCGAAACGGATGGTCGCGGATCATGGCAAGGCGAACGCGAAGCTCACCGAGCTCGCCGCACGCAAGGGCATGAAGCCGCAGGTCGAACAGATCTCGGACCCTGACGTCGAGGCGCTGCGCGGCAAGAGCGGGCACGACTTCGACACCGCGTATCTCGCGGCGGCCGGCCCCGACGCGCACCAGAAGGCGGTCGCGTTGTTCGAGGACGAAGCGCGCGACGGCAAGGACGCGCAATTGCGCGCATTCGCCAAATCCACGCTGCCGACGCTCAAGCATCACCTGAGCATGGCGCAGACGCTCGCACGCAAGGTGGGCGCGCAATAACGCGCGCCCGGTTCCACCCCTGGGCCGCACGGGCGGCCCGCTTTTTCGGAGAAGCAGTCATGGCCCAACGGCAATCGAAGCACGAAGGTATCCTCGAACTGCTCTGCCAGGCATACGAGACCGAGCTTGGCGGCGCGCAGATCTACGAGGCCGCGCTCCAGTGCGCGACCGACGAGGACCTGCACAAGGAATGGGAGAAGTACCATCGCGAGACGCTGCACCACCAGGAGGTGCTGCGCAACGTGTTCGCCGCACTCGGCCTCGATCCCGATGCGCAATCGCCGGGGCGCGCCGCGGTGGCCGCCACCGGCAAGTCGCTGGTGCAGGTGATCGAGCAGGCGAAGAAGCAGGCCGATCCGGCGGTCGCGCAGGTGGTCGCGGCCGAGTGCGTGGTGCTCGCCGAAACCAAGGATCACCTGAACTGGGAGCTGATCGGCTATGCGGCCGACCAGCTGCCCGACAGCGACGCCGCGAAGGCGCTGAAGGCCGCGCACGACGAGGTGGAGGCCGACGAGGATCATCACCTGTATCACACGCGTGGCTGGGCGCGCGAGATGTGGATCGAGTCGATGGGCTTCAAGGCGGTGCTGCCGCCGCCGGAGGAAGTGAAGAAGGTGGAGTCCGCCGCGGATGCGGCACGTGCCGAGCGCTCGCGCGGCAAGATGATGTAACGCCCCGGGCAGGCGGGCGGCGCGGCTGCCCGCCTGCCGGTCGAGCCGGTTGCGTCCGCAACGGCTTTCATCCCGCTGTTTCGATCCTCACGTCAGCATGTCGACGATCATCGTCACCACCGACGCCGCCATCAGCGCGACCGCCAGCCAGCCGAACAGTCTGGATACCGGGCCGCTGCCGGGCCGGCCGGCCGCGTCGCGCTTTCGCGCGAGCAGCATCACCAGCACGAGCATCGGCACCGCCGCGACGCCGTTGAGCACGGCGCTCCAGTACAACGCGCGGATCGGGTCGATCGGGCTGAAGCAGATCGCGATGCCGACGATCACGCACAGCGCCAGCACCGTGTAGAACGCGGGCGCACGCCGCACCGGCTCGTTCAGCCCTTCGCGAAACCGCCACGCTTCCGCGCAGCCGTAGGCGGCGCTGCCCGCGAACGCGGGAATCGCGAGCAGTCCGCAGCCGACGATGCCGAACGCGAACACCAGGAACGCGGCTTCGCCGGCGATCGGCCGCAATGCCTCGGCGGCCTGCGCGGTGCTGCCGATGTCGTGCCGGCCGTGCGCGAAGAACACGGCCGCGCCGATCACCATGATGCAGAACGACACCGCGTTGGTGACGACCATGCCGGTCCACGTATCGAACGTGATGCGCTGCTCGGTCTCGCGGCGCGCGCCCGGCGCGCACGACGTATCGCCGTTGCGGCGCTCGGCCTGGGTTTCCTCGACCTCGAGCGCGGCCTGCCACACGAACAGGTAGGGGCTCAGCGTCGTGCCGAGCACCGCGACCGCGGTCGTCGCGTAGTCGTGCGTGAACGAAATGTGCGGCAGCGCGATGGCATGCAACAGGTTGCCCCAGTCGACGTGCACGAAGCCGAGTTCGATCACGTACGCGAGCAGCCCGAGCGTCATCCATTTGAGCCAGCGCGCGTAGCGCTCATAGGACATCAGCACCTGCAGCGCGAGCGACGCCAGGCCGTAGACCGGCGCATACCAGTAGCTGCGGCCGCCGACGACGAGCGCCGTCGCGTCGCCCATCGCCGCGAGATCCGCGCCGACGTTCACCACGTTGACGATCACGACCATCGCGATCAGCCCTTTCGCGAGGCGCTCGGAGAACATCTCGCGGATGCCGGCGACGAGGCCTTCGCGGTTGGTGCGCCCGATGAACGCCGACGCGAGCTGCACGGCGACCATCATCGGCAGCGTGACGACGATCATCCACAGCATGTTGAAGCCGAACTGGCTGCCGGCCTGCGCATAGACGGCGACGTTGCTCGGATCGGCGTCGGACGCGCCCGCGAGCAGCCCGGGGCCGAGCCGCCGATACCACGGTGTCGCGGCGGGCGGCGACGCCTCGGTCGCCGGCCGCGCGTCTTCGTCCAGTCCGCTCATCCGGCGTCCCCGTGCGACGGGCGTGCGCCGCCGTGGCGCCGCTCGCGCGCGAGCCGCGACGCGGTGCGCAGCGCGTCGACCAGCGTGCGGTACGCGTGTTCGCGGGAATCGGCGCCGCGCGTGCGCAGCACGTACGACGGGTGATAGGTCGCGACGACGATCCGGCCGTCCTCGGTGCGCACCGGTGCGCGCGTGCGCTCCAGCGTCGCGTCGTTGTCCTGCAGCACCGCGCGCAGCGCCGTCGCGCCGAGCGCGACCACCACGCGCGGCTGGACCGCTTGCAGCTCGCGTTCGAGCCAGTAGTGGCACGCGGCCACTTCGCGCTGCGCGGGCGTCTTGTGCAGCCGCCGCTTGCCGCGCGGCTCCCATTTGAAGTGCTTGACCGCGTTCGTCAGGTAGACGTGCGTGCGCTCGATCCCCGCTTCGTCGAGCGCGCGGTCGAGCATGCGGCCGGCCGCGCCGACGAACGGCAGGCCCATGCGGTCCTCCTGGTCGCCCGGCTGTTCGCCGACGAGCATGATCGGCGCGTCGACGGGCCCGGCGCCCGGCACCGGTTGCGTCGCGTCTTCCCACAGCGCGCAGCGGCGGCATGCGTCGAGCGTGGACGGCGCATCGTCGTCGGCCGGCGTCGGCGTCGGACGGTCGGGTGCTTTGCGGGTCATGCGGCGCCTCCGGTGCAGGCCGAAATAGCGGCGCGCCGCGATCGCGCGGAACATGCCGGCGCGCACGTGGTCGCACGCGCAGAGGGACGCAAACCGGACGCTTGAAACCGCATCGCGCGCATGAAGGACTCCAGGGTCGACGATGCGAAACATGCAGCAACCGGCATGCCGCATGCAGTCGGTATGGGCGCGCGCCTTGCGGCGCAAGCCGGTCCAACGACAGGAGAAGCACGATGCAACCCGATCCCGGCGACGATCCGGCCGCCGACGACGTGCTGCTGTGGCGCGACCCCGACAGCGTGCCGCGCCGCCCGCGCCGCGTGCTGGTCGTCGACGATTATCGCGATGCGGCGGATGCGCTGCGCCTGCTGCTCGAGGCGCGCGGCTTCGAGTGCCGGGTCGCTGACGATCCGTTCGCCGTGTGCGACGTCGCGCGCGACTGGCAGCCGTTCGCGGTGGTGCTCGACATCGCGATGCCGGGCCTCGACGGGTTGCAGCTCGCGACGCTGCTGCGGCGCGATCCGCGAACGTCGGACATGCTGCTGGTCGCGTGCAGCGGGCTCGCATCGCGGCGCGATTGCGAACGGGCGAAGGAAGCCGGCTTCGACGCGCACTGCGCGAAGCCGTTGACGCCGCACCGGCTGCTGGGCTACCTCGAATCGGCAAGCGGCGGTGCTGCGAAGCCGGACGGGGACGTTACACGACCCTTGTAAAAAGGCGGGCGGCGCGCCGGGTGCGGCGCCGGCCACCGCGGCGCGAGGACAAAAAAGTGCCGGTGTCAAGTCTTGCGTGCAAAGCACGTAAGGCTTGAAACCATATATGGGACAGTAGGTTAGCTCTTTTCGCGGCCGCTTTGCAGAACCACGGCTTCGTCGGCTAGGAGCCACATAAGAGCGTCGGGGGAGAAAGCCGCATCGCACTGTGTCGTGCTGGATTGCCGAGGAACGGCGGGCCTGTCGCGTCATCATAGCCCAAGAGACATAGCGGCATCCAGAATGAAGAACGCGCAGCCTGGGGCTGCGCGTTCGATGGATGCCGTTGGTATGCGACGCCATCATGTCGGCTTCGATGGCGCGCTCCGGGTCGCCGTGTCCTTCCTGAATCCCCGATCCCCCGCCATGAACGCCTCCAGCATGTGCGGGATCAGCGTCATGGCATCAACCGCCTCGCCGTAGGTCTGCGCGTGCAGCGCGGCGTAGCGGTCGAGGTCGGCTTTCAAGCTGGCTGGGCAGGCAAAGGTCAGTTTGACGCTTTCGGTCTTGGGCAGCGGCCCGAGCCGCAGCTTCTTGGTCGTGCTCATTGCGAAGCTCCCCGATTGAAGAACAGCGGCTGGTACGGCCGCAGCACCAGATCCCGGTTGACGATGATTCGCACGGGCAGGCCCGGCCGCTCGGTCAGCGTCGGCTGGATATTCATGTTGCGCCGGGTGATTTCCTGGCCGACCTGATTGATGCTGTCCTGTGCGCCATCGCGCCCGGCGATGACGATGCGGTTGCCATCCTGGCGGTTCTCCGGCGCGGCCAGCTCGGCACCTACGCCCAGCAACGTCGTCAGCACCGCGCCGGCAACGATGCGATTCCAATGCCAGTCCACGTCGTCTTCCAGGCCGGAGTAGCCGGCCGGATCGGTGCCGACAAGGTTGTCCAGCGTCAGCGAGGATGTGTCGGGCAGAATGACGCGATTCCACACCACCTGCACGCGGCTTTGTCCGTAGCTGACCTGGCTGTTGTATTTGCCAAGGATGCGCGAGCCCTGCGGGATCAGCAGAAACTTGCCCGTGGCCGTGTCATAGACCGGCTCCGTCACCGTGGCGATCACGTCGCCCGGCAAATCCGACTGGATGCCCGTCACCAGCGCACCCGCGATCACCGTTCCGGCCATCACCTGATAGGGCGATGCGGGCAGCGCCAGATGGCCGGAATTGCGGGTTTCCGTAGAACCGGCTTTCAGGAATGCCTCTTTCTGGTCTTGCCGGTTCTGCACGGCGGTCGGGTCGGCGGGCTGGGCCGCTGTCGAGGCAGGCCCGGCAGCGAGAGGATCGAAGGCCGCGAGTGTGTTTGCAACACCAGGCGCACCCGGCGCAGCTTGCGCGACCGTGGCGGCGGCCTGGCCCTGACCCTGGCCGCCCGAGCGGAAGAACACCGACGAGGCCGCCGCCGCGTCCGCCTCCTTGCGCAAGGCATCTTCGGGATCATGGCCTGGCGGCGAATAGCCCGGCGTCACCGGCTGCTGCGAAGCGACGATGGCCGGACCAAGGTCGCCGGGCAACGGCGGCCCCAGTTCGGGCACATCGGGCGGCAAGGCTGGCGGCAGCTTCGAGTAGTCCGTCGGCAGCGCATCCAGCCCTTCGGACTTCGAGACGCGATCGACGTTGTAAAGCTCGGTCTGCTCGTTGGCTCCGCGCCGCTGCGGTTGCAGCGACCAGATGGTGGCCCCAAGCACGGCGACCGACAGGCCGCCGGCGAGGATGGCCAGCGTGCGCCGATTCAGGCGCGTGACCGGGCGTGGCTGGGCGCGCAGCGCCACCGCCTCCGGCGCAACCTTGCCCGCCTGCGGCGTGGCGAGGTCGGGGGTGTCGTCCTGGCTCATGGTCAGTTCCTCCGCGCAACGCCGTCCGTGCGTTCAATTCGCACCACGTCGCTCTTGTCTCCGCCCAGGCGGAGTTCGGCGGCGCCGAACAGCCGATCCACGATGTAGTACGGCGAGCGGAAGCGATAGTTGACCAGTTGCCCGTCGCCTTCCGGCCCGATCACGAACAGCGGCGGCAGCTCGCCTTGCGCGATGCCGGCGGGGAACTGGATATAGACCTTCTGCCCGTCGTCGAACGCGCGCAGCGGCTTCCACGGCGGGTTGCTACCGCTGACCGCGTAGCGGAAGCGCAGGTTTTCCAGCGACAAGCCGGAGTCCACCGGCGCGGCGGCGCTGGCCGCCTGCGCTTGGCGCTGCAAAGCCAGCATCCGGTCGCGCGGGTACTCCCAGGACACCGACGCCATCCACGTCTTTTCCGTAGAAGCCAGCTCCAGAAGGTACGTCCTGCGGCTGGTGGTGATGACGAGATTGGTCTTTAGGGCCGAACGGATTGGCTTGACCAGCACGTTCACGCGCAGGTCGGCGCCGCTACCGCTGGACGTATCACCCACGATCCAGCGCACGGTATCGCCGGCGGCCACCGTCACCAGTTCCTCGCCCGGCTGGAGCGCGATCACGGTCACGCGGCCCACGGCCGCATAGACCTGATACAGCGCACCGTCAGTGAAGGGCCAGACCTGAATCGCATTGACGTAGCCCTCGCGCGTGGGCGCGACGCGCGCCTCCGTATTGGCCCGCGAGACGCGCACCTTCTCGTCGGCCGGTTCCGGCGCGGCCTTGGCGTCCTCTGCCTCGGGCAATGGCTTCAACTGCGCCGGCAGCGCCAGCGGCTCGGGCACCTTGACCACTTCCACCGGCGCGGGCGGCTCCGGCAGCGGCTGGGCCTGCACTGGCTCATCGAGCGAGATGGTCGGCGGCGGTTTGCCCTGCGTGGCGCAGCCCGCGAGGGAAAGCAGGATCAACGGCAAGGCGGATTTACGGAAAAGATCATTCATGGCTTGGCTCCTTCGGAAGAATCCAGTTCACGGCTCCACGACAGGCCGTTGACGTAGATGCCCAGGGGGTTCTTGCGCAGGCGTTCTTCGGTGCGTGGCGGCTGGAGCACGATGGACACCACGGCCGTCCACCGCTCCAAGCCCGCCGCGGCACCGTTGACGTATCGGCGTTCCGTCCAGCGCACGTTGAAAGACGTGTCGCTGGCGCGCACGACGCTGGTGATCTGCACCGTCACCGACTCCTTGCCGATGCGCGCGAACGGGTCGTTGACCCGTGCGTAGTCGTTGAGCACGGCCGCGCCCTTGTCGGTCGTGTAGTCGTAGGCGTCGAGCCAGTTCTGGCGGACGACGATGGGGTCGATGGACAGCGAGCGCACCAGCGTCACGAAACGCGCGATGTGATGCGCCGTCTGCGCATCGTTGGGCCGGTACGGCGTGGCGGCTTCGCCGACCGCGCGTACCTGGCCCGCGTTGTCCACTTCCACGACGTAGGGCGTCACGATGGACTGCGCCGAGCGCCACACCAAGCCGCCGGCCATCAGCAGCGCGAGCGTCAGGCAGCCGAAGGCCATCAGGCGCCAGTTCTTCGCCTGCACGCGCGGCGAGCCGATACGGTCGTCCCACACCTGGCCGGCAGCTTGGTACGGCGTGGCAGGCTGCGGCGTGCCGGCATAGCGCACCTGCGGTTTTCTGAATCGCATGGTCAGTTCTCCTTGTGAATCGCTTTAGTCGTCGGAGCCGCGCAGGCTCGGGCCTTGCCCCGAGCCGCCACCGTCGCCGCCGCGCAGCGTGTGCGCGGCGGTGGTCGCGGCGTGGGTGAGTTGCTGGCGGCGATGCAGCCGCTTGGCCCAGGCGGGTTGTTCCGGCTTCTGTGCAGCGGCGCCGCCTGCGGGGGCTTCTCCTGCGGAGGCTTGACCGGTTGACGCGCCAGCGTCGGCCGTCGAGCCATTCCAGCCAGCACGGAACGGAGCGGCCATCCGCTGCCCGGCAGCGGAAGCACGGGATGCTGCGGCGCGTCCGGCGGACTGCGCGCCGGTCTTGGCGACGTTGCCTAGGCCCGCCATCGCGCCCTTTGCGCCGCCGCCAGCGGCGGCGGAACCGGCCTGGAACGCCGACTTCGCACTGCTGGCCGCCGACGTGGCGGCGCGCGCGCCGCTGCCGGCAAGCTTGGCGGCGGCAGGCGCCATGCGCGCCCCGGCCATGACTGCGCCACCTACGCCCGTCGCGGCGGCGCCGATGGCGACGGCCGTGCCGGCAGCGCCGACAGCAGCACCGGCCATTGCGCCAGCGCCGAGCTGCGGCGCACCGGACACGAGGCCCGTGGCGATGCCGGGGCCGAAGATCCCGAGCGCCAGCAAGGTGAGCGAGGCCAGCATGATGACCAGCGCGTGGTCGATAGACGGCTCGGCGGGATGGACTTGGAACTGAGCGAACAAGCCCGAGCCGATACCGACGATCACGGCCAGCACCAGAACCTTGACGCCGGAGGCCACCACGTTGCCCAAGACCTTTTCCGCGAGGAACGCGGTCTTGTTCCAGAGCGCGAATGGCACCAGCACGAATCCGGCGAGCGTGGTCAGCTTGAACTCGATCAGCGTGATGAACAGTTGGATCGCCAGCACGAAAAAGCACAAGACCACGACCAGCCACGCGAGGAACATCACCACGATGGGGTCGAGGTTTACGAATACTTCGGGAAAGCCCGCCATCTCACCGATCTGCTCCAGAATCGGCGCCCCGGCGTCGATGCCGGTTTTCGCCAGCCGGCCCGGCTGCAAGAAGTTTTCCATCGTGATGGCCGAGCCGGTGGCGGTTATGCCTAATCCCGCAAACGAGCGGAATACGATGCTGGCCAGCCAGTTGAAGTTATTGATGATGTAGGCGAAGGCGCCGACGTACAGCACCTTGCGCAGAAGCTTGGCGATCACGTCCTCGCCCTGACCGGTGGCATGGCTCATGGCCCAATACAGGCCGGCGATCGTCATGTCGATGACGATCAGCGTGGCCGTGAGGAACGCCACTTCGCCCCGCAGCAGCCCGAAACCCGAGTCGATATACGCGGCAAAGGTGTTGAGGAACTGGTCGATGATGGTCACGTCATTCATGGCGTGTTCTCCGGCTCGGCGGGAACGGCCGGCGCCATGCCATCGGCCGGTTCATCGAAGCTCGGCGGGATCGGCGGCAGGTCGGCCAGCGTCTGGTATTCATCCGGCCCGGCCTTGCCGGAGAAGAAGCGCCGCCGGAAGGCTTCGGCGGCGGCACGGCAAGCGTCCTCGCCCGTGGCCTGCCGGTCGGCCGCGCATTGCGCGCGCAATGCCTTGAGCCGCACGGGATCGACGGCCAGGGCATCGGCAAGGTTGTCGGCCGGCTGCTTGCCGCAAGCGGCCAGCAGCACGACAAGCACCACAACAGACGGGGCGAGGACGCATCGCATGGCGGCCTCCCGTCAGTTGCCGTAGAAGTTCACGGACTGCGGCGTGTACGGCGTCCCTTCGCCCAGGAAGCGCCGCCGCACTTCGCGGGCGCGCTCCGTGGCCGCCGCCTGCCGCGCCAGCTCCAGCGACGCCGCCCGGTCTTGCGTGATCTGGAGCCGCTGCGACTGGATCGACTGCTTGGCCTGCAAGGCCAGCAACTGATTCATGGCCTGCATCGCCTGCAACGCACCTTCGGCCGACTGGCTCTTGCCAACGAGATCGGCCAGCACGCTCTCGTCTTCACCCAGGTTCTGCGACACCTGAGCTTGCATCTGCATCGTGGTCTGCAAGCCGTTGAGCGTGTTCCGCCAACGCTCCTGTGCGTCGCGGTACATCTGGTCGCCGCTGACGGTGGCGGCGTACTGCTCGGGATACAGGCGTGCGAACTCCCGATCCAGATTCGTCACGTCATAGGCCAAGCCTCGGGCCTGGGCGATCAGCCGCTCGGTCGTTGCCAGATTGGCGCGCAACTGGCCGACCACGCTGGACGGCAGGCTGGCGAGGTTGCGCGCCTGGTTCATCAACATCTGTGCTTCGTTCTGGAGCTGCTGGATCTGGTTGTTGATCTGCTCCAGCGTGCGGATCGCGGTCAGCGTGTTCTGCACGAGGTTCGTGGGATCGACCACGACCCATTGCGCATGAGCGGTGGCGGTGCAAAGCATGGCCGCGACGGCGGCGGCGATAAGGCGCTTCTTCATGACAGGCTCTCCTGTGGGTGGTCGGTGGTACGGAGGGAACCCGGCGCCAGGCCGGGGAACGAGGGCAGCAGGTCGGCCGCCCAATCGAGGCCGCGATGGCGCAGCCAAGCGCCCGCGAAGCCGGGTGCGCCGGCGTCCAGCAGCAGGCGGTCTATGTCGCGCTGGTCTTGCGGCGTGGACGCGCCCGCGAAGGCCAGCGCCGCCGGCCCCAGGTCGAGGTCGAACAGGCGGTTGCCGAGACGGGATTGGTAGTAGTAGTCGCGCTTGGGCTGCGCGGTGGCGACGATTTCGATCTGCCGCCTGTTGAGGCCGAAGCCCTCGTAGATCGTGCGAATCTGCGGCTCGGTGGCCTGCGGGTTGGGCAGGAAAATCCGACTCGCGCAGCTCTCGATGATCGCGGGCGCGATGCTCGAATCCTTGATGTCGGCGAGGCTCTGCGTGGCGAAGATGACGCTGACGTTCTTCTTGCGCAGCGTCTTGAGCCACTGGCGGATACGCTCGGCAAACACCGGGTCATCGAGGAATAGCCACGCTTCATCGAGGATCAGCAGCGTGGGCGCGCCGTCGAAGCGTTCATCGAAACGCGCAAAGAGGTAATGCAGCACGGCCATGACGGCGGCCTTGCTGTGCATCAGCTCCTCCATCTCGAAGCACTGCACGTCGGCCATGCCGAGCCGGTCGTGATCGGCGTCCAGCAGCTTGCCGTGCGCGCCGCCCAGCACATAGGGCGCGAGCGCTTGGCGCAGCGCGTTCGATTGCAGCAGCACGGAAAGCCCCGTCATCGTGCGCTGCTCCACCGGCGCACCGGCGAGGCTGCCGAGCGCCGACCAGATGGCCGCTTTCTCGTCGGGGCCAACCGCCACGCCTTCGTGCAGCAAGCGGCCTTCGATCCATTCGGCGGCCCAGGTGCGGTAGCCCTCACGGTCGATGCGCGCGAGTGGCTGGAAGGCGATTTCGCCATCCGTGCCCAGGTCGTAGTGCTCGCCGTCCAGGCCGAGGATCGCGGCCCGCATGGAGCGGCCCATGTCGAACGCGAAGATGCGCGAGCCGCGATAGCGGCGGAACTGCATTGCCAGCGTGGCGAGCAGAACCGACTTGCCCATGCCAGTCGGCCCCGCGACCAGCGTGTGGCCCACGTCGCCGATGTGCGTCACCAGCCGGAACGGCGTGGCGCCATCGGTGCGCGTGACGATCAGCGGCGGGCCGTCGAGGTGGTCGTTCTTCTCCGGCCCGGCCCATACCGCCGACACCGGCATCATGTGAGCCAGGTTCAGTGTCGAGACGATGGGCTGGCGCACGTTGGCGTAGGCGTTGCCCGGAATGGACGACAGCCACGCATCCACGGCGTTGAGCGTTTCGGGGATAGTCACGAAGCCCCGCCCCTGGATGACGCGCTCCACCATGCGCAGCTTCTCGTCTGCGACGGCGGCGTCCTCGTCCATGACGGTGACGGTCGCCGTCAGATAGCCGAAGGCGACTTGATCGCTTCCCAGCTCCTGCAGGGCGGCGTCCGCGTCGGCGGCCTTGTTGTTGGCGTCGGTATCGACCAGCGGGCTTTCCTGCTGGAAGATCGTTTCGCGCAGCAGCGCGATGACGTTCTTGCGCTTGGCGAACCACTGGCGGCGCAGACGGGAAAGTTCTTTTTCCGCCTCGGCTTTGTCCAGGCAGAGGAAGCGCGTACTCCAGCGGTAGGCAAAACCGAGGCGGTTGAGGTCGTCCAGAATCCCCGGCCAGGTCGAGGTCGGAAAGCCCCGCACCGACACCACGCGCAGGTGCTGGTCGCCCAGCATGGGTGCCAGGCCACCGACCAGCGCGGAGTCGGTCAGCAGCGCGTCGATGTGGAACGGCACTTCGGGCACGCCGACGCGGTAGCGCCGCGTCGAGATGGTGGCGTGCAGGTAGCTCAGCGTCTGGCTGTCATCGAGCCAGGCGATTTCCGGCATCACGCCATCGAGCAGGTCGAACACGCGATCTGTTTCCGCCACGAAGGCCGTCAGGCGCTCGCGCCAGTCCACGCCATCGGTGGGCCGGTTCTCGTACAGCATCCCCGCCGCGCGGGCGCGCGATTCCTCGGGCGGCAGGTACACCAGCGTCAGGTGATAGCCACTCTCGAAGTGATTGCCAGAGTCCTCGAAGGTGGCGCGGCGTTCCTCGTCCACCAGCCACGACAGCGGCTCAGGAAACTCCGAGTGCGGATGGTCGGCAGCGGGACGGCGCTCGGCTTCAATGAACAGCGCCCAGCCCGATCCCATACGGCGCAGCGCGTTGTTCAACCGCGCCGATGTGGCGATCAGCTCGCCTTGCGTCGCGCTGTCGAGGTCAGGCCCGCGAAACCGGGCCGTGCGCTGGAAACTGCCGTCCTTGTTCAAGACGACGCCCGGCGCGACCAGCCCGGCCCAGGGCAGCCAGTCGGCAAGTAAGGCCGGGCGCTGGCGGTATTCGGCGAGGTTCAGCATCGCGGCGTCCTCCCCTCACACGTCCAGCAGCGGGCGATGCTTGATGTGCCGGGCGAAGACTTGCATGAACTGCGGATCGACGCGCGCACCCCACACCGCCAAAGAATGGCCGACGATCCAGAGCACCACGCCGGGAATCCACAGTTGCAGGCCCAGCCCGACAGCGGCGGCCAGCGTGCCGTTGGCGATCGCCACGGTGCGCGGCGCACCGCCCAGCAGAATCGGCTCGGTCAGCGAGCGATGCAGCGGCACCTCGAAACCGTCCGCGAAGGTGTCTGGGGCACTCATACGACCGCCCCGCCGGAGAAGCTGAAGAACGACAGGAAGAAGCTCGAAGCGGCGAAGGCGATGGATAGACCGAAGACAATCTGGATCAGCTTGCGGAATCCGCCGGATGTGTCGCCGAAAGCCAGCGCGAGGCCCGTGGCGATGATGATGATGACCGCGACGATTCGCGCCACCGGCCCCTGGATGGATTCGAGGATGGATTGCAGCGGGCCTTCCCACGGCATCGAGGAACCGGCGGCCTGTGCGGTTCCGGCCAGGAACAGCAGCAGCGCGGCCAGCAGCAGCCCTTGCCCCGCAGGGCGGGCCAGGCAGCGCAGCCGCGCAAGACGCAAAGCCGGATTTGCAGAAAAACGGAAAGCAGGAATGGTCATCTGCGTCATGGCAGTTCTCCAAGTGAGTCAGGGGATGGGGAAGTCGCCGCAGCGGGTGCGGCATCGGGAAGTGGCGGCAGCTCGGGAAACGGCGTTTCCAGCGCGTCCGCCAGTTGGTAGCCCACGCCGTCGAAGCCGACGACGCGAGCGATGCTCTCGATGCGGCGCTTGCGCCCGCGCCCGGCGATGTGGATCACCACGTTGACCGCTTCGGCGATCAGCGCACGGGGCGGATTCACCGCCACTTCGAGAATCAGTTGCTCCAGGCGCTGCAGCGCGCCGAGCGCGGAGCCGGCATGGATCGTGGCGATTCCGCCCGGATGGCCTGTGCCCCACACCTTGATGAGATCCAGTGCCTCGGCGCCGCGCACTTCGCCAACGACGACGCGATCAGGCCGCAGGCGCATGGACGAGCGAACCAGCTCGGTCATCGACACCACGCCTGCGCGGGTACGCAGGGGAACGTGGTCGCGGGCCGCGCATTGCAGCTCCACCGTGTCTTCGAGCACCAGCACGCGGTCGCCGGTGGCGGCGATTTCGGCGAGCAAAGCATTGGCGAGCGTGGTCTTGCCGCTGCTGGTGGCGCCGGCGATCAGCACGTTCTGCCGCTCGCGCACGGCGCGAACGAGAAAGCCCGCTTGCGCGCTGGTCATCATCCCGTCGATGACGTACCGCTCCAGCGGAATCACGCCGATGGCGCGCTTGCGCAGCGCGAAGACCGGCCCCGGCGCTGCCGGCGGCAAGATGCCCTCGAAGCGTTCGCCCGTTTCGGGCAACTCGGCGGACAACAGCGGCTGGCCGCGATGCACTTCCGCGCCAACGTGGGCGGCCACGAGGCGGATGATTCGCTCGCCGTCCGCCTCGGGCAGTTCCACGCCCATCGGCGCGCGCCCACTGGAAAGCCGATCCACCCAAAGGGTGCGATCGGGATTCAGCATCACCTCCACCACGTCCGGGTCTTCGAGCGCGGCGGCGATCAGCGGCCCCATCGCCGTGCGCAGCATCTGGATGCGGCGGTCGAGCGACGTGGCGGTTATGGATTGGGGAACGGCGCTCATGACGCACGCTCCCGCGCTTGGGCGGCTGCCGCCGCGTCCTCCATCCGCATCGGATCGGGATGCAGTTCCTCCACCACGTCGCGCACCAAGCTGCGGCCCCGCAGCAGGTGGCGGCCAAGCTTCTCGGTGAACTGCTCGAAGCGCGCTTTGCCCTGCGCGCGTGCCGCGTCTTGGTGCGCCTCGGGAACCGGCGTGCTCACGGTCAGGTAGTAGCGGATGAACAGCGCCAGCGTTTCGATGGCGATGTTCTGGTCGCGCTCCATTCGCTCGGCCTGGCGCGAGAGGCGATCCAGCCGCTTGGCAATGGCCGCCTCGCGCTGGTCGGCAGCGTCGGGCGACAGCCACGATGCGAGCGCCGCCGCGACAATGGACGACTTGGACACGCCTTTCTTGGCGGCCAGCTCGTCCAGGCGCTTGGCGTGCTCCGGCTGGATGAACAAGTTGAGGCGGTAGTGGCTCATAGCTCGATTCCGTCGTTGGGGTCGAGGGAAGCCAGCCGGGCCGTGCGCTGCATGGCTGGATCGAGCTGGCGAGGAAGGGGAAGCGGCAAATCGTCGTCGTCATCGAGTAGCCCAAGGTCGGCCGCGGGCGCGGCCAGCTCGGGGTCGTAGGCGACGGTTTCGGAGAGTTCGGGCTGACGGCGCGGGCCGCCGTCGTCGGCCGAAGCCGAGTTCTCCAGGCCATCGGCGGATGCCGTGGCAGGTGCAGCGGGCACGGACGGAATCGCCAGCCCGCTCCAGTCGTCGGGCCGCGACGGCGGCGCGTCGGCGTACTGCTGGTTCGCCAGCGTGGGCGGTGGCAGCACGCGACGCTTGAAATTGGCGTCCGCGTAGTAGCGCAGTTTCTTCGCCTTGATCGGCGCCACGCTGGACACCATCACCACGGCCTCGTCGGGCGGAAGCTGCATCACCTCGCCGGGCGTGAGGAGCGGTCGGGCCGTTTCCTGGCGCGACACCATGAGATGCCCGAGCCACGGCGCCAGCCGGTGGCCCGCATAGTTGCGCTGGGCGCGCAGCTCGGTGGCCGTACCCAGCGTCTCGGAGATGCGCTTGGCGGTGCGTTCGTCGTTCGTGGCGAACGTCACGCGCACATGGCAGTTGTCGAGGATGGAGTGGTTTTGCCCATACGCCTTGTCGATCTGATTGAGCGACTGCGCAATGAGGAAGCTGCGGATGCCATAGCCGGCCATGAAGGCCAGCGCCGTCTCGAAGAAGTCCAGGCGCCCCAGCGCCGGGAACTCATCGAGCATCAACAGCAGCTTGTGGCGGCGCTCGATGCCGTCGGAGCCGTCGAGCGATTCGGTGAGGCGCCGGCCGATCTGGTTGAGGATCAGGCGAATGAGCGGCTTCGTCCGCGAAATGTCCGAAGGCGGCACCACCAGGTACAGCGACACCGGATGCTCGGCAGCGATCAGGTCGGCGATGCGCCAATCGCAGCGCGAGGTGACTTCGGCCACCGTCGGGTCGCGGTACAGACCGAGGAACGACATGGCGGTGCTCAACACGCCAGAACGCTCGTTGTCCGATTTGTTGAGCACTTCGCGCGCCGCAGAGGCGACGACCGGATGCGGCCCATCGCCCAGGTGCGGCGTGGTCATCATCCGGTGCAAGGTCAGCTCGAACGGGCTGGCCGGGTCGGACAGGAAGTTGGCGACGCCGCGCAGCGTCTTGTCCTCGCCGGCGTAGAGCACATGCAAGATCGCACCGACCAACAGCGCGTGGCTGGTTTTCTCCCAATGGTTCCTGCGCTCCAGCGCGCCTTCGGGATCGACCAGAATGTCCGCGATGTTCTGAACGTCGCGCACCTCATGCGCGCCGCGCCGCACCTCCAGCAGCGGGTTGTAGGCCGCCGACTTCGCATCCGTGGGGTTGAACAGCAGGCAATGAGAGAAGCGCGAGCGCCAGCCGGCGGTGATCTGCCAGTTCTCGCCTTTGATGTCGTGGACGACGGCGGATGCAGGCCAGGAAAGCAGTGTCGGCACCACGAGGCCGACACCCTTGCCCGATCGCGTAGGCGCAAAGGTCAGGACGTGTTCCGGGCCTTCGTGGCGAAGGTACTGGCGGTCGTGCTGGCCCAGGAACACGCCGGCCGGCAGCGTGAGGCCCGCTTTGCGAATGTCATCCGCGTTCGCCCAACGGGCCGAGCCGTAGGTCGTGACCAGGCGCGACTGCCGCGAGCGCCAGATCGACATGCCGATGGCGACCACCACCGCCAGCAGGCCGCTGCCGCCCGCGATGGCGCCGCCGGTGTCGAACACGCGCGGCGCGTAGGCGTCGAAGAAGAACCACCACTCGAACAGGCGCCATGGGTGGTAGATCGGCGTGCCGAGAAGATCGAACCAGGGCGAGCCAAGGCGTAGCTGGTAGCCAAGGGCTGCTGCTGTCCATTGTGTGGCGCCCCACACTCCGGCGATCACGATGCCAAATACCACGGCGATCTGACCGAACAGCACGCTCGTCCCTTGCATGACCTGGCCTCCGATTTCTCCTGAGCTGATTCCTCATGGAAGAAGCGGCACAAAGGCGTGCCGCAAGCGTCAGAATCGGTGCCGGGTCGGTGCCGGTCAAAGACCGTTTTCAGCAGAAAGGTCGAGCAAAAAGACAGAATGAGTGCGACGGCGAATCAAAGAATAACGCCGCAAGCGCAGGCGCATTGCGGCGTGTCGAGCAGAAAAATGAAGGTGATGCGGCGAGCCGCCGACAATCAGAACTTGGGAGGTTCCTTCGGCGGCGTGTACGGCGTTTCACCGTCGCCATAGAACCGCTTGCGTGTGGCCTCAGCCACTCGGTTGCACAGCACGTCGCCCAGCTTGGGGCGATCGGTCTTGCACTGCTGGCGAAGCTCCTTGAGCCGTTCGGGGTTGGCCGCCAGTTCTTCCACCGACGGGACATTCGCTTCTGTGGTGTTGGCCCTCTGAGGCGTTTCGGACTGGCCGCAGGCGGTCAACGCCGCCACCAGTAAGAACGGAATGATCTTCTTCATGGCGCAGGTTCCTCCGGGGGATCAAGATTGCGGCCCAGCATGGGCCTGGGAGATTCCAGAGATTCGATGGCCTGTACGCGCTCAATGAATCGGGCCAGAACCTCCGATGGTTCGCCTATAGGGTGCAGCAGATAGGTTGTCAGGGGTGGGACACGTGATGCCAGGGGACGAGCCACCACCCCCGGCTCTCTGCTGGCTGTAATATGTGCTGCACCCGTAAGCCCAAGCGCGAAGCCGGCCGATACAAGCGCCATCATCAAATCGCAGGAGGCCACGCGCTCCGCGATCAAGGGTTCCATGTCCGCCCGGCGCAGTATCCGATCAACGTGTTTCGCGTGGCTTTCGCAAACCTGCGGGTCGCATAGAACCAGAGGGTAGCGGAGCAGTTCCTCCAACGGAATGCGCTTATGTGCCAGCAGAGGATGCCGAGCCGGCACAGCCACCATGAGCGCATCGCTCCAGACTGGTATAGCGACGATGCCATCGCCCACTTCGTCTGATTGCGCGAATCCTACGTCATAAAGATCGTCATGTAGCCCCTTGATTTGTTGCGACAACGGCACTTCGGAAAAGCGAATTTCGACTTCAGGTTCTTCCTGTCGGCATAGGGCGAGCACTGCCGGAAGGCGCGATGGTGTAATACCGTCCGACAAGGCCACCCGCAACTGACCGTGAAATCCATTGGCTGCTGCTTTTACGCTGTCGCGCGCCTGTTGCAGAACAGCGAATACCCGGCGGGCATGCTCCAGAAACAGCTTGCCAGCACGTGTTAGCCGGGTGCTGCGTGTGGTGCGGGCAAACAGCACAACACCTAGTTCCTCCTCTAGCTCCTTAATGGCACGAGAAAGTGGAGATTGTTCGATGTGCAGCTTCTCCGCTGCCCTAGCGAAGTGAAGCTCCTCCGCTACGGCGAGAAAGTATTTCAGATGTCTCAACTCCATAGACGAATAGCTCCCAATAGCTCCCACGAGTGCGCATCGCAGGCGGTAGCCGCGACCTGTGAGTCGCGGCTACGCTCTGAACAATCAGTTGCCGTCGTTGGATGAACCGCGGGCTGCGGGAGACTGTGCCGCGTTTGGCTTCTTCTTCGCGGCGTCGCACTGCTCTTTCAGCTTCTTCACTTCGGGATAAGCCACGTCACTGATATACCGCTTCGTATCTGCCAATTGCTCGCATGTCTTCGGTATGGCCTTCGCATCGTCGTCATGCCCGCCGGTATGGGCCATCACGAATGGCGAAGCGAGCGAGGCGCTAGCTAGAGCTGCAATCAAAACCGGACGAATGTTCATTTCAATATCTCCTGGGGTAAGGCCCGGCCTACGTGGCAGGGCGGGAAACTTCGACTTCCTGCCATGCAATTGGCATGGCAGGAAAGCCGGAGTGCATGGGACATGTGCCCGTAACCAATTTGCCAATCACAAGACACGCTTCATTTCCGCGTATTGGCCGCGAGTGCGAACAATCACCGTTACATCAGCATCGCCACGGTTCCGCCAGAACCAACCGTGATTGCCATTAAAGGCGGCCTGGATCACGCCATCACTTGCGGGCACAGCTCGACCTTTTTCATAGCTGATGGACTGTCCGCCGCCATCGCCGTGGGTATCGAAATTCACTACGCCGCCTTCGCTAGTCCAACTGAACTCGGCCTGTTCGCCGGCCTTCATGCTCAACTTCACTTCGGCCCCTTGGCCGGACTTGAGTACGACGCGCATTTCATCGCGCCAAGCAGAATCGTTCGTCACCTGTGCGGTACTTTGCGCCTGTGCAGGCACGACGGTGCCTGCATTCCCAGTCGTCACGGCAACGGCCTTGGCCGCATCCATTGCGGCGTCGGCAGCAGCTTCTTCGGCCAACTGCGTTTTGATTCCCCCCATTTCCGTCAGGCCGAGTACGCGGCCAATTCCTGTTGGATCGATCGCATGCTCGGAGGGAAGGACGATGGCGACCAGAATTGCGATGGCAGCGACGAGTGCAATAAACGTCGAGCGCAGCAGTTGTTTCGATGAAGGAAGATCGTCGAGGGTTGGCTTGGATACGTTGTACATAAATATTTTCTCCGAGTGCGATTCAGGAAACGAAGTAGCCGGTGAGCTGATAGCCGATCAGAATGAAGCCGGCACACATCATCGCTACGTTTGCGGTGTACGCATGGCGCCAGAAACTTGCGGTTCGGCGCCAGTAGCTCATTGCGATCAGAATGGAGCCGAGCGCAAGCAACTGTCCGATTTCAACTCCGACATTGAATGCCAACAGATTTGGAATCAGGCCATCAGGTGAGATGTTGTATTCGATGATTTTGGTGGACAGGCCAAATCCGTGAAATAGTCCAAATACAACCGTTGCAACTTTCGTGTTGGGCTGAAAGCCGAGCCATCGCTGAAATGCGCCGATGTTGTCGAGTGCCTTGTAAACCACCGAAAGGCCGATGATCGCGTCGATGATGTAGCTATTGATCCCGACGTTGAAATACACGCCAAGCAGCATCGTCGTCGAGTGGCCGATGGCAAATAGCGTCACATACAGGGCGATATGCTTCATCCGGTACAGGAAGAAGATCACACCGAGCAGGAACAGGATATGGTCGTACCCTGTCGCCATGTGCTTCGCCCCTAGATACATAAAAGGGATGAGGTTGACGCCGGATATTTCCTGGATGTAGCCCTTATCACCCTCGGCAACGGCATGGGCGAGCGCCTGATTCGCACACGCGAACAACAGGAGAACCGTCGCCATGAGAAACAGGGAAATCCGTTGCCAGATCGGTCGATAGCGATCCAGTATTACGTCAAGTGATCTTTCACGCATGAATGTCATACCTCAATTAATCTCCTAAAAATCCTTGTTGTTCGAGTGCGGCAAGCATCTTTCTTGCGTTCGCCGCACCATGTGAACCTGTTGATAAATTGGCATCGTGCTTACGCTGGCGCGGTGTTCTGGCGGTCGGTACGCCGATGAATGAGGCGATACAGGGCCGGCAGTACCAGCAACGTCAGCAGCGTCGAAGAGACAATGCCGCCGATGACGACAGTTGCGAGGGGTCGTTGCACTTCCGCGCCCGTTCCAACGTTGATGGCCATCGGTACGAAACCGAGGCTTGCAACCAGCGCAGTCATCAGCACCGGGCGTAGCCGCGTCATCGCGCCATTCACAATGGCATCCTGAATCGGCGCGCCATCGTGGTGCAGCTTGCGAATGAAGCTCACCATCACCAGGCCGTTGAGCACTGCCACACCGGATAGGGCAATGAAGCCGACCCCTGCCGAAATCGAAAGCGGAATATCGCGCAGCCACAATGCGGCAATGCCGCCTGTCAGTGCCAATGGTACGCCGCTAAAGACGACCGTGGCGTCCCGGCCCGAGCCGAAGGCCATGAACAGAAGGCCGAAGATCAGAACCAGTACAGCCGGCACGACGACGGACAGCCGTTGGCTCGCCGAAATGAGTTGCTCGAACGTGCCCCCGTAGTTGACCCAATAGCCCTCTGGCAGTGTGATTTCGCGGCTTACGCGCTCACGCAGCTCTTCCACGAACGACCCTAGATCGCGTCCGCGCACATTGCTGGTAATGACGATCCGGCGTTTACCGTTCTCGCGGCTGATCTGATTGGGGCCGGGAGCCACTTCGATTGACGCAAGCTGGCCGAGCGGCACGTAAGCGGCTTGGCCCGGTGCGGCAGCAGCGCCGGTCGGAACGGGAATGGGCAGTGTCGCCAGTGCTTTAGGGTCTTGGCGCTGCGCTTCGGGCAGCCGAACCACAATATCGAAGCGGCGATCGCCCTCAAACACTTGGCCAGCGACGGCACCACCAAGAGCGATTGCCACCGTCTGCTGTATGTCGTCGATCGCCAGGCCGTACCGGGACAGTGCATCCACGTTCGGCGTGATTGTCATCAGCGGCAGGCCCGTAATCTGTTCGAGTGCCACGTCGGCAGATCCCTCGATACTCTCGGCCACGGCTTCAATCTTGGAGCCTAGTTGGGCCAGTTGCTCCATGTCATCGCCATACACCTTGATCGCCACCTCGGCACGGACACCCGCGATCAACTCATTCATGCGCATCTGCACGGGCTGAGTGAACTCGTAGTTGTTGCCGGGAATGGTGTTCACCGCCTTTTCCAGTTCGGCAAGCAGTACGGCTCTCGGTTTGCGCGGATCAGGCCATTCGCTGCGATCCTTGAGCATGATGAAGGTGTCAGCCACCGAAGGAGGCATGGGATCAGTCGCAACCTCGGCAGTACCGATCTTGGCAACGACTTCCTCAACCTCTGGAAACTCCTTGATCCGCGCTTCCAACTGGCGCTGCATGCCAATCGCCTGGGTCAGACTCGTTCCGGGAATCCGCATCGCGTGCAAGGCGATGTCGCCTTCATCCAGATTGGGGATGAACTCGGTGCCCAGGCGCGTCGCAAGCAAACCAGACAGCACTACCAACACTGACGCCGCCGCGACAACGGCGACCCTTAGCCTGATTGCCTTCTGGAGAAGTGGCGCATAGAAGCGGCTGATGCCGCGCATCACCTTGGTTTCCTTCTCGGAAACCTTGCCGGTGACAAACAGCGCGACCGCAGCGGGCACGAAAGTCAGGGACAACACCATCGCACCAGTCAATGCGATCACGACGGTAAGCGCCATCGGATGGAACATCTTTCCTTCCACACCCGACAACGCGAAGATTGGAAGGTAAACCGCCGTGATGATGAATAATCCGAACAGGGCAGGCTTGATGACCTCTGCACTGGCGCTCGAAACCAGCGAGAAACGCTCATCGCGGGTCAACAGCCGACCGAGCTGGTGCTGTCGTTCGCTGAACCTGCGCAAGCAGTTCTCCACGATGATGACCGCACCATCGACAATCAGGCCGAAATCCAGTGCGCCCAAGCTCATCAGGTTGGCCGAGATTCGGTTTTGCACCATGCCGGTGATCGTCAGCAGCATGGCAAGCGGAATGACCGCTGCGGTTATCAGGGCTGCACGCAGGTTGCCTAGCAACATGAACAGCACGGCAATCACCAGCAACGCGCCTTCCAGAAGATTCTTCTGCACGGTTGCGATGGTGCGGTCAACGAGTTGAGTGCGGTCATAAACCGCGTGTGCTCGGACTCCCTCGGGAAGTGTCGCGTCGATTTCAGCGAGCTTTTCCACCGTGCGCTGTGCAACCGCTCGGCTGTTCTCGCCAATCAGCATGAATGCCGTTCCCAGCACGACCTCCTTGCCGTCTTTCGTGGCCGCGCCGGTTCGTAGTTCGCTACCCTCCAGAACTTCCGCCACGTCGGATATTCGGAGTGGCAGCCCATCGCGCGTTGCCACGACAATTTTCCGCAGTCGCTCGATGTCGCCTACCTGTCCGGGGATGCGGATCAGGTACTGCTCGCCGTGACGTTCGATGTAGCCGGCACCGACGTTGGCGTTGTTCCGCGCAACGGCGTTCAGCACGTCGTTCATCGTCAACTCGTAGGCCAGCAGCTTGACCGGATCGGGTGTGATGTGGAACTGACGCACGTAACCGCCGATGGTGTTGACCTCGGTGACGCCTTTCAGATTGCGGAGCTGCGGACGCACCGACCAGTCTTGCAATGTGCGCAGCGCCGTCGGCGTCCAGATTTCCTCGTAGCCCTTCTCGGGTTCCAAGGTGTACATGAATATCTCGCCCAGGCCGGTTGCCACCGGGCCGAGAGAAGGATTCAGGCCCGCCGGAAGTTGCGAAGATGCCTGCTGCAAGCGTTCGGCAACCTGCTGGCGGGCAAAGTAAATGTCGGTGCCGTCCTCAAAGACCGCAGTGACTTGCGACAGGCCGTAGCGGGAAATCGAGCGGGTGTAGTCCAGCCGGGCGAGGCCAGCGAGCGCCGTCTCAACCGGGAAAGTGACGCGCTGCTCCGCCTCCATTGGCGAGTAGCCTGGTGCCTCGGTATTGATCTGTACCTGGACGTTGGTAATGTCCGGTATCGCGTCGATCGGCAAGCGGCTGTAGTTCCAGACGCCCAGCCCGGACAGGGCGAGCACCAATAGAAGCACGAGCCAGCGATGCGCGATGGACGCGCGAATGATACGTTCGAGCATGTCCGCGTCCTTAGTGATCGTGGCTTGCGCCAGACTTTTCGATGTCTTGGCGTATCAGGAAACTTTGCTCGGCCACGTAGTTCGTGCCGGGCTTGAGTCCGCTAGTCACTTCGGCGTATTCACCATCACGCTCGCCAAGTTCGAGCATTCGGACTTCGTATGTCTCGCCAACCTGTGCGAAAACCACGGTGAAGTCGCGGAATCGCTGCAACCCGGACTCTTTTACCGCCAGCGGTACGTTGCGCGTGCCTACTGTGACCTCGGCCGCCACGGTCATGCCGGGGCGCCAGCGCCCCTCCGGGTTCGGGATGCTGACGCGGGCAATGACGCTCTGGCCGCTGCCAGCCACCGGCAACAATCGCTGGATCTTTCCGCTGGCTTCGGTCTTCCCGGTGGCTGACCGGATTCGTACCGGCTGCCCTGGCTGTAGGGCTTCGGCATCGGTGCCGATGGCGCGCAGGTCGATCCATACGTAGGACGGGTCAGCCAGCTCGAACAGCGCACCTGCTTCGGCCACATCACCGACGTTCGTGTTGCGTGCGAGTACCACGCCGTCGAATGGTGCGGTAATCGGGTAGGTGCGCATGCTGTCGTTGCCCTCAACGATGGCCAGTGTCTGGCCGCGGCGGACTCGTTCGCCCTGCTGCACGTTCACTGATCGCACGATGCCAGGAAAGCGTGCGCGAACCGCTGCGTGTCTGTCGGCATCCAGAACAACGGTTCCCATCAGCCGCACAACGTCTCGGATGACCGCCGGCCCCGCTGATTCGGTTTTGATGCCGGCATCCTTGGCGATACCAGCCGGAATGCTTACGCGGCCCTCATAGGATTCATAAGACCAAGTGGACCTCTTTCCGGCGTGTTCGGCGGACACGGCGACATCGAAAGAATGCGGCTCGGTCACTTCACCGCTGCCGACCAGATAGTTGCCTTCTGGCCTGAACGTGAATTGGTTGACCTCGCCATCCAAACGGGAGAGCTTGATCGTTGCGGCAACATCAGCGGGGGCGACTGGCTTGCCGTCACGATAGGCGTAGAGCCTGTAATGTGGGGGGGCGTTGGTTTCGTAGATGGTGACTTCCAAAGCGAAGTCTCCATCGCGGAGTAGCCGGCCATTGTTTGGGCCGCGCTCATAGCTTCCGCTGGCTTGGGCGCTGGCCGCCTCTTTGGGCTTGTCGCCGCCAGGGCTGCATGCAGCGGCAAACACACAAAGTAGCAACAGGGAAAGAATGCGAATCATGGTGCGGTGTCCTCAACGGTGGCGGTGAGGCGTTCCACCTCGACCAGCAGAAGGTGATAGCGAGTGGCGGCTTCCACAGCGCGCGCGCGCAGATCGAATAGCGTTCGCTGCGCTTGAGCCAACGACAAATAGGAGAATCGGCCCTGCTCGAAACCGCGACGAGTCGTTGCCAAAGCGCTTTCAGCCATAGGCAGCATTCGTGCGCGTAGCGAGTCAGCCTCTGTCCGTGCGTGCGTGAGTTCCTGATATTTGTCGAACAGCGCCTGGTGGCGCTCGAAGCGCTCGGCGTCACGCCGCGCTTCAAGCGCAGCAAGCTCCGCATTGGCCTGGGACACCGCGTATCCAGAGCGCGTCGGGCTGCCCAGCGGCACCGAGATCGACATCACTACGCCGTGATCCTTGTAGTCTTCCAAACGCCGCACGCCCAAGCTGACGTCGATGTTGGGTTTGGCTTCGGCCTCCGCGAGCCGGCGGCGGGCGCCGATGGTGTCGGCCTGCAAACGCGAAGCCCACAGTTCCGGCGTCATGGGCAAACGGGCAGCCAGCGTCTCGAATGGCGCCACGGTCGGCAAGGTTTGGAGGTCACCGACGACTTCGCCGAAGTCGGGGGTCATTGCCCCCCAGCTCGCGGCCAAAGTCATCTTGGCGCTCGCCAATTCGAGTTCAGCACTCTCGCGATTGAGCTGCGCCTCAGCGACCGCAATATCGGCGGCCTGCAAATCCGACTCAGGATTGCGAGCGGCTTTTACCCACGCTGCAACCTCTCGACGGGTGCGCTCCGCTTGCTTGATACGCTCCTCGGCATACGTCAATCGCTGTTGCCTAGCGAGCACTTCAATGAAGCGGGCCGTAGTTGAACTGGCCAGGTCGATCCGCGTTTTGGTGGCCTGATGCTCTTGTTCTCTCAGTTCGGCTTGTCCCAGCGTTTGGCGAGCCTCGCGCTTGCCACCGAGTTCTATGACCCGACCGATGCGCAATGTCGTTTCGGCCGAGCGGATACCTCGCAGGTTGCCGTTCCCAGCGACGTTCTCAACCTCGCCGCCAATGGTGTAAGGCGGTGGCAGGGCTTCGCGCTGTGTGCGCGCTCGAACGGCCTGGAGCTGCGCCGTTTCGGCGGCGATGGATGGGTGGGCGGCCAGTGCGCGGGAGACAGCCTCCTCCAATCGCAGGGGTTCGGCGGCCAGGGCGGTGGATGTACCGCAGGCTCCGACAAACACCAAGGCTACTAAGCGGATCAAATTCATGAAAATCCTCACGACGACGACAGGTGGCGAGCAAACGATTCCGCGTCACGGCTGCTCGCACACGCCTTAGTGGAATCGTCATAAACCGATCATCAATCGGTTTTTCAGGCAAAAAAACACAGCACGCGCGCATATGGACTTACCTCGTCATCACAGTGATGAGAGATTCGGTCACGGAATGCAGCCAGCCGGTAGATAGGCTGCAAAACGCCAGAACAAGAATGCCTAGCATCGGCCCCAGGTATGAGACAGACGTGTGCTTGGACGACAGCAACGCCTCGACACGCTCAGGGACGAAATCGGAAAAGAACGCCATAGCCAACGGCATCTGTTCCTTGGCGTGTTGCCGAAATATCTTTTCTACTGCAACGATGGTTTCGGCTACGGCGACAGGGCATCCCACTTCGTTTGCAGCAGCGAAATCACAACGCTGTTCCAAGGCGAGTTCCAGATCGCGCAACAGCCGGCGACGAGTGCCCGGCAACTGGATGCTCGACAACACGACAGCGATCAGGCGATGCAGCACATCTCGATTGGCGATATGAGCCTGTTCGTGCGCCAGCACCACGCGCAATTGCGTTGGGTCGAGTCGCCGCATCAACGAGGTTGAAAGCAGGATGTGGCCATTCCCGACGCCACAGGCCAGCGCCATAGGCTGATCGACATCAAGCACGCGAAGTTTGTCTGGATACCCCGGACGCCAGCTCAGGCGCACCATCGAGGCAAGGGTTCGACGAGCACGCCAAAGGCCCACTACGGCCCGTAATGCCAGCCAAACCGCGTATCCCGCCAACAATGCCAATGCTCCCCATAGCCAGGCACTTTGCCCATTGCCGCTCGGGTGCCAAACGCACAGGTGCAGGAGCGTGTCAGCGTGCGCAGAGCAGGCAGCGGCAAATCTGGCCGAATCATCAAACATCGACGGCATGGCGATAGTCATGGCCGTATAGGCAATACCCGCCAATGCGGGTGTTACCAGCATCCACCAAGACACTCTTGCTCGCTGATAGGGGCTCTTTCCTGACAGCGCACGGCGTAATGGGCGCTCGCAGGTTCCAATCAGCAGGGTAAGCGTTACTGCCAGCACGAAGCCGGATAGCAATGCGAACTGAAGTAGTGGGCCATAACTCATCATTACGGCTGATCCAATTCAGCGCGACGACGGGCAATCAACTCCTCCAGCCTCTTGAGCTGGTCATCATCCGCCCTTGCAGCAAGATCGACAAAGGCACTCAACAACGCATCCGGCTGCGGGCCTGCGACACGACGCACCGTGGACTCGACCAGCTTCTGGATCAGTTCCCGGCGAGATACTCGTGCCGAGTATTCGTAGGCATGGCTGATCTTTTCGCGCTGGAGCATGGCCTTGCGAAACAGACGTTCCAGCGTGGATTGCACTGTGTTCAAGGAAATCGAGCGAGACTTCCCAATGCGCGCGTACACCGCCTTGGTGTCGGACGGGCCGAAGCGCCAGATGTCTTCGAGCACGGCGATTTCGAGATCGCCAAGTGTTGGTACGCTGTGGTTGGTCAATGTTGTCGGCTCCGAGCTTTGACTCGAACTCAAGAGTATCCACCACGAAAAACCGACCGTCAATCGGTTTATTGTGCAACCCCCATGCCGGGCACTGCTATCGCGGGAAGTTAACCGACGGCAGGCCCACGTTGCCGTCCTATCTCCCAGGACACGCCGCCGCCGCGCACCGTAGCGGCAAGCTGCTGGCCCAGCCGCTGCTCGACCACCGGCCTCCACGGCACAAGGCTGAACCCCATGCCGTCATCGAGCATCGCGTAGCGCCCACTGGCGAGCATGACGCTACGCCGGTAGATACCCGCCACGCGCTGCCCGTCGGCCACCGGGCGATGCTCCAAGCCGGTATCGGCGGTGATGTCCTTAGCGGCCTGCGCCAGCTCCCGATTGCGCAGCGTGCCCAGCAGATTACGCGCCAGGATCACCCGCTGGCCGCGTCGCTCGGCCAGCCCTTGTTCGGCCAGGAAGTCGGCGCGCTGCTGCATCGCCTGCTTGGCCTCGCCACCAAAGCCCAGTTCGCCCAGGCCGGTGCCGCCGCCGATCAACTGCTGGTCGAGCCACGTGGCGCCGATCACGCGGGCCTGTCGCTCGATGGGTAGGTGCGATTTCAGTTCCACGGCCACGCCGCCTAGGCGTTGCGCGTCGTACTGACGGCCCTGCTCGGGCAGGTTGTCCGGCACCTTCCATAGACCTTCGGCGACACGTTCCACGATGCCGGCTCGGCGCAGGGCTTCGAGCCGGCGGACATGGGCGGCGACGACTTCCTGCGGATCGCGGCCCGGCACGGCCTGACTCTGCGCGATGGCGAGGTGGTGGTCGGTGAGGTACAGGCCATCGCTCGCCAGCGCGGCGATGTTGCGGTCGGCCGCACGCACGTCGGCCGATCCCTTCACCTCCACCACGGCGCCGGTCGGATAGTTCGCCAGTTCGTCGCGGGCGTTGAGCGCAACATAGTGGGCCTTGCCGTCCACCCCGTCGATGACCAGATAACCCCGGTCGCGCAGCTCGTCGGCCAGCCCCTTCGCGGCCACGCGGCCGAGGATGGTTCGGCCATCGTCGCCCGGGTCGAACACCGCCAGTTCGCGCGGCTCGCCGCGCATGGCCCGCTGCATGGTGCGGATGATGTCGCCACGCTCGCCCAGGGCGCGTAGCGTCTTTTCGGCATCGGTATGGACGGCCCAGGTGCCCGGCTGCATCTCGTCGGCCAGGCCCAGGCGCTGCAAGCGTTGCAGGCGGCCGATCAGCAGCAGGCGCTGGCGTTGCAATCTCGGCTCGTTGAGGCGTTCGACATGCACCAAGCCATCGTCGCCCAACTCGCGTTTGAGCGTGCGATCCAAGCTCGTCCATCGCTCTTGTTCCACCTCGCGTTGCAAGGTCTGCTGGATCTCCAGCTCGGTGCGCGGCCCCAGCCATTCGGTCGCCAGTTCGGCGGCGCGATGGCGGAAACCATCGGCGATGTAGTCGCCCGCGATGATGAGGTCTTTGCCGGTGTCGTCGCGTCCGCGCACGACGATGTGCGTGTGCGGGTTGTCGGTGTTCCAGTGGTTGACGGCCACCCAATCGAGGCCCGTGCCCAGGTCGGCCTCCATGCGGCCCATGAGGTGCCGCGTGTAGGTGCGCAGGTCTTCCAACTCGGCGCCGTCCTCCGGCGAGAGGATGAAGCGGAAATGGTGCCGGTCGTCGGCGCAGCGTTCCTTGAAGGCGTCGAGGTCGGCGGCATCGGTCTGCGGCCCGTAGGCTTGGCCTGGCTCGCCATCGCGGCCCACGCCATCGCGCTCGATGTAGCGCAGGTGCTTGGCGAGCGATTGCGGGCTGGCCTGGCGCTGATTGACCAACAGCGTCTTGATGGTCACGCGCCGCGACATGGGCGTCAGCTTCGCCCCGGCGAAGCGCGCCGCCGTGTGGCCGCGCCCCAGACGCGAGCCGGGCCGATGCCCGGTTCCTGCGCCCTTGCCAGCTCCCCCAGGACGACGCACCGACGACTTGCCGCTACTGGCCTTGCCCGCCTGCTTGAGCACCTTGGAGACGAAGCCCTGGCCCTGGTTCTTCGGGGCGCTGGGGCGGATGCGGAAATCATCGTCGCGGCGGTCGGTCATGGCTGCGCCCCCTGCAAGCTCTGGCATGTCCGGTCGTGCGAAGCACGCGGACATGCCTGCATTGGCGTGGGCCTCGCGCCCCAAGCGGCACGGCGGCGAAGCCGCTCCGTGCCGCGCCAACCCCATGTGCAGACAGGCTTTCGACGCGGCCCGGTGCCGCGTCCTTTTGTCTTGCCTTCCGCCTTTGCCCCTCGCTGTCGCTCCGGGCAGCGGCGGCCCGGCGGCGCTGCTGCGCGAGCAGCCAGCGCGCCGGCGAACGCGGACACGGCCGCAGGCCGGGCGCGTTCGAGGCAAGACGCCTGCACGTTGGACGGCTGCGCCGAAGGCAGCGCGAAGTGCGGTGCGAATGCACCCGCACTGCACGCGCGACGACACGGCGACGAACAGCAGAACGACACGCCCGATGGCACGATGAGATGCACGGCGGCGTGCAGCGAATCGACGGCCATCATGGGCGGGATTCCAGCCAGACCGGATGCGCGACGCCGATCACGGCGGATGTGCTGACCGGCCCGAAATACCGGCTGTCGAACGACGCCGGGTTGGTCACACTCAAGAGGAACAGTTCGCCGGGTTCGAGGCGACGGCATTGCTGCCGGGATGGCAGCGGCCGGCCCCAGCGGTCAGCAGGCAGCACGGCGGCCGAAGGCACGCCGTCGATGCGGACGATGCCGCCCGCGATGCACACTTCCTGCGGCGCGACGGCGCCCACACGCTTGAGCAGCGGCACGCGCGCCGGCAGGTAGCCGCGCTGCGCGGCCAGCGCAGCGGCATCTGGCGGCAGCGTGGTCAGGACGATGCTGCCCACGGACAAAGGACGTGGCAGCGAGCCGGTGCCGTTGCTCAGCGGATCGACGCGATACCAGCCGACCGCCACGCTGTCGGACGGGTTGTAGATCAGGCGCGGCAGTGGATGCACGAAGGACGCCCAGGCCAGCGCAGCGAGGCCGCAGGCGGACAGGCCCGCCAGCACGATGCGAGCGCGCAGGCGCGAGCGAGGACGCGGCGCGGTGCCGACAGTCGAAACGGCGTTCATGGCAGCGCCCTCCCGATGAGCCATGCGGCGTGCCGCTCGGCGGTGTATTCGGGCAGCGGCAGGCGTGCAGCGAGCCGGTTGGCGAGCGTGCGCCAGTACACGGGCGAGGCACCGATAGGCGCGATGCCCAGCGCCTCGATGGCGTCGATGCGCTCCAGCACGGCGCGCACCTGATTCTCGCCCTCGGCGTGCAGCAGCAGGCGTGCGCCCGGCTGCACGCCGGGAATGCGCTGCGCCGCATCGAACGGCGTGCAAGCCTGCATCACCATGAGCTGCCAGCGAATCGTGCCGTAGTCGTTGGCCTGCCAGCGGATGCGGCAGAACATGGCGCCCGGCTGGAACACCGCGCAGCGCCGCCAGCGGTCGAGCTGGTGCGTACGCGCGGGTTCGCCGAAGCGCAGGTAGAGCTTGAAGCGTGGTTCGGTGTAGGCCAGTGCCACGCGCGTCAACGGCGCGCTGGCAGGCTGGCCGGAAGGTGCTGCGAGCGCAGCCGTAGCCGCGCCAGCGGCAGGCGAAGCGGATGCGGTCATGGTGTGTTCTCCCTGCGATGCTCGGGAAACTCACGCTCCAGCAGGCCGCGCAGCAGATCGGCCACGGTCACGCCCTGCGTGAAGGCCGACACCTTGATGCGCGCGCGCAGCGCGGGCGTGATGTCGAGGGTCAGGCGAGCGGTGTAGAGGTCGCCCTTGCCCAGCGCATCGGCGTCGCCTTGGCGAATCCACGCCTCGGCGTGCGGATTCGCGGGCGGACGCGCGCCGATGCCGACGCGCTTTGCGCGTATCGGTGGCTTCGCTGTCATGTCGGCCACCGCAGCAGTTCGTCCACCAGTGCGGTGATTTCGCGGGCGGCGGCGCTGTCCGGCGCCGTCTCGCGTGCAAGCCGGCCAGCGGCCACGCTGTCGGCGAACACGATGCGCTGATGCACTTCCGCGCGCAGCGCAGGAAGCGGCTGGTCGGCGAGCGCCTGGCGCGCTTCGCGCCCGATCACGGTGGTACTGACGCGCCGATTGATGACGAAGGCCGCGCGCAGCGCAGGCCGAAACACCTGGGCCTCGCGGATCAGCGCCACCATCTCGGCGCTGGCCCACAGGTCGTAGGGGCTGGGCTGCACGGGGATCAGCACGCGCTCGGCCGCCAGCAGCGCGGAGCGCGCCAGTGCCGCGATGCGCGGCGGGCCGTCGATGATGACGTGATCGGTTCGCCTGGCGAGTTCTGGCGCCTCTTGGTGCAGCGTTTCGCGTGCGAGGCCCACGGCGCTGAAAAGCCTTGGCAAGCCTTGCTGGCTTCTGCGCTGTGTCCAGTCCAGCGACGAACCCTGCGGGTCGGCGTCCAGCAGGACGACGTGCTGGCCGCGCATCGCAAGCTCGCCGGCGATATGCGTGGCGAGCGTGGTCTTGCCCACGCCGCCTTTCTGGTTGAGCAGAGCGACGATCATGACGCGGCCCTCCGTGTTGGAGAGCCGGGCTTTTGCTGCTGCGCTTGTGGCCGCGTGGTGGTTGTCCACCGCAGCGGCGTTTCCCTACTAAAAGTTAGAGAAATTAAGTTAGGGAAGTTAGAAGGTGCGCAAACCCAATGCTGGCGCGGGTTTGCGGCCGATCGGCACGCCTGATAGCACGATAGTCCCACGCCTGATAGCACGATACCCCGCACGCCTGATAGCACGACACTGTTCACAGGTTTTCCCGGAGTTATCCCCGTGCCGTCTGCGGCACGGGCCGGAAGGTCAGCAGCTCCATGCCGTTGTCCGGCATCCGCTCGATGCCCAGGACGTAGCCGGGCAGCGACTGCCGCGCGACCAGCGCGCGCAGGTCGCAGGCGAAGTCGTAGGGCTTGGCGGTGCTGCCGGATTTCTGGTGCAGGTAGCGGAAGTCGAACTGCCAGCCGTGCTCCTGCCGCCCGCCATGCTTGCGCACCAGGCGGTACAGCCAGCGTTCGATGCCGCCGGTAAGCCGGAAGTACGCCGGGTCGATGGTCAGCACCAGGGCGGCGTCGAGCACGCCCGCATAGAACCAGTCCGGCAGGATCAGCTCGATGCCCAGCGGCGTGCCGCTGGCGTCGGCCAGTTCCTTCCACTCGTTGATCCAGGAGAAGCGGTGCAATCGCCGCCCGGTCGTCTCGCGGATGGACGTGGCTACCGTGGTCGATTGCAGGCGATCCAAGGCCGCCTTGAGGCGCTGGTAGTCGCGCAGCGACTTGCCGCGCCCGAAGAAGCGCAGGATCTCGTAGGGTGTGGCGTGCATCAGGCGCGAGGGCCGCAGGCCCGCGTCCTTCGCCTCCACGATCTGCGAGGCCGCCCAGATCAGCACGTCCGCGTCCCAGATCGTGGCGATGCCGTGCTCCTGCGTGCCTTCCACGCGAATCGTCACGTTGCCCGCACGGAAGTCGATGGGCTTGACCCGCTTGGACTTGGCGAGCGAAAAGAACGGATAGGCCATCAAATCCTGGCTGTCGCGCGGCGCCATGTCGCCGGGCAAGGCGCGGAACAGGTCGAGCTGTTCGCGCTCCTGCAACGGCCGCTGCCGGGACGGCAGCCCGGTGCTGGACATAGCGATGGCCTGCCGCGCGCCGCCGATCAGCGCGCACGGCTGTCGGCCGAGTGGTGCTCGGCGTATTCGGGATCGGAAGTCGTCTCGAAACTGCGGTCGGCAGCCCAGGCGTCGAGGTCGGCCACGGCGTACATGACGCGGCGGCCGAACTTGCGAAAGCGCGGGCCGCCGCCGATCACACGCTGCTTTTCCAGCGTCCGCGGCGACAGGCGCAGGTATTCGGCGGCTTCGTCGTTGGTGAGATAGCGTTGGGGCTGCGCGGCAGCGGTCGAGACAGTGGCGGCAGGCCGCAAGGGAGCGGGACGCATGGTGTGAACCTCCATCGGTTGAAAGCGCCCGGCCACACAGCGCGACCGGATGGAGGCAGTCTCAGAAAACCAAGCTGTTCTGCTCAGGGTCGTTTTGCGTCGTCCTCAAAACGACCCTTCTCAAGCGGCGGAAGCTGTGCTAGACGGCGATAGCCGCCGCGCATCAGCGCATCACCGCGCCGTACCAGGCGGCGTACCTTGGAGCGCAGCCCGCCATCGCTGTACCAATCGGCTGCGGCATCTACGCCGAACAGTCCTTCCGCGACTTCACGCAGGGATGCGCCCGCCAGGGTCGCGTCGAGCGCCTGCAAGCTGTGCAGTTCCAGCAGTGCGGTAGGTGTCGGTCTGGGCTTGGCGGCCGCCAGTGCTCCGTGGAGCGCACGACCGCGCGCAGGCGCGGCGGTGCCGCTCCGTTGGGCATAGGCCACGGCCATGCCGTCTTCCAGGCCGGGCGCGAACGCGAAGCGCAGGCAATGACCTGGGCTGCGCGCGATCAGCGCCAGCCCTTTACCGTCATGCAGCAGTTGCTTGTGACCGGGGATGCGCCAGAACGCGAAGGTCGCCGCATCCTGCGACGGATCGGCATCGGGGTAGAGCTGCACCACGGCGGCATGGCCGGGCAGCCAAGCCGGATGCGCGTCGCGCGCATCGAGCGCCGGGTCTTCCAGTAGGCGTAAGCCCCAGCGATGCGCCGTGTCTGGCCGGCGATGACGGCGAAGCCAGTCGAGCCGGTAGTCGGGATGCCTGCGCAGATACTCCCAAGCGAGCGCGAGCGCATCCAGCCCAAAGACATACAGGTATGCGGCAGTCGGATACCAGTGTGCGAGGTGATGAGGATTGACCATGACGCCTCCTCCTGCGAACAGGACTCGCCGCCACGGAAGAACTACGCGCTACATCGCCATCGTTAGAGCGTCATGGGTTAAAAAGGCGAATGGGATTGTCAAGACCGATTGGCTCCGATGCGTTGCGGTATTCGTCTCAATGATGTGGCGGCAGCGCCCCGAACTTGGAGTGCTGCACAGGCCAGCCTGCCGCAGCCCGCGCTGGGCATCATGTCAATTTGGATCAGACTGGTGGGGCTACGCCGCAAGAATGCTGATTAAGACCTGCCCGGTATGACGCCAGACTGAAAAAGTCACAGTCGGCCGTATTCAATCCGAGATCGCGCCATCGCGCTCGGCCAGCCGGGTGTATTCCGACAGCGTGCGCGTAGGGCGGAAATAGGTGTCGCGTAACACGGGCTGCTTGCACGGCCCGACGATGCCGGCCAGATCGGATAGCTTGACAGTGCCCTGCGCCGGGATCCCCAACCCCAAGTCGATGAGGCCCCATGCGGTGTCGCCATCGGCGGGGTCGAGCGCGGCCAGCAGCCAAGTCACATGCGCGTCCGGCGTGAACAACCGCACCACGGGCACCGGGTCGATGGCCCGGCCAGCGGCGCGGGCCTCGCCGTTGGCGAGCAGTTGCGCGCGCTCCGGGGCGGTGGCGAGTGGCTGGGGCATGGTCGGCAATTCCACAAATCCAATGATGCACGAATGCGGTTTCACGCCAAAGCGCAGAACCGCGAAACCGGATTTACGCCTTCGTGCGCAAGCACGGATGCGGTTCCGTGGCTTTGCCGGAACCTGCCGATGCGGATTTCCGTAAAGGCACAAAAACGTAGAACACCAAATGAACACTATAGATTGTAGCCCTATAGGGCGCAATGGGCTGTCATCTTGGTTTTTCGAGGGAAACCATAGGTGGCGGCTAAGAACTCATTGGCGAAGGCGTTGAAGACAGTCAGAAAGGCGCGTGGCTTGAGCCAGGAAGCCTTTTCTGACGTGTCCAGCCGTACCTATATGAGTACCCTCGAACGCAACCTTAAAAGCCCGACCCTGCATAAGCTGGCCGAGCTGTGCGAGGTGATGAAGATCCACCCGCTCACGCTGCTGACGCTGGCCTATGCGGGCGACAGTCCGCGCAAGGCCGACGAGCTGCTGGCGCAAGTGCGCCGGGAGCTGGAGGCGGTGGCCAAGGAACGCGACTCGGCGAAGCCTCGTGCGTGACGTGGTGGTGTGCTGCGACCAGCAGCACAGCGCCCCGCCGCGGTGGGCGGGGCGCTGCGGCGGTCACGCCGCCTGGGGCTTGCTGCGCGACCAGATCAGGTCGTGCGTGCCGTCCTCGCCTTCGATCAGGCGGGCATAGACCGGAGCCGGGAACGAAGGATCGTCGAGGGTCACGGACTTGTATTCCCGCCCGGCCTCGCTGGTCTTGTTCCATGCCGCGCCGATGTCGTGGCCGGCGGCCTGGAGGCGGAAGTCGGGGGCGTTCTCGCTGCTGCCCTTGTCGTTGGGAACCAGCTTGACCTTGACGTTGAGCGTCAGGGTGCGCAGCGTGCCGGTGAAGCCGTCTTTGTCGGTGGTGAAGGTGCCGATGTTGGCCATGATGTTTTCTCCTTTCGGTTGAACAAGGTTCGCGCCCATCGCGTCCTTGTTGTGATCCGGCCGGCGGGGGGACGGGCTGGCTGCACCGCTTGCGGTCGAAACGCAGTGGAGAGCCGGGAGGCGAAAAGAATTTGTTGCGCGTGGAAGCCGCGTAGCGGCGGGGAAATTGTTTTCGCCGGACGGTTGCAGCCATAAGCCCGAGGCGCAGCCGCACCCCCGCCAGGATTCACAACGAGACAAGGACGCCTTGGGCCGAACCACTCCGAAAGGAGATGGGGCCGACTCGGCATCCCCGCCCGAAGGCTTTTCCGGCTCGCCCGCTGACGCGGGCCAGGTCAACCACCCGACGACAGGCGAGAACGCCCACGCCGCACCTTGCGGCGCCGGTCTTGATGCGTGGCGTGGAAGCTCCATAGCGATGCCGGGCGGGTTGTCGGTGAACCGTCCTTCGTGACGTGATGGGCAGGAACCGCCAGCGTTGAGGACGGGCACGCACCTGCACAACCTGCCGCAGCGAGCGCCAGCGTGTTCGCCAGCGCCCGCCCATCGCGGCGGGGCGCTGGCCGGGCCGATCCGGCGCAGCCGGTTCGGCGGCATCGAGGGGCGCCAAGCATCGCGCGGCGGGGATAGCCCGCAGGGCTTTCCCCTGGAGGCAAGCGAAGCGCGCAGCGCCGCAGGCGCGAAGGCGTGAGGGATTGAAGCCGAATGGCCGTGACAGCGAAGTCGGCACGGGGCGCAGCCCGAAAGCCCGGCGGCGCTGTGCGCCGACACGCTCAGGCCGTTCCAGATTTCCAAACAGGAAACGCGGACATGCCTCTGATGAAATTGGCGCGGCCTACGCTGCAGGGTATGCACGCGGCAAGTCGAAAACCGCTGGTGATTCCCGCGCACTGCGGGCGCTTCGGCTTGCAGGCCCATGCGGGCCGGCCATTGCCGGGCGGGAAGCCCGGTCACGTCAACGCCGCCGCCTGAACTGCCGTGATGGCGGCGGCGTTCCGATTCGGTTGCGGGCTTGGAACACCGGGCGCGGCCACTGCCGCGCCCGGATTTTGCGTCCACCGCGCCCAGGTCGGAACGGCCTGGGCGCGGTGCTGAACGCGGTTATTTCTTCGTCTCGATGAGCCACCACACGGCACGCGGCAAGGCGTGGCCCGTGATGGGATGAATGTCGGTGAGGTCAGCGCAAGCCGACCAGCCCAAGGGCGGGCGGTAGCCGCGCACGTCGCCGTCGCCGTGCCAGCGGCGGGCGCGCACCGTGCCGGGGGCGTAGATCGCCGCCATGCGCGGGCGGCTGGTGGTGGTGCGGGTCATGGGGGCTTCTCCTTGCAGCGAAGCGCCCCGGTCGAGGCCGGGGCGCTTGCCTTCGGCGCGGGTCAAGCGGCCAGCGCCTCGGCTGGTTCATCCGCCATTGCCTCGGCATCCTCCGGGGCGTCCTGCTCCGGGCCTGCCTCCTGCGCGGCATTCTGCGGGCCTGCGGCCTTGAAGATGGCGGGCATCCAGCCCGTGCCATCGGCCAGCCGCTCGGCCTCGCTGGCAATGTCGGCCTTCTTGAGCTTCGCCAGCCGGGTGACAGATTCCGGTGCAAACGCGCCCACGGCATCCAGAATCACAGCCTTGGAAACGTGCTTGAAGTAGCCTTCTGCGGTCGGCTTCCACCATGCGGCCATGTCGAGGCCCACGGCCTGCGCCAGTTCCTCGCCGGGCTGGTGCGCCGTGGCGCGAGGCGTCACCACGTCCACCGTGGAAGCCACGCACACGGCCAGCAACCGCACCAGTTCGTCTTGCGACTTCGCCAGCAGCACAGCGAGCAGTTCGGCGCTGTCCTCCGGCAAGGCTTCACCGGCCACCTGTTGCAGTTCGCGCAGCGCCACGGCAGCGGGCGATTCCGGCCAGTCCGGGGCCATGCCTTCCAGTCGGTCTTGCGCCGTGAGGCGCACGCCCAGCGGCAGGCCATCGCCGTAGGCGTCGGGCTGCAAGACGGTCTGCACCATGCCATGCACCAGCGCGGCCAGCGCGACATGCGGATGCCGTGCAACTTCGATTTGCAGCGCCGCCGTGCGGTGGGCGCTCAACCGCTGCGCCAGCCGGTCGGACAGGCTCGCGGCCTTGGGCGCGTCGTCGGCGTCCTCGTGCTCGTCGTTGGCGGCTTCGCCTTCGGCACTGCCGAAACCGCGCCGCAGCTTTTCCAGCGTGCGCAGCGCCTTGGCCTCGGCTTCGCGCAGCAGGCCGCGATGAATGACGGCCTCGCCGTTGCGGTCGATGGTGACGATGGCACCGGCCACCTCGCGCACCTCGGGGGCATAGCCCTGCAAGGCATCCTCCGCGTCTTGCAGTTCCCCGACCACCTGATCGCGCCGCTGTTCCAGCTTCTCGGCCTTGGCCTTGTCCTCGGCGTCGCAGGCTTCTTCCAGTTCGGCGTCGATCTTTTCGAGGCGGGTTTCCAGCGAGGCGATGCGGCGGGCTTCGCGGGTGGTCGGCTCGCGGCGATGGCGCGGGGCGTTCTGGAACGCCTGCCGTTCCTCGTAGGCCAGATGCGGCACGGCCTCCACCCATGCCCACCCCTCGGCGCGCACGTCCTCGGCCAGCGTTGCCAGCTTGTCGCGCACCAGCGTTTCCAGCACTGCGGTATCGGTGAGGTAGGTTCCGGCATCGCCTTCTGCGAACAGGTCGCGGCGGACGCCGCCGCCTGCCTGCCGGTAGGTGTCCAGCCCGACGAAGCGCACCAGCGCGTGCGAGGCGTCGATTTCGCGTTCGGTCAGGCGCTCGCGCAGCTTGGACGGGCTGCGCTGCCATTCCGGCGCACCATAGAACGCGGCCTCCTGCGCGGCGTGGTCGTCGGTGATGGTCAAGGCCATCAACTGTTCCAGCGTGACGGTTCCGGCGCGGTAGTCGGCCATCAGGCGCGGCGCGATGTGGGCGAGCTTCAAGCGGCGCTGCACCACCAGCGGGGACACGCCGAAGTCGGCGGCAATGTCCTCGATGGGCCGGCCTTCCTTGACCAGCGCGGCGAACGCCTCGAACTGGTCGGCGGGGTGCATCTGCTCGCGCATCAGGTTTTCCGCGAGGCTGACGGTACGGGCCGAAGCATCGGGCACCAGCAGGCACGGCACTTCGTAGTCGGCGGGGATGCGCTTCTTCTTCGCCAGCAGCTTCAAGGCGGTCAGTCGGCGGTCGCCTGCCACCACCTCGTAAGCCTCGCCATCTGCGGAAAGGATGACGATCAGGTTTTGCAGCAGGCCGATGCGGGCAATGCTCGCGGCCAGTTCGGGGATGGACAGGCGCGGCATCTTGCGGGCGTTGCGCTTGGAGCGGCGCGGCAGCAACTGCGAGAGCGGAACCAGAATCAGGTTCTTGGACGGGTCGGCCATTTCCAGCGGTGCGGCGGCTTCGATGGCGACGGCTTCGGTTTTGAGTACGGCGTTCATGGTGATAACTCCTTGCGGTTAGGGATGCAGCAGCGAGAGAAGCGGCAAGGGCTGCTGCCTGCCCCTGCCGCGTGGGGATTCAGGCTTTCAACTGGCGCAGGCCATCGGCCAGCAGCCACAGGGCGCGATTCAGGCGCACGCTTTGGTCGATGCCCTGCACGGGCCGGGTGGTCTGGCGGCGGCCACTCGCGGCGCGGGCGGACAGGCCGCCTTTGGTCAAGTTCTCCTGCGTGCGGTTGAACACGCTCCACAGGTCGCGGCGGTCGTCGTCATGGCGGCGCGGCATCAGGATTTGCGATTCCGTGATGGGCGCGGGCTTGTCCTCGTCGTACTTCAACGCCAGCGCAGCGCGGGCGAACACTTCCGATTCCCCGGCGTCCAGCGTGATGGCGCGCATGGCATCGCGCGATTCCTGCACCCGGTCGAAGCCGTGCAGGACTTCGTATGCGCCTTCGATGACGTGAGCGGCTACGTCGCCCTTGTGGGGTACGCGCACGTCGGCCACGGTGTCGCCGCAGACAAGGCCATTGCTGCAAACGAAGCGGAACATCCCGGCCAGCATCTGATAGCTGCTGGTGCCGTCATGGGAGTTCAGCAGGATGATTTCGTTGGCCTCGCGCCCGTTGATCTGGCTGGCGTGGCGCAGCCGGATCATGTGCTTGGTGTAGTCGCGGCGGTCGTCGTGGCGCACGCGGGTTTGCGTCACCATGAAAGGCTCGAAGCCTTCCCCGCGCAGTTCCTGCAGCACGGTGGCGGTGGGGATGTAGCTGTACCGCTCGGAGCGGCTTTCGTGCGGTGCCTTGGCGAAGATCGACGGGGCCACGGCCCGGATTTGGTCATCCGACAAGGGACGTTCCGAACGCAGCACCGGGGAGCGGGAAGCGAAGCGGGATGCGAGTTGCATGGCATTTCTCCTGACAAAGAAAAAAGGGTTTGCTGTTCACCGCACACCGGATTCCTAGATTCGGAAGCCCAGCCTTTCGGCTGTTCGGTGCGGTCGGCACGAGGAACCCGGTTGGCCCTGTTGCCACCGTCTTTCCTGAGTTCATCGCCCGCGACGGTCAGGAGCGCGCGGACGGGGGGCCGTCAAGGAGATAAGCGCAGGGTTGGTGCGGCCCGCAGGCGAAGCCGAGGACACGGCCCTGCGCGCCTTGACGGCACACGGCCGCGGGCTACAGTCGCGGTGAAGGTGATGAAGTCAGGGGAGACGGCTGGACATGGCAACGGCCCCTCAACACGCCGACCGCACGGCAAGCGAAGCGCGCAGGCCCGGATCTGGAAGCCGGGCCGGAGGCGTCAGCCGAGCGGAGCGAGGGAACGATGGAAGCCCGTCAGGGGCGAGACGCCGCAGGCGGCTCGATGCGCCACGCGCACGACAGCGTGACCGGCCATGTTTCTTGGCCGGGGACGCACAGCCTTCAATGCTTGATGCACAAGCTCATGCGCCAGTCATCGGGAAACAGGTTCGACAGCGACTACTGTGGTCAGGCCGATCCGGCGCAGCCGGTTCGGCGGTCTTTGAGGGGCGCCAAGCATCGCGCGGCGGGGATAGCCCGCAGGGCTTTCCCCTGGAGGCAAGCGCAGCGCGCAGCGCCCCGTCAGGGGTGCGAAGGCATCACGCCGAGTCGTCAGGGCGCAGGCTGGATTCCGAAACTGGCATCCAGGGCGATGACGAGTTCAGCAGGTAGCGCGCACCGCGCGCGTACAGGCCCGAAAGCGCGGTTGGCCGGTAGAACCCGGTAACGCGGCGCCGGAACTGTGCGCCAAATTCGTTGGTGTAGATCACCGCGTCGCCGATCTTGAAGCGCAAGGGCTGGCCGTTCTCCGGCGCGAACGGCTTGAGCGCATCGTGCTGCGCCGTGATTTCGATGATGTAGTCGTTATGGCTGCTCATGGCATTGATCTCCTGTGATGGTTGAGAAAGCACAAGGAGCGCCTTGCAGCGCTCCCAGGGCCGGGTCAGACAACGATCCGCCCGGCCAGCCGCGCATCGCGCGCATAGACGCTCAACCGCTTCTCGGCGCGGAAAGACAGGTCACGTTCGATCGGCAGGCCCAGCCCGCCGCGCACCGCCGCCAGCTCGTCCAGGCTGACCCAGCCGATTTCCGGCTCCCCCAGGCCCAGGTCGCAAAGACCAAAGGCGTGGTCGTGGTCGTCGGGATCAATCTCGGTCAGCAGCCAGGTCGCGCCAGCGTCCGGCGTGAACAGCTTGACCACGGGTGCCGGATCGAAGTCCGGGTTCTCCAAGGATTCGCGGCCGTTGGCCAGCAGCACGATGCGCTGCTCGTCGGTGATGAGTGCGTTGTTCATGGTGAACTCCTGGAAGGTTGCCGGGCGGAATTGCCCGACCCTTCCGGGGCACGGCGCAGCGCAAGCCGTCAGGGGTCAACGACGGCCGTCAGGACGCAAGCGCGCATGGCGCGCGCAGCCCTTGACGGCGAGAACGCCGTGGCACGATGAAGGGAACAGCAAGACCGCCCCCACTCACTCCGATTTTGGGCAAGCGAGCGCGCAGGCCCGGATCTAGCAATCCGGGCCGGAGGCGTTGGGGATGTGAAACGCTGACAGCCGCTAAACGCGCGTCCAGTCCCGGTGCAGGTCGTCCACGATCGCAGGGTGGCGATGCCCGCCGCGATCTGCGTGTTCGCGCAAGTGAGGATGATCTGACGGCAGATCAGGGTGATCGTGAGTGATGTCGGAAGAATCACTAGCGGGCCAGAGCCGCAACGCCAATCCCACTCCTACAAGACCGATCAGCGACATGACGATGAAGGTCGATTGCAGTCCAAAGGCAGCACCGAAGCGACCGGCCAAGGGGTAGCAGATGAGCCAGCACGCATGGGACAGGGCGAATTGCGCAGCAAAGACCGCAGGACGATCCTCGGGGTGAGCGGAGCGACGCAGCAACCGACCGGATGGCGTTTGCGCCACGCTGTAGCCAAAGCCGACCACCAGCCAGATCACCACTAGGACGGCATAGGTCGGAATCATCGCTCCGGCTGCTGTCCCCAACACCAGCATCGTTGCCCCCGCAATCATGGCTGGCCGATCAGCAATCTTGTCGAGCAAGCGAGGCAGCGCGAATGCCGCAATCATCGAGCCGCCTCCGAAGGCGGCCAGCGCCCACGCCACCTCGGATTCGCCCAGGCCGAAGCGCGCCTTGACGATAACCACCGTGTTGACGATCACCATTGATCCTGCTGCCGCCACGGCGAGGCTGATTGCCAGCAAACCTCGCAGGCGTGGCGTGGCGAGGTAAATGCGCGTGCCGCGCGTAGTGCGATCCCAGATGCCCCGGCGTGGGCCGGGTACGGTTGTGGGCAGCCCCACGCTGACCACGAGCGCGGCCGAGACGAGGAAGCCGAGAACCGTTCCCGCAAACAGATTGTGAAAGCTGATGACGGTCAGCAGCGCGGCGGCCAGCATTGGGGAAATCAGGCTTTCCAGATCGTAGGCCAGCCGGGAAAGAGACAGCGCCTTCGTGTATTCGTCTTCGTCGGGAAGGATGTCCGGGATGGTGGCTTGAAAGGTCGGCGTGAAGCCTGCGGACGCCGCCTGTAGCACGAAGATCAGCAGATAGATTTGCCAGATTTCGCTGACAAAGGGCAGGCAGAGCGCAACGGATGCTCGCACCAGGTCGAGGGCGACCAGCAACGACCGTCGCGGCAGCCGGTCGGCGAAAGCCTGCGCGACAGGTGCGACGCCGACATAGGCGAGCATCTTGATGGCCAGCGCCGTCCCGAGCACCGCGCCGGCATCCGCGCCGGCCAGATCGTAGGCAAGCAGGCCGAGCGCCACTGTCATCAGGCCGGTGCCGACGAGTGCGATCACCTGGGCGGAAAACAGGTGGCGATAGGTGCGGTTCTTCAGAACGGAGAGCATGGGATGGCCTCAGAGCAGTTTGGTCAGCGCCTTCATTTCGGCCAGAACGGAGTCCTCGTCATGGGACAGGCAGTGGTCGATGTGGTCGTGGATCAGGACGCGCTTTGCCGCCGTCACCGCGCTTTCCACCGCCGCGAGCTGGCGGGCGATGTCAAGGCAGGACTGACCACCTTCGATCATGCCGATGACGTGCCGAAGATGGCCCTCGGCGCGTTTGAGTCGCTTCACAAGGTCGGTGTGGGTTGAGTGCTTGTGCGTCGCTTTCATGCGGCAATTGTATCCCCCCAGGGGGGATATGACAAAATCGCCTTGCCGCCCTTCTGTCGGCCGCCGCAGGTGTGCTTTGTCAATCGGCACCGGATGCAGCAAAAAGGGGGCCGAAGCCCCCAAGGTCAAAGCAGGCCGCGTTCGGCGAATGACGTGGTACGGCTTCCAGCGACAATGATGTGATCCAGCGTGCGAACGTCCACCAGCGCCAGCGCCTGCCGAAGCTGCGAGGTCATCGCCTTATCGGCCGCGCTCGGCTCGGGGTTTCCGCTCGGATGGTTGTGCGAAACGATGACCGCCGCTGCATTGAGCCGCAGTGCCTGCTTCACCACCTCGCGCGGATGCACCTCGGCGGCGTCGATCGTGCCGTGGAACATCTCCACGTAGTCGATCAGCCGATGGCGCGTGTCGAGGAACAACACCGCGAAGACCTCGTGCTCGAAGCCGGCCAGCTTGGCGCGCAGGTAGTCCTTCACCGCCGCCGGCGAAGTGAACGCCTCGCCGCGCTGCATCTTCTGTTCGATGACCTGGCGCGCGGCTTCCAGAATCTGGTCGGCGTCCGCCGGCCGATAGCGCCCACGGCCATCGCGCACCATCAGCGGGGTATCGTGAGAGAGGGTCAGTTGCGACATGATCGTGCTCCGGTTGCTCGGGCGGAATTGCCCGGAACCGTGGCCAGCACGGCGCAGCGCAAGCAGTCAGGGGTCGCAGACGGCCGCCAGGACGCAAGCGCGCACAAGCGCGCGCCGCCCTTGACGGCGAGAACGCCGTGATACGGTGAAGGGAACAGCAAGACCGCCCACACCCGCCCACTGCACACAGTCGGCTTTTGGCAAGCGGAGTGCGCAGGCCCGGATCAGCGAGTCGGGCCGGAGGCGTCAGCCGAGCAAAGCGAGGGAACGATGGAAGCCCGGATGGGGCGAGAGTCGCGCAGCGAGGCTCGATGCGCAGCACGACAGCGCGACGGCGGCACGCCGGGACGCCCGACTGCTTGGGACAGGGCTACTCGTTGTCGATTTTGCGCTGCTCGATCTGCAACTGTGCCCGCTGCGTTGCCTGTTGCAGTCGCTCCACCAGCACGCCCCTCGGCGGCAAGGCGGTCAGGTACTCGGCGACGTGGATGCCCGACTTGTCCAGCTCCAGCAATTCGATCTGCTCGCGCTTCTTGCCGGTGCAAAGGATGATTCCCAGCGGCGAGGCTTCCTCCGGCTCCCGTTCGTGCTTGTCCAGCCAGCGAAGGTAAAGCTCCATCTGTCCCTTGAAAGCCGCCTTGAACTCGCCGACCTTCAACTCCACTGCCACGAGCCGGCGCAGCTTGCGGTTGTAAAACAGCAGGTCGAGGTGGAAATCCTCGCCGTCAATTTGGATGCGCTTCTGCCGGGCCACGAAGCTGAAACCCGCGCCCAGCTCCAGCAGGAAGGATTCCATTTCCCGGATGATCGCCGCTTCCAGGTCGCCTTCCTGCCAAGTGTCCCGCAGCCCCAGGAAGTCGAGGATGTACGGGTCGCGCATGACCAGGGCGGGCGACATGCGCTGCGCATCGCGCATCGTCGCCAACTCCTGTGCGATCGTCTCGCCCGGCTTTTGGGACAGTGCCGTGCGCTCGTACAGCATCGAGTCGATGCGCTCGCGCAGCGTCCGCACGCTCCAGCGTTCGACGCTCGCCATCTGCGCGTAATAGTCCCGCTGGAGCGGGTCTTTCAGCGGGATCAGGGCGATGAAGTGCGTCCAGCTCAATTCTCGTATCAGTGATACGAGAATCTGCTCGTCGGGGAAGGTGGCTGCGAACTGCACCATGCGGCGCAGGTTCTGCTCGGCAAAGCTGTTGCCGTACTCCTTCACCAACTGCGCCGCCAGGGTAGGCAGGACTTCCTTGCCATAAGCGCCCCGGCGCCCGTCCAAGACCTGCGTATGGATGCGCTGGCCGATGCGCCAGTAGAGCATCGTCAGTTCGCTATTCACCGTCGAGGCGGCGCGCTTGCGCGCCGCCTCGATCAGTGCCCGAATGTCGCCCAGCAGCGCCGAAGGCGCTGCGGACGATGCTGCGGATGACCGGCGCGTGTTCATGCTGCCGCCTCCGCAAGCTGGCGCGCGCCCGTGATGGCCTGGCGCCGGCTGGCCACCAGCTCGGCGGCATCGCGCACCGGCTTGTCCTCGGTATGGACGTAGTGCATGAACATCGCCACGGTCTTGTGGCCCGTCAGCTTCATCCCCACCTTGGTCGGTACGCCAGAATTGGCAATGTCGGTCGTCGAGCGATGGCGGATGCCGTGCGTGCCGACGTGCGGGACGCCGGCGGCCTTGAGCACCCGGCACCAGCCGCCATAGTGTTCGCCAAAGGTCAGGTGCTTGGCCGGGTCGTTGGGCGACGGCAGGACATAAGGGCAGCCCTCCCGGCGCGGCGCCGTCGAAAGCAGCCGATAGGCTTCCTCGCTCATGGGCTTGGAAATGCCGCCGACCTTGCTGTCGGGCCACACCACGCGCCGGTTCTCGAAGTCCAGCCAGCTCCATTCGAGCGGGCAGATTTCGGAGCGCCGGGCGGCGAACTCGAATTGCAGCCGGATCGCCAGAGGGATGACGTAGTTCTCCAGCCCTTCCGCCTCCAGCTTCTCCAGATGGCGGAAGAGCCGCACCATTTCCTCGTCCACGATGAGCCGGGTTTCCTTGCCCGGCGGGTACATCGGGACGTGGCGGCACGGATTTGTGCCGTCCGGGCGGTAGCCCCACACTTCGGCCAGGTTGAACATCTTGCGCAGCACGCCGAAGGTCTTGTTCGCCTCGGTCGGCTTGTAGGCCAGCTTCTCCATCAGCCCGGCAATGTCGGGCCGCTTCACGTCATGCACCTTCTTGCGGCCCAGCAGCGGGATGATGTTGCGGTCGATGACGCCCTGATAGCCGTCCTGCGTGCTGGGCTTGTTGCGCTTCTTGGAGTAGTCCTCCATGAACTTCTTGCACAACTCGGCCATCGTGGGCGCCTTGCGCGCCTCGGCCTTGGCGCCGCCGGGGTCGCCGCCCCGGCGAACCTCGGCCAGCCAGTCCTGTGCCTTGACTCGTGCCTGTTCGACGGTCAGTTCCCCGTACAGCCCCAGCGAGGGCTTGCGGGGCTGGCCGGAGTTCGTGCGGTACTGGAGCATGAACACCCGGCGGCCCGTCGGGGTAATCTTGCACAGGAAGCCGGGCACCACGGTATCCCGCAGTTCAACATCCTTGGCCTGGGGCTGGGCCGCCTCCACGGCGGTCTTGGTGAGCTTGATCTTTGCCATGATGACTCCTTGGAACGACCCGGATTCCAAGAGCCAGATAGGAGCGGCGCGAGGGAAAACCGGGTCAAGTTTCAGAAAGCACCGGCATATGATGGACGCGCGTAAGCTATTGATAAACCTGCTGTATCGAGCTGCGGCGCAGTCCAGCGAACTACCGGGCTGGAGTCATCGTGAAACAAAAAAACGCCCCGCGCGGGGCGGGGCGTGTCGAACGGAGGCGCCGGTGAACCGGCGCGCGTCAGTGGGCGGTCAGTGACGGCCGCGCGTACGCGGATCGTCGAGGTCCTCGGTCGGGTCGGTCAGCCCGAGTTCGTCGCCGGCACTCCAGTACGGGGTGCTGCCGTAGAACTCGTGCAGCGGCTCGGCCCATTGCGGGTCGGCCATTGCCGGCCAGTGGTCCTTGTCGAACCCCGGCGCATTGCGGATCCGCTCGGACGATACCGACAGCAGGAAGCACTTGCGCTCGGTGTCGAGCGTCAGCGCGCTCCACGGAATCGCGTGCAGCTTGTCGCCGATGCCGAGAATGCCGCCGCTCGACAGCACCGCATACGCGATGCGGCCGGAGCGCACGTCGAGCATGATGTCCTTGATCTTGCCGACATCGTCGCCGTCGGTCGTATAAACCTTGTCGCCTTCCAGCGTATCGGCTGCCATCACGTCGGGGCCGGGGCCGGCCGCCGTCGCGGCGCCCTTGCCGATGATGCGGGTCTGACCTTGATCGGGAGTCTGCATGGTTTCCTCCTGGCTGCGTGGGGCGCGACCGTGCCCGGATGGGCCCAGCGGGTCGCGCGGGGTGGTCGGGCGAAGCGGAAAAAGCGCTCCGTCACGTCTGCTTCGGTTGCGACACGCCTTCCAGCGTGTTCGCGACGTCGTCGCGCTCGGGGCTGGCCGTGCGCGTCGCGATGTCGGCCAGCGACAGCATGCCGACGAGCCGCTTGTCGTGATCGACGACGGGCAGCCGGCGCAGTTGCGCGTCGGCCATGTAGTGCTGGATCTCGTCCAGCGAATCGTCGTCGAAGCACCATTCGATCGGGCCGGACGCGACCTCGTGGATCCGCGTCTCCGGCGGCTTGCCGGCCGAGATCGCGCGCACCGCGAGATCGCGGTCCGTCACCATCCCGATCAGCCGGTTGTTGTCGCACACGGGCAGCGCGCCGATGTCGTAGCGCTCCATCAGTTGGGCGGCATGACGGATCGAGTCGGTCGGGGCGATCCGCACGACGTCCTGCGACATGATTTCGTTGACGCGATGCATGAAATTCTCCTTGCGGGTTGGGTGAAGCAATGTGCCGATGCGGGTGCTGCGATCCAGCAAACCGCATGCCGTGCGCGCGGCCGTCTCGTCACTCGGGGTCGCTTTCGCGCTTCTCCTGCCACGGCCCGTCGTCGTGCGTGCCGGGCGGCGTGTCGGGCTCGATGCGCGTGACGCCGCCGGTCGCGGGCGGGTCGCTGGCCGGAAACGTGTCCTCGAGCTGCTTGTCGATATGACGTTCCGAATGGCGCGTGCGCGTCTGGTCGTGCTCCTTCAGCGGCGGTTGCGGGTCGGGCTGCCGCTCGTGCGCCGGTGCGTCGTGGCCGTGCCGGGTCGAATCCTTCATGGCGGTGCTCCGTATCGGTGACGATGACCCGCCTGTGCCGCAACGGCCGTTCCCGGCGCGCATGGACGGCACGCGACTTGCCGCTGCGACCGCGACGACCATGACGACGATCACGACACGGCGCAACAGGAAGCCTGCTGCGCACATCGACGGGAGGCACGACGATGATTCCGAAACGACGACCAGGGGTGCGCTATGAGGTCAACGTATGCGGCGGCGGATTCGATTCGGTGAAGAGCCATTTCGATACGTGGAAGCACGAACCGCTGATCTACCGGCCCGAGCGCCGGATGTTCGAAGGCAAGGCCGACGTGCGGCCGCTCGGCGACGAGACGTTCGGCGCAACCGAGCCCGCCCGTTTCGCGTTGCAGCGGGCGTGCGAGCCGTCCGATCCGTACGCGCTCGCCGCGCGCGTGCGCGACGACGGCCGCGAGCTGTGGCTCGTGATGGCCGCGTACGACGCGTAGCGGCGTGCTTGCAAGATTTGCAGCGAACGGTGTAGCGAAGGCATGGCGCTTCGCGGCCAGCCGCGCGCCTGCGTGCCGATTCCCGCGCGCTCCCGCCGCGCGGACGACCGGCACGGAGGGCATGCGGCTTGCGAATCCACGGTGTGCGGCGCGCCGCGCCGATCCGTACCCGAACCCCGCAACGAGGGAACGCCGATGAAACACGACTCCGCGCAATGGCTGCAACGGCCCGAACCGCCGCTTCCCGACATCGAGCCGGACCCCGAGCCGCCCGATCCCGACGACGTGCCGCCGGACATGCCCGAACCGTATCGGGAACCGGAGGGCGATCCGCCCGGGCATGCGCCGCCGGAACGGGATCCGCCGTCGCGCGAGCCGCCCGTGCGGGCGCGGCCCGCCGGCGCGATGCCGCGGATGCGAACGGAGGGTCTGCAATGAGCATCCGCGTGAAACCCGGCCTGCTGCGCGACATCGCCGAGACGCTCGGCCGTCATTTCGAGGCGCGCGAGATTCCGTTCCACGTCGAGGAACAGCCGGCCGGCGCATTGCATATCGGCTTTCGGGTCGACGGCCATCCGGCGTCGCTGACCGTGACGTTCGACGCCGATGCATTCGCCGCGCTCGAACGGGCCGACGTCGACCGGCAACGCGGCACGCTCACGCGCGTCGCGGCCGAATTCGACACGATGATGGCGCGCCGCGCACCGACCGCGTACGCGGGCGATTTCCATTTCAACCGGCTCTGAGCGGCGCTCGATGCGCCGGCCTGGAGCCCTCGATGGAGGATTCGATGAACACGATCCAGACGATACGCGTGGGCGCCTGTGCGTTCGCCGCCGCGTGCGCGCTGGGCGCATGCACGCAACCGACCGGCGGCACCTACGGCACGCGGGCGGCGCCGCCCGCGCCGCCGGACGGCCGCGGCGCGCAGTCGACCACGACGATGCCGGACGCGAATACGCGTTACGACACGCGTCCGTCGCCGGGCAACACGATGCCGAAGGACGCGAACGTCGGCGAGCCGGCCGACGTGCCGCCGCCGGGCCCGAACGGCGCGCAGGGCGACCCGCCGCTGCCGGGCACGCCGCCGCCGATGCAGTACTGATGGCACGCGTCGCGGCGACGCGTCACGGCATGCCGCACCGCGATGCGGCCGGAGAAATGCGATGGCGAACCAGCACGAGCACCTGGAGGACTGGCTGCGCGATGCGTACGCGATGGAGCGCAAGGCCGAGACGATGATCGACGCGCAGTTGAAGCGCGTCGGTCACTATCCGCAGTTGCAGGACCGGCTGCGGCTGCATCTCGACGACACGCTCGGCCAGCAGGCGCTCGTCGAAGCGTGCCTGATGCGGCTCGGCACGTCGCCATCGGCGACCAAGGATCTCGCCGCGCGCGTCGCCGCATACGGGCAGATCGCGAGCGGCATGCTGGCGGACGACGAAGTCGTGAAGACGGCGCTGGCCGGTTATGCGTTCGAGCAGCTGCAGATCGCCGCGTACACCGCGCTCGTCGCGGCGGCGCACGCGGCCGGCGAAGAGGAAATCCGCGCGTGTTGCGAGCGGATCCTGCAGCAGGAGCGCGACATGGCCGCGTGGTTGCTGCGCCATCTGCCGGCGTTGACGACCGCGTTCCTCGACCGTTCGGCGGTCGATCGCATCGATGCGAAGCGGTGACGGCGGGGCCGCCGGGCGGCAGCCTCGGCATGCATTTTCCCGCGAGCGAAATGCGTGCCCCAAACTTGCCCCCCGGCTTGTAAAAAAGCGGCCTTGACGCGTGGCGAAACGGGGTGCGAACCCGCGAGAGCCGCGACGGCTCGCGCTTCGCGCGGCTGGCACGGAAGCTGCGTGACGTCCGGTAGAAGAGGGTGAAAACATACCGCGAACCGAACCGTCAGGAGGCTTTCGATGCCCGTCTCGCTTGCGCTGCAGATGCGACAGCATCTGGCACTTACGCCGAGGCTTCAGCAGTCGCTGCGGCTGCTGCAGTTGTCCTCGCTCGAATTTCAACAGGAATTGCGCCAGGCGCTCGACATGAACCCGTTTCTCGAAGACGGCCAGGGCGACGATGACACCGCTGCCGGAACGCCCGAGCAGCCGACCGAAGCCGCCGCGCCCGAAGCGGCGCCCGAGCGCGACGAAATCCGCCCGCCGGATGGCGAGGTGCCGTTTACCGCCGCACCCGCGCCGCGCGGCACGAGCCGTCAGGGTGACGACACCGACGGCCTGTCGCCCGGCGAATGGATCGCCGCCGAGCCGTCGCTGCATCAGCAACTGCACGATGCGCTGCGGCTCTATCCGCTCAACAAGCGCGACCGCGAAGCCGCGCGCCTCGTGATCGATGCGCTGGATGACGACGGCTACCTGCGTCAGGAACTGCCTGAACTGCTGGTCGCCGCCGATCCGGCCTGGCTGCTGTCGGAGCAGGATCTCGCGGTCGCGCTGCGGCTCGTGCAGATGCTCGACCGGCCGGGCATCGCGGCCCGCTCGCTGTCCGAATGCCTGGTGTTGCAGCTCGATGCGATTCCCGCCGGCACGCCGGCGCTCGCGGAAGCGAAAGCGATCGCGCGCGAACATCTGGAGCGCCTCGCGCGCCGCGAGACGGCCGAGATCCAGCGACGCCTCGGCTGCAATCAGCAGACGCTGCACGCGGCGTGCGCGCTGGTGCGCGGGCTCGACCCGCGCCCCGGCAATCACTACGGCAGCACGCGCGGCGACTACGTGGTGCCCGACGTGATCGTGCGCCAGGTGCGCGACGAGTGGATCGTGACGATCAACCCGGCCGTGCTGCCGCGCGCCCGCTTGCACGAGCGCTACGCGACGCTGTTCGCGCAGTCGAGCGGCGAGCGCGATTCGCCGCTCGGCCAGCAACTGCAGGAAGCACGCTGGCTGATCCGCAACGTGCAGAAGCGCTTCGACACGATCCAGCGCGTGGGCGAGTGCATCGTCGCGCGGCAGCGCGATTTCTTCCGCTACGGCGAGATCGCGATGAAGCCGCTGGTGCTGCGCGACATCGCGGAAGAGCTCGACCTGCACGAATCGACGGTCTCGCGCGCGACCGGCAACAAGTACATGGCCACGCCGCACGGTACGTTCGAGTTCAAGCATTTCTTCCCGCGCAAGCTGGAAGCAGCCGGCAAGGGCGTGTGTTCGGCGTCGGCCGCGAAGGTGCTGATCCGCGACATGATCGCGGCCGAGCGGCAGACCGATCCGCTGTCCGATGTCGCGCTCGCGGAAAACCTCGCGGGCCGCGGCATTCTTCTTGCGCGTCGCACGGTGACCAAGTATCGCCAGGCGATGAAGATTCCGCCGGCCGATCTGCGGCGTCGCGACGCCGCGTGACGGCCCCACTGTTCCAACCACGCGCGTGCCGTCCGTCGCGTCGGCCCGCGCGCCAACGAGAGGAGCGCAATCATGCCAGCCAAATCCCAGGCCCAGCAGCGCGCCGCAGGCGCCGCGCTGTCGGCCAAGCGCGGTGACACGAAAATGAAGGACCTGAAACCGCCGTCGAAATCGATGGCCAAGTCGATGAGCGAGAAAGAGCTCGAGAAAATGGCTTCCACGCCCACGCACGGCAAACCGAAACACAAGCACGATGCGTGACCGGCGCCGACGTTTAGTGACGACCGCTGTCATCCAGGAGGGTTCCATGCTTCGATACGCCATCATCTTTTTCGTCATCGCGATCATTGCCGCCGTGTTCGGCTTCGGCGGCATCGCCGCCGGCGCGGCCGAAATCGCGAAGATCCTGTTCTACATCTTCGTCGTGATCTTCCTGGTCACGTTGCTGCTGGGCGTCGTGCGACGATGAGCGTGATGCCCGACCGGTCGCAGCGCGTCGCGGAACTCGAGCACGCGTTCGCGATCGGTTTTCCGTCGCAGTCGACCGTCGTCGTGCATGCGGACGACGCATCCGGGCGACTGACGATCCATGTGTCGTGGGTGCGCGTGCCGTCCGACGAGGACGCGCGCGAATGGCGCTGCACGGTCGACATGCGCTTCGATGCGGACGTGATCGAGCGTTACACGGTGCTCGACACGGCCGACCGGCTGCGCGTGCGCACGCAGCTGTGCGACCGCGCGCGGCGTGCGGTGGACGAGCACAAGCCGCGCGTCGAGGACGCCGTGATCGAATGCAGCGTGACGCTCGACGTGACGGCCGCCGAATTCGACGCGGCGCTGCGCGCGCCCTGACGTCGTCGCCGGCTCCGCCGCCGTTCGCGGCGCGTCGGGCCGGCTTTTCCTGCCGTCCGCACGCGCGTGCCGCGGCGCGCCGCGTCGGCGCGTGCTGCGGCGGCCCATCCGAATGCCACGAGGACCGATAGCGATGACGAATCCCCCATCCGCCGGCAAGACGCCACCCACGCAGCCGACGCAGCCGCCCGACAGCGCGAAATCCCGCCAGCTCGAACAGAACCGGGCGCGGCCCGACGGCGAAGCGCTTCGCACCAACCAGGGCGTGCGGATCGCCGACAACCAGAACACGCTGCGCGGCGGCGCGCGCGGCCCGTCGCTGCTCGAAGACTTCATCATGCGCGAGAAGATCACGCACTTCGATCACGAGCGCATTCCGGAGCGGGTGGTGCACGCACGCGGCTCGGCCGCGCACGGCGTGTTCCGCGTGTACGAGCCGATGGCCGACTACACGAAGGCCGCGTTCCTGCAGGACCCGGCCGCCGAAACGCCGGTGTACGTGCGGTTCTCGACCGTGCAGGGGCCGCGCGGGTCGGCCGACACCGTGCGCGACGTGCGCGGCTTCGCGGTGAAGTTCTATACCGAGGAAGGCAACTACGATCTCGTCGGCAACAACATGCCGGTGTTCTTCATCCAGGACGCGATCAAGTTTCCCGACTTCGTGCACGCGGTGAAGCCCGAGGCGCCGAACGAGATGCCGACCGGCGCGTCCGCGCACGACACGTTCTGGGATTTCGTGTCGCTGGTGCCGGAAACCACGCACATGGTGCTGTGGCTGATGTCGGACCGCGCGCTGCCGGCGAGCTATCGCGCGATGGACGGCTTCGGCGTGCATACGTTCCGTTTCGTGAACGCGGCCGGCGTCGAGCGTTTCGTGAAATTCCACTGGCGGCCCGTGAGCGGAGCGTATTCGCTGCTGTGGGACGAGGCGCAGCGGATCGCCGGCCACGATCCGGATTTCAACCGGCGCGACCTGTGGACGGCGATCGAACGCGGCGACTATCCGGAGTTCGAACTCGGCGTGCAGATGATCGATCCGGCCGATGCGGACACATTCGACTTCGACCTGCTGGACCCGACCAAGCTCGTGCCGGAAGAGCTCGTACCGGTGCGGCCGATCGGCCGGATGACGCTGAACCGCAACCCCGACAACTTCTTCGCGGAGACTGAACAAGTCGCGTTTCACCCGGGCCACGTGGTGCCGGGCATCGACTTCACGAACGATCCGCTGCTGCAGGGGCGGCTGTTCTCGTACACCGATACGCAGCTGAGCCGGCTTGGCGGACCGAATTTCCACGAGATCCCGATCAATCGGCCGGTGTGCCCGTTCGCGAACAACCAGCGCGACGCGCTGCACCGGCAGACGATCAACGTCGGCCAGGCGTCGTACGAGCCGAACTCGACGAGCGGCGGCTGGCCGCGCGAGACGCCGCCCGCGCCTGCCGGCGGCGGGTTCGAGACCGTGCCCGAGCCGCTCGAAGGCCACAAGGTGCGCGTGCGCAGCGAATCGTTCGCCGACCATTTCTCGCAGGCCGCGCTGTTCTACCAGAGCATGATGGACATCGAGCAGCGGCATATCCGCGACGCGTACTGCTTCGAACTCGGCAAGGTGACGCAGCCGCACATTCGCGAGCGGGTGGTCAACGAGATCATCGCGCGCTTCGACGCGGGGCTCGCCGCGCAGGTCGCCGAACGGCTCGGGTTGCCCGCGCCGCAGGCGGCCGCGACGCCGGCCGTGCCGCAACGCTCGCCCGCGCTGAGCCTGATCGGCCGCGCGAAGCCCGGCATCCACTCGCGCAAGATCGCGCTGATCGCGACGCCCGGCGTGAACCCGGTGCTGGTCGAACAGGTGCGCGACGCGCTGCAGGCCGCGCACGCGGTGCCGACGATCGTCGCGCCGACACTCGCGCCGATCGGCGGCATCGTGCCGGAGGCGACGCTCGTCGGCATGCCGTCGGTGATGTTCGACGCGGTGTTCGTGTGCGGCGGTGACGGCGATGGCCGCGATCTCGCGCACAGCGCCGACGCCCGCCATTTCGTGCGCGAGGCGTTCAAGCACCTGAAGCCGATCGCGGCCGTCGGGTCGGGCCGGCAACTGCTCAGCGCCGCGCATCTGCCGGACCCGGCCGAAGGCGTGTGCGTCGGCCAGCCCGTCGATCTCGACAAGGTGCTGAACACGCTGTCCGACCACCTCGGCCAGCATCGCGTGTGGGCGCGCGAACAGCAGGCGGCGGAGCTGCCGGCATAGGGCCGACAGCGGCGCGCGCCGTACGGCGCGCCTGCCCGCGGGCGGGCGCGCATTCGGCAAGGAGGAACACGCATGGCACCGCGGATGATATGGAAAGGCGCGATCAGCTTCGGGCTCGTGCACGTGCCCGTGCAGCTGTTTCCGGCGACGCGCACCGTGAAGCCGTCGTTCCGGATGCTCGACAAGCGCTCGATGGACCCGATCGGCTATCGGCAGATCAACAAGCGCACCGGCAAGGAGGTCACGCGCGAGGACATCGTACGCGGCTACGAGTACGAGAAGGAGCGCTACGTCGTGCTCACCGACGACGAAATCCGCGCGGCGAACCCGGAATCGACGCAGACCGTCGACATCCTGACCTTCGTCGACGAGGACGCCGTGTCGTTCCTCTATCTCGACACGCCGTACTACCTGGTGCCGGACCGCAAGGGCGAGAAGGTCTATGCGCTGCTGCGCGACGCGCTGAAGGACAGCGGCAAGATCGGCATCGCGCTCGTGGTGATGCGCGACCGCCAGCATCTGGGGGCGCTGATCCCGGTCGGGCCGATGCTCGCGCTCGATACGCTGCGCTGGCAGGAGGAATTGCGGCCGCTCGACGAGCTGTCGGTGCCGGCCGACGACGCGAAGGGCGCGGGCGTCACCGCGCGCGAGCTGGGGATGGCGAAGAAGCTGATCGACGACATGTCGGGCAAATGGACCCCCGACGAATATCACGACACGTTCCGCGACGACATCCTCGAACTGGTCGAGCGCAAGGTGCGCGCCGGCAAGATCGAGGAGATCGAGGACCGGCCCGCGCAGACCGGCCGCGCGGCGAGCAACGTGGTCGATCTCACCGAGTTGCTGAAGCGCAGCCTGAAGGGCGGAGCCGGCGCACGCGCGGCGGATCTGCGCGAGGCGCGCGACGAAGCGGAGGACGAGGCGGCGTCGTCGTCGTCATCGCGGAGCGGCGCGCGCCGCAAGCCGGCGGCGAAGTCCGCATCGAAAGGCGCCGCGACGAAAACCGCGGCGAAGCGGACTGCAGCGAAACGCGGCGCGGCGAGCGACCCTGCGGCGAAGAAGACCGCCGCGCGCCGCAAGCACGCGGCATGACGTCGATGACGCCGACGCCGATTTCGACTTCGACTCCGACGAGGTGACGCGATGGCCGGCAAGCTCGATCCGTATCGCCGCAAGCGCCATTTCGGCGCGACGCCCGAACCCGAAGGCGCACACGGCAAGCGTCGTGCGAAGGCGCAGACGAAAGCGGGGACGCAGCCAAACGCGAAGCCTGCCGCACGCGCAGGCCATCCGCTGCGCTTCGTGATCCAGGAGCACCACGCGCGCCGGCTGCACTACGATTTCCGGCTCGAACTCGACGGCACGCTGAAGTCGTGGGCCGTGCCGAAGGGGCCGAGCTTCGATCCGCAGGTGAAGCGGCTCGCCGTGCACGTCGAGGATCATCCGCTCGAATACGCGTCGTTCGAAGGCGAGATTCCGGCCGGGCATTACGGTGCGGGGTCGGTCGTCGTGTGGGACGAAGGTACGTGGACGCCCGATGGCGGCATCGCGCATGCGCGCGAAGGCTATCGGGCCGGCAAGCTGACGTTCCGGCTCGACGGCGAAAAGCTGCACGGCGGCTGGGCGCTCGTGCGCAGCGGGCGGCAGGAGGGGCGTCAGGAGCAGTGGCTGCTGATCAAGGAGCGCGACGACGACGCGCGCAGCGCCGATGAATTCGACGTCGTCGGCGAGCGGCCGGGGAGTGTGCGTGACGATGCGTCCCACGGCGCGGCGCGCAAGCATGCTGCGCGGCGTCGCGGATCGAACAGCGCGGATGGCGCGAATGGCGATGCACGTGCCGCGCGACGCGAAAGCCCCGAAAGTCACGAAGGTCCGCGCCCCACCGAACCGTCGCAAGTCGAAGGCGCGGTGCGCGCGCCGCTGCCCGAGCGCGTCGCGCCGCAACTCGCGACGCTGGTCGATGCGCCGCCGACTCAGGGCGGCTGGTGCTACGAACTGAAGTTCGACGGCTATCGAATCCTCGCGCGCATTGCCGGGAAGGGCGCGCGTCGACGCGTCACGCTGATGACGCGCGAAGGCCGGGACTGGACCGCGAAGCTGCGCGCGCAGCGCGACGCGCTCGCGGCGCTCGACGTCGACGACGCGTGGCTCGACGGCGAGGCCGTCGTGCTAGGCGACAACGGCCTGCCGGATTTCCAGGCGCTGCAGAACGCGTTCGGCACGGACCGTTCGGACACGATCACTTTCTTCGTGTTCGATCTGCCTTATCTCGACGGCTACGATCTGCGCGACGCGCCGCTCACCGCCCGTCGTGCATTGCTCGAGCCGCTGCTCGCGAACTGCGACCCGGCGCGCGTGCGCTTTTCGCCCGATCTCGGCGAGGACATCGCATCGCTGATCGCGAGCGCCTGCGACACCGGCCTCGAAGGGCTGATCGGCAAGCGCGCGGAGTCGCGCTACCGCGCTGGCCGTTCGCCCGCGTGGATCAAGCTCAAATGCCGGCGCCGGCAGGAGTTCGTGATCGGCGGCTTTACGGAGCCGTCCGGCAGCCGGCACGGCTTCGGCGCGCTGCTGCTCGGCGTGCACGAACCGGCGCCGGCCGGCAAACGGCGACGCGGGCCGGGGCCGCTGCGCTACGTCGGCCGCGTCGGCACCGGCTTCGACGCGCGGATGCTCGACCGTCTCGCCGCGATCCTGCGCAAGCACGAGCGCGACACGATGCCGTTCGATGCGCCGCCGCGCGAACGCACGCGCACGCGCGTGCACTGGGTCGAGCCGACGCTCGTCGCCGAATGCGAATTCGCCGAATGGACCGGTGACGGCATCGTGCGGCAGGCCGCGTTCATCGCGTTGCGCGACGACAAGCCGGCGGAGCAGATCGTCCGCGAGATGCCGACACACACGGAAACGGAGGGGGCGATGGATCAGCGTTCGACTACGCGGGACAAGCCGCGGCGTGCGTCGCGCACCGATCGTCACGCGAGCACGGGCCAGGCGCGCGCCGCGCGCGCCGATGCCGATACCGGCGACGATACGATCGGCCGCGTGCGCATCACGCATGCCGAGCGCGTGCTCGATCCGCAAAGCGGCACGCGCAAGCTCGATCTCGCGCGGTACTGGCAATGGGTCGCACCGTGGCTGTTGCCCGACCTGAAAGGCCGGCCCGTGTCGCTCGTGCGCGCACCCGGCGACATCGCCGGCGAACTGTTCTTCCAGAAGCACGCGGAACGCCGCGAGATTCCGTTCGTCACGCAGCACGAAGGGCTCGACCCGGGCCACGGGCCGCTGCTGTCGATCGACAGCGTCGACGCGCTGCTCGGCGCCGCGCAGATGGGCACGGTCGAGCTGCATACGTGGAACGCGCACGCGTCGAACATCGAGCGGCCCGACCGCATCGTGTTCGACCTCGATCCCGACCCGGCGCTGCCGTGGCGCACGATGATCGACGCCGCGCAGCTCGTGCGCGGGCTGCTCGACGAACTCGGGCTCGTATCGTTCTGCAAGACGAGCGGCGGCAAGGGGCTGCACGTCGTCGTGCCGCTCACGCGGCATGCGGGCTGGGACGACGTGAAGGACTTTTCGCGCGCGGTCGCGCAGCACGTCGCCGGCACGCTGCCCGACCGTTTCACCGCGACGATGGGGCCGCGCCACCGGCGCGGCAAGATCTTCGTCGACTATCTGCGCAACGGCCGCGGCGCGAGCACGATCGCCGCGTATTCGGTGCGCGCGCGGCCCGGCATGGGCGTGTCGGTGCCGCTCGACTGGGACGAGGTGCCCGCGACGACGGGCGGCGCGCAATGGACGATCGACACGCTGCACGAACGGCTGGATACGCTGAAGCGCGACCCGTGGGAAGGTTATGCGAAGACGCGCCAGCGCATCACCGCGGCGATGCGCGCGCGGCTCGGCGCCGATGCGTGAGCCGTCAGCGCCGATGCTGCTGCAGCCGGTAATACCAGTTCATCAGCGGCGTCGCGGAAATCCCGTGCGCGACTACCGACGCGGACACCACCGCCAGCACCGGCGCCGCGAGCGGGCGCACGACGTCGGACGGTCCGTGCTCGAGCGCGAACAGCAGATAGTAGAACGAGCCGATCCCGCGAATGCCGAACCACGCCATCAGCCGCCGCTGCGCATGCGTCGCACGCGAGCCGGCCAGCGTGACCAGCACCGCGAGCGGGCGCACCGCGACGAACAGCACGGCGGCCAGCGCGACGGCGCCCCACGTGAGCAGCGGGCCGGGCAGCGTCGCGAGCACGCTGCCGACCATCGTCATCACGATCGCCTCGGCGATCCGTTCGAGCTCGATCGTGAAGCCGAGCACCGATTCGGCCATGAACGCATGCGCTTTCTCCGGATGCTTCTCGGTCGCGACGACGTCTTCCGAATCGATCTGGCCGATCACTTCGCGCGGCGGGCGGTCGCCGCTCGCGCGATGCTCGACGCGCCGCATCGCGACGCCGGCCGCGAACGTCGCGATGAAGCCGAACGTATGCGCGAGCTGCGCGGCGCCGAACGACAGCACGATCAGCGCGAGCGCGAAGAAACCTTCGAGGCCGAGCGCCTGCGCGTGCCGCGTGCGCAGCCAGCCGATCGTCTTCGTCGTGACCCAGCCGAGTCCGCCGCCGATCGCGGCCGCGCCCGCGATGCCCCATAGCGCGACCAGCGCGAACGTGCCGGACAACGGCGGGATACCGTGCGTCGCGCCCGGTGCGCCGCACAGCGCGAGCCCCGCGAGCGCGAACGGCAGCGCGATGCCGTCGTTCATCCCGCCTTCGCCGGACAGCGCGAAGCGCACCAGGTCGCGATCGCCCGGATCGTGCACCTGCACGTCGTGCGCGAGCACGGGGTCGGTCGGCGCGAGGATCGCCGCGAGCAGCAGCGCGGGGCCCCAGCCCAGGCCCAGCGCGAGCACCGCGCAGACGGCGAGCAGCGGCACGGTGACGACCATCGCGAGCAGCCCGAGACGGCACGGCACGAGCCACAGCTTGTCGGACAGCGGCACGCGCAACCGCAGCCCGATCGCGAACAGCGACACGAGCAGCGCGACTTCGACGATCTCGCGCAGCAGGCGCCCGTCGCGTTCGAGGTCGAGGTGCAGCAGGTCGGCGCCGGTCGGACCGAGCGCGACGCCGAGCACCAGATAGATCATGGCCGAGCTGCAGGGCAGGTGGCGCAGCGTGGACGTCACGACGCCCATGCCGAGCAGCACCGCGCCGATGATCAGATACCAGAGCGTTTCATGCATGCGTGTGATCGCAGCAGGGGGAGAGAGGCGGCGCGCCAGCCGTCAGGGCTTGCGGCCGAATGCCTCGCGCAGCTTCCGCTTCGCGCGTTCGAGCGTCGCGCGGCGTGTTTTCGGCAGGTTGCGGCCCGCGCGGTTCACGTAGAAGTTCAGCATCGACATCGCCGACTGGAACGGCGACGCCTTGCGGCGGCGGCTGTGTTCGGCCGAGCGCTTCAGCGACGCGGCGATCGCGGCCGGATCGTCGGATTTGAAGATGTCGGGCTCGATGTCGAGTGCATCGCTTTTTTGCGTGACTTCGCCGGACCAGCGCTTGCGGTGGGTCGGGTCGGCGCTGCGCGCGCGGCCGGGTCGGCGCGTGTGGCGTTTGCCGTGCGACTTGGCGTGCGCGTGGGAAGCAGAAGCGGAAGGCATAAGGCAAGGGGCTCCGTATGGAATCACAGGACGGTCGTGCGAACACGGCGGACGCAAACCGCGTGCCGGGTCGCGAACGTGCCGACGACGGCATGGGCCTTGCTGAAAGACCGGAGCAGGAATTTCCATCAAGCGATCACCCACAGGGAGAAAACGCCATGAAATCAGCATTCGAATCGAAGTGTGTCGCGCGGCACGTGCTGGCGTGCGCAGCCGTCGCGATCGTCGCGGCCGCACCGGCCGCATGGGCGCAGAACTCGCAGCGCTCGGACGAGGGCACCGGCGCGCCGAATCCGTCGATGGACATGTCGACGCCGGGCACCAACGGCAATACGACCGCGCCGCCCCCGCCGGCCGGCACGCAGCGGCATGGCGCGAAGCACGGCATGCGTTCGCACAGCGGGTCGGCCGGCCATGTGAAGCCGGGCGGTGGCCCGAACGGTGCGGGCGAAGGCGGTAGCGGCGCCACCGGCGGCGGGGTCGGCGGCGGGTCGGGC